>NZ_CP090958.1:311424-622849 GCF_025787225.1 Saxibacter everestensis
GTCGGTATAACCATCCTGGTTTCGTTCCTCGGCTGCGTGCTGGCAGTCATCACCGCGTTTGTTGCCGGCCTTATGCGGCTGTCGTCGCACCGGATCCTGCGCTGGCCGGCCGCCGTCTTCGTTGAGTTCTTCCGCGGTTCGTCGATGCTGGTGCAGATGTTCTGGCTGTTCTATGCGCTGCCGTTCTTCGGGATCCAGCTTCAACCGATCACCGCCGCCGTAATCGCCCTCGGTTTCAATGAGGGCGCCTACGCGGCAGAAATCGTGCGCGGAACCATCCTGTCCCGCGCCAAGGGACAGACCGAGGCCGCCATCGCCCTTGGCATGCGGCCCGGCTTAAGGATGCGGCGGATTCTGATACCGCAGTCGATCCCGGCGATGCTGCCAAACTTCGGCAACATCTTCGTCGACCTGCTGAAGAACAGCTCGTTGGTCTCGCTGGTCACGGTCTCGGAACTCACCTTCCGGGCACAGCAGGCCCGCACGACGACCGGAGACACGGTGGAAATCTTCCTCACCATCCTGGTTGTCTACTTCATCCTGTCCTGGCTGTTGTCGCTACTGATGGCCTGGCTGGAACGGCGGTTCGCATTGGACCGCCGGAAGATCCCGAAGATCCGTCCGCTGAAGTCGATCCTGGGCGGAGGTGCGGTCCGATGACGTGGGATTTCGAGTACACGCTCGAGTTTTTGCCGCTGGTGCTCAGAGGCCTGGTGGTCACGGTCCAGGTCACCCTGCTCGGGATGGCGATCGCCCTGGTCGTCGGCCTGTTCGTTGCGGTGGTCCGGCGGCTGAAGATTCCGGTGATTTCGCAGATCTTCAGTTTCTATGTGTTGTTCGTCCGCGGAACGCCGCTGCTGGTGCAGCTGTATGTGGCCTACTACATCCTGCCCGACTTCGGCATCCAGGCAAATGCGTTTGTCACCGGTGTGATCGTGATTGGGCTGAACTACAGCTCGTACACTGCCGAGGTCTATCGCTCCGGTATTGAGGGTGTTGCCGTCGGGCAGTGGGAGGCAGCCAAGGCGCTGAGCCTGCCGCCATCCCGGCTCTGGGGGCAGATAATCCTGCCGCAGGGTATTCGGGCGATCATACCGATCCTTGGCAACTACCTGATCCAGATGTTCAAGGACTCCGCTGTCCTCTCGGCGATTACCGTCGTCGAGATGATGCAGGTCGCGCTGAGCTTCGGCAACAGCAACTATCAGTACCTGGAGCCCCTGACGGTTGCCGGATTGCTCTATGTTGCGATCAGCTACCCGGCTTCGGCCCTTATTCGAGTATTGGAGCGACGTTTTGCAACCACACAGTGAGCGCGAGGAGCCGGCGCAGGGTTCGCGGCGGTCGGCATCCGATGTCGAGATTTCGTTTTCCGGCGTGTCGAAGGCATGGGGGGAGAACCACGTGCTCCGCGGCCTCGACTTCGAGGTGCGCGCCGGTGAGAAGGTGTCGATCATTGGTCCGTCTGGGTCGGGAAAGACAACGATTCTGCGCATTCTGATGACGCTGGAGTATCCGGACGAGGGCATTGTCACCGTCGGTGGGGATCCGCTATGGGACGTCAAGCGGGGCAGTAAGCCCAGGGAAACCAAACAGATGCGCGAGACCCGCAAAAAAGTGGGCATGGTGTTCCAGCAGTTCAACCTGTTCCCGCATATGACGGTGCTTGAGAATGTGATCGAGGCGCCGGTGCACGTGCTGGGAATGCCAAAGGCGGAGGCGAAGGAACGGGCAGTCGAGCTGCTGGAAATGGTCGGGCTGCAGGCCCACATCGGTCATCGGCCGCCGCAGCTGTCCGGCGGCCAGCAACAGCGTGTTGCCATCGCCCGAGCCCTGGCGATGCGCCCGCGCGTGATGCTGTTCGACGAGCCAACCTCGGCACTCGACCCCGAGCTGATCGGAGAGGTGCTGGGCGTCATCCGTGAGTTGGCCACCACCACCGATATGACGATGTTGATGGTCACCCATGAGATGAGGTTCGCTCAGGAGATCTCGGACCGCGTCGTGATGTTCGACAAGGGTGTCGTGGTCGAGAAGGGGCCGCCCGAGGAGATCTTCACGAACCCCAGTCACGAGCGGACAAGGAGCTTCCTTCGCGCGGTGCTGGAACGTTAGGACTGGTGCTGGAACGTTAGGACTGGTGCTGGAACACTACGGCTGTTCCGGGCCGGAGTGCAGGACCTGGTCGTGGCCGTACTGCTGGGTCAGCGGCGGCGTCGGCTCGGTGCCGAGCAGCCGCTGACCCGGTCCGACCGCATCGAGGCCGCAGTTGCGAAGGGCGGCCCACATGCCGGCCTGATTTGCGGTGATGATCGGCTTGCCCAGCTGGTCTTCGAGCGGCGCGATCAGGTCATAGGTCGGCAGGTTTGTGCATGACACCACGATGGCCTCTGCCTCGGCCCGATCCGCACTCCGGATCAGTTCCGCCGTGCGGTGGTAAGGCACGAACGGTATGTCTTCACGGATGTTCAGATATGCCTCACCAGCAACGGTGACGCCGGCTTCGCCGAGGAACTCGACCAGGCGCCGCGTGATCGGCTCGTCGTACGGCGTGGCAATGGAGACTAGTCGCGCGTTGAGATACGCCAGGGCGGTGAGGACGGCGCCCGACGCCGTGGCGGCCGGAGCGCCCGTTGCCCTGAGTGCTTCGACGAGGTGCTGCTCGGCGGCCAGGCCGCGGACGAAGCTGCCCGATGTGCAGGCGTAGAAGTATGAGACGGGTGCCAGTGAGCGGAGACTGCGCGCCGCCGTCAGCACCACTTGCGGGTCTCCGACCTTCTCGGTCATCTCAAGGGTTACCGGAAGCATCTCGTCGGGAGTTCGAGTGAAGAAGAGCGACGCCTCTGGCGGCGTCCAACGCCACAGCTCGCGGTCCAGCGCCATATCGTACGGGACGACAACGCCGATTCTGTGCTGTCCGGCCGGGCCGTTTGGGATGCCCGAGCTGTCTGTCTGAGCCATCAGCGTCACTCTCATTTGTCACCCTTGGATTGTCGACAATCCTACGCTAGGGTTTCATCACCCCGTCAATGGAAATCGCAGGAAAACTGAAGGAGATCTCTATGCCCCGGTTCATCAAGGTCACGCTGGAATCACGCGGCGTCAGCTGTATCGCCCGCCTGCTGGACGATGAGGCTCCGCGCACCGCCAGCGCCGTGTGGAATGCATTGCCGTTGTCGAGCCAGGTGTTCCACGGCAAGTACGCCCGCAACGAGATCTATAACTTCATCCCGGCATTCGCCGAGGTGGAACCGGGCAAGGAGAACACCACGATCACGCCGATTCCCGGCGACCTGTGCTATTTCGCCTTCGATGCCGACGATCTGGGCAATCCGGGCTACGGCTACGGCGAAGGCGAGGAGGGGTTTGGTCCGAGCGACAAGATCATCGACCTCGCGCTGTTCTACGGCCGGAATAACCTGCTGATCAACGGAGATCAGGGCTGGGTCCCCGGAAACGTTTTCGGTGCCGTTGTCGAGGGTATGGAAGAGATGGCGGCCGCCTGTCAGGACATCTGGATGGGCGGAGCGCGGGGCGAAACGCTGAGCTTCTCCCGGGTCGAAGACACGCCGCAGGCCTAGCGGCGGTTTCGCGTTTCGCCGACTGCTTGCCGCGCATGCGTCACGCCAGGTTAGGATCCTGATATCGGCGCCATGAGGTCGCCCCAAGACGTGAAAGGTCGATCTCGATGAGGCGCCACCTGTTAGCTTTCCTGTCGGCATGTGTCCTGGCCATGGTTCCGGTCGCCGTCTCCGCGGCGCCGAGCGAGGCAACCACCACGGCATCCGTGGCAGCGGCCAGTGCGAAGAAGGTCGGGAAGTGCAAGGCCAGCATGTCGGTGAGCAAGCCCAGGCAGTACTCCTACACGACTGTCCGGGTAAGCAACGTCGAATCGAAAGCCAACGTCACGACGACGGCACACTACAAGACGACGAAGACCAGGAAGTCGACGAAGGCCAGCAGTAAGGGCAACGCGAACCTTGAGTACTACATCAGCGGGGCAACGCCCGGAAAGTCGGTCACGGTGACCGTGACCGCGACCAAGGGAAAGAAGTCGTGGGCCTGTTCGACGTCGTTCACGCCGAAAAAGAAGTAGCAGGCCCGCGACTGCTCGCCGCTACTCGGGCACGGCGGTCATCTGCGGGGGCGTTTGGGTCAAGGCGCCAGACGGTCACAATCTGAGCGGTTCAGCCTTCATCCGCCAGCCAGGGCATTGCGATGCCGTCGTTTATCGGCAGACTGGTGCCGTAGTAGGCATTCTTCACTGGCATACTTCTTGGGTGACTCATACGCTTTCTTCCTGGACGATTTCATGAGAACCGTTATGTATGTCGCGTGGGCGATCTTTGTGGTGGTTGCCGCCTTGTCGATCATCCACATGGTGCGCAAAACGCGGCGGCAGGAGCGGCAAACCGCCGATTGGCCGTGTGTGACTGCCGCGGTCACTGGGCATGTCGCCGGGTGGAGCAGCGGTTTCGGCGGGGGCGATAGGCACCGCCGCTATTTTCCCGCGTATCAGTTTCTGGACCCGCACGGGACGCTCTTTGCGGGCCAGTCGGAGATCCCCGGCGCCGAGATCCCTGTGCCCGGAAGCACCATCAAAGTGGTCTATAACCCGGCCAATCCAAACCAGTCGTTCCACCAGTCGCCCAAGACCCGCCACACATTGGGTTGTGCGATTCCGTTCATGGTGACAATTGCGGTGGCGTTCTACTTCTTCATCGGGCTCTTCCCGGAATAACCATGGAAATCACTGCGGCGCTGCTGGCTATTCCCGCTGTCGTCCTTACGGTGGGAGTGCTGTTGGTGGGATGGTCGTTGTTCGAGTCATTCTGCCGGTGCCGGGCATGGAAGGGCTGGGCGGCAGCGACCGGAACGGTCACCGGCATCCTGCCCGGGCCGGACGGGCCCTCAAGCGGCCGGCATCGATTCGCACCGTCGTACGAGTTCATGGACTGGAGCGGAGCCCGGCATCCGGGCCAGGGCGACGTTTTCGGGCCGGATCAGCACATCATCGGTGAGCCGATCAGGGTGCTCTACAACCCGGCGAACCCTGTCGAGTCAGCGTTACCAGGCCTCCCCGCCGCCCGTGGGCGACTCTCCACCGGCGTCATCCTGGCGGCCTTCGGGGTGGCGGGGCTGGCCATGTTCCGGTCTTTCCTGCCGTAGCTGCAGCCGTCGCCGCCACCCCCCGCCTGCACCGCCGAAGACGTCGTACTGCGACTATGATGCATCGCCGTATCGTGACAACCGACAGGAAGCGCATGAGCATTGAGCCACCAGTGAAGTCCAGGCCGGACGCATCACCTAGCGGCGTCCGGCTGGGGCGACGGATGGCCACACTCCTGCTGGCCACACTCCTGCTGGCCACCAGCCTGCTGGTGAGCGGTTGCGCCTTATCCCGAGGACCGGCTGACACGGCGTCTCCGACGTTGCCTGCGGGGGCCTACTCAACTCTTGATGACGCGGGAGTGGAACGAATCCTCGCGAGCAGGACCGCGCGGCTAGACATGAGGTCGGGCAACCTCGAGAAGTCCGACGTAGGCCTACCTCAGGACGACCTGGGACCGGAGATCAACACTCGGGACCCACACGATAAGGTTCAGCTCACAATTGTGGGCCCTTCGGGGGAGATCAGCGGGGAAACTGACCGCATCCGTTTCAACACCGTGGATACCCGGACGGACTTCAGCGTCGTGACGTACTTCCTCACCACCGAGTCCGCCGAGGAGTACTTCGAACTCATCCGTGATGGGGTGGACCGGTATGGGATCGATGGCGAATCCGCTGAGCGCTGGATTACCTCCGCCGAGGCGGACCCGGAGCACAGCAGCGAGTTCTCCCTCGTTTCCGGCACATCCACCGGCCTGGAAGTGAACTACGACCTGCGCTATGACGCCACCAAGAACACCCAGGTGATCATCGTCAACGTCAGCCCGATCGTGTAGCGGTTCACGGTCGCGCCGAAGGAGAAATAGTAGCCGCGCGCCTGCTCGCCGCTACTCGGGCACGGCGGTCATCTGCGGGGGCGTCCGACGGAATCCCCGGGTCAGTACGGCCAGATAGATAACGCCGATGACCGTCCAGCTCAGGCCGACGATCTTGGCGCTGGGTTCGAGGCTTATCCACAGCAGAACGTTAACGATGACGCCGAGCGCCGGCGCGACGAGGTAGCCGATGACCTTTCCTGGCGACTTGTCACCCAGGAAGCGGAAGTAGTAGGAAATCACCGACAGGTTCACGAAGGCGAACGCCACGAACGCACCGAAGTTGATCAACGACGCAGCCTTCGACAGATCCAGGAACACAGCGGATGTCGCCAGTAGGCCGATCAACAGGATGTTCAGCACCGGTATACCCGACTTGGCGCTGATGTAGCCGAAGAATTTCTTGGGCAGCACGCCGTCACGACCCATGGCGAAAAGCAGCCGGCTCGCGCTCATCTGCTGGGTGAGTCCGCAGGCCAGCACCGCAACCATGTATCCACCAATGAAGACGGCCTGGAATGCGGCGCCACCGATGTACTTAGCCATTTCCGGGGAGGCGCCGGCGATGTTCTGGATCGCGGAGACATCCGGAAAGAGCACCTGCATGAAGTAGGTGACGCCGATGAAGAACGCGGCGGCAACGGCGACGATGATGAAAATCGCCTTCGGAATGTCCCGGCGGGGGTGCTTCGCCTCTTCGGAAAGAGTTGTGACGGCGTCGAACCCGAGGAATGACAGGGCCAGAATCGAAGCGCCGGCCGCAACAGTCGGCATCGACATATCGGCGGTCACGAATGGGGCGAGCGACAGTTCCGCTCCATTCGCTCCAGCCAGGATGTTCTTGATGGTGAACGCCACAAATGACAGCGCGACGACGATCTCGATGATGACCAGAAGGTAATTGACCTTTGCGGCGAGTTTGACGCCGAACAAATTGAGCGAGGTGCAGATCACGATCGTCATTATGATCCAGACCCACGCCGGCACGTCCGGGAAAGCGATTGTCATGTAAATGCTTGAGAGCAGCGCGTTGATCATCGGCAGGAACAGGTAGTCCAGCATCGCCGCCCAGCCGACCAGGAAGCCGAGATGGGAATTAATCGTGCGCCGGGTATAGGTGTAGGCCGACCCGGATGAAGGGTATGCGCGCACCATCTTCCCGTAGCTGAACGCGGTGAAGAGCACGGCGATGACAATCAGGACGTACGCCATGGGTACGTGGCCCGATGTCGCCTCCGAAACGATGCCGAAGGTGTCGAACACAGCAAGGGGGGACAGGTATGCCAGACCGATGAATACGATGTGCCGAAGTTTGAGCGATCGTTTGAGTTGGCCTTGCTCGTGTACTGCGCTGATATCTGTTGATGCGGTAGTCATGATTCAAGCCCCATCGCTTTGAAATGAAAGATTACGCTCGCGGGCACGAGCTATCCGGAAACTAGTTCGTTTTGCGCGTCGTGAATTACTTCGCCGCCGACCATGGTGAGGTCGGCACGCTGTTCGAGAATTTCGGCTGGGCTGAGGTTGTACAGATTTTCCGACCAGACGACCAGGTCGGCGGCGGCGCCAATCCTTAGCTGTCCGAGTTCGTTCTCCGAGTGCCACGCCCAGGCCCCGCCGCGGGTGTAGGCCTCGAGGGTTGCGTCGAGACCGACCCGCTCGTCCACGGTCCAGGAGTCGCGCCCGTCAAGTCCTGCCCGGGTCATGGCGCTGTACACGCCGACCAGTGGATCCATCTCGCCGACCTGCCAGTCACTGGAGAAGGCAACGTGGGCGCCGGATTTGATCAGCGAGTTGAATCGCCAGGCGCGACTCCAGCGCTCCTCGCCGACGTTATCCATCCAGGTTCCGGCGACGAGATCCGGTGAGCAGTGGCGTGGCTGCATTGCCGCGACAACGCCAAGTTCACGGAACCGAGGCAGGTCCTCCGGAGCGAGGCACTCGACGTGGACAATCCCGTGCCTTCGGTCGCGGGTCTGGTTGATGCGGCCGGCTTCCTCGATGGCGTCCAGTGCCACGCGCACGCCCCAGTCGCCGGTCGCGTGAGTATGTGTCTTGAACCCCATCCGATCGAGCTCGGTCAGCAGTTTTGCGAACTCGGTGGGCGGCAATGTAGGTCGCCCGCGGTGACCTGGCCGGTTGGCGTAATCGCTCAACATGGCCGCTGTGTGCGGTTCGATGACGTCGTCTGCGTAGAGCTTGAGCGGGCCGAGTCGAAGCCGGCTGCTCTGCGGTGCCCCATCGACGGCCTCACGCAGGTCCGAACGGAACGCGGCATCGGCGCCGACCGGGTGGTAAAGGGCGGTGATCACCCGGGAGCGCATCCGGCCGTCACGCTCCGCGCGGTACATCAGATCGAGTTCGGCGAGCGGGACCTGCGGTTCGACGACGGTGGTGATGCCGGACTGCGCGGCCAGATCGAGGCTGGACGCGAGCTTGCGGTAGCGACGATCCGGCGAGTACAGCGGGATGTCTCGCTGCAGTGCGGTCAGGCCGGCGCGGGTCATGGCGCTGGTGTAGAAATCGGTCACCCAGCCCGTGGCGCGACCGGTCACAGAGTCCCGCTCCGGGTTGCCCCAGGCGATGCTTGACCCGGTATCCAGCCCGAGGCTGGTGATCGCGGCACGATTCAGCCAGACCGAGTGCTGGTCGTAGGTGGTGATGAAGATCGGCTTGTCCGTCAAACCGTCCAGGTCGCCGGCATCCGGGCGACGGCCCTGCACAACGGAGTAGACGGCGTTCTCCGCGCAGATCCAACGCAGGTCAGGGTGCTCCTGGGCATGATTCCGGATCCTTTGCCGAATCTCATCCAGGGTCTGGGCGCCTTCCAGGCTTACCGCCTCGTCGTCGAAGCCAAGGAGAAGGTGATTGTGCGAGTCGATAATTCCCGGCGTCACGAGCCGGCCGGCTAGATCGTGGGTCACGCGGGCGCTGGGTGCGTCGGCGCTGGTGCCGAGATAGCTGATCCTGCCGTTCGTCACACCGATCGCCTCGACCCAGGCGGCTTCGTGATCGAAGGTGCGGACGGCGCCGCCGGTGAACAGAATATCGACACTCATGGTTGGGAATTACTCGCTCTCGCGTAGACAAAGAGTTTTTTGACATCAACGTCAAATAACACTTTGGAGTGTGACACCGGTCATAGGTTACTGTCAAGGAATGGCACGTCCGAGCACCCAGGCCAAGCGCCGTAACGACCTGATTCAGGCGACACTCGCCGCCGCAGCCGAGCGAGGCTTGCGCGAGCTATCCATGACAGACGTCGCCAGGGAAGCGGGCCTGACCAGGGGTGCGCTGCTGTACTACTACGAGGATCTGGACGCCCTTCTGGTCGAGGCGCACGATGCCGGCAACCAGCGGATCGGTGATCAGCGCGACGCGTTGGTGATGAAGGAGCGTAGCCCGGGCCGCCAGCTGCGGGTGGCGATTGACGCGGGTTTGCCGAACGGGCCGGACGATGCGTTGATGCGGTTGCTCTACGAGTTCGACATCCTCGCCGGTAACTCAAAGCTGCACGACTATCTGGTCGAGCGGATGTACCAACGGCAGCTTGCCGTTTACGCCGAGATCCTCAGCAGCGGCACCGCTTCCGGTGACTTCTCGCCGACGGGCGACCTGCACGACATTGCGATGAACTTCGTTGCTCTTGAGGACGCCTATGGCTTGCATATAGTCGGGGGTAACAAGCTCATGACAGTGCAGGCGGCGCGGCGCGCGATCTATCTTTTTGCCGAACAGGCCGGTTGCCCGGTGGGCCCGGAGTAGGAGGCCGGGTTTCGGTTTTGTTGCCGAGTGGCCAAGGGGATGCTGTCCCGGTGAACGATCACCGGCAGAATGGTCCCATGTGGATTGGCTGGGTCGAATTCGACCTGTTACTCGGCGACGTGCACTCACTGAAGGCCAAACGCGCGGTGGTGCGCCCTATCCTGGCCGACCTCAAGCGGCGGTACGAGGTTTCCGCGGCAGAGGTCGACCATCAGGATCTGCACCGGCGGGCCGTCATCGGCGTCGGCCTGGTGGCTGCCGACAGCAAACACCTGGTCGATGTGCTGGACGAGGCCGACCGTTTCGTCGCCGGCCGGCCAGAGATCGAACTGCTCTCTGCTCGCCGGCAGCTCCGGCACAGCGACGACTGAACGCGGCGTCATCGGCGCTGGACACCGGCCATCGGCGCTGGACACCGGCCATCGGCGCTGAACAACTGTCACCGACCCTGGACAACGTTGGTCCGACGTGGCACGATCGCGCATGTGACCAGCCCTCCTGCCACCTCGCAGCGCCTGCGCGACCTCGCCCTGCTGCGCCGGGTGCGGGACCGGATGGACCGGGAGTTCGCTCAGCCACTTGATGTCGAGGCACTCGCTCGTGGCGTCAATATGTCAGCCGGGCACCTCAGCCGGCAGTTCCGGCTTGCCTACGGGGAGTCGCCGTACGCCTACCTGATGACCCGGCGAATCGAGCGCGCAATGGCGCTGCTTCGCCGTGGGGACCTCAGCGTCACCGAGGTCTGTTTCGCGGTCGGCTGCTCGTCGCTGGGAACCTTCAGCAGTCGCTTCACCGAGCTGGTCGGTGTGCCGCCGAGCGTCTATCGGCGTGAGGCGTTGCAGGCTACGGCGGAGCTGCCGGCGTGCGTTGCGAAACAGGTGACCAGACCGATCAGGAATCGAGAAGCGCCGGCGCCCGAGCCGCAATTATTGTGAATGTCATGGACATCACAATCAACACAACCTACCTTCCGCATACCGATCCGGACGCCTCCCTGGCCTTCTATCGCGACACCCTCGGCTTCGAGGTCCGCAATGATGTCGGAAACGGCACGATGCGCTGGATCACGGTTGGACCCGCCAACCAGCCCGGAACATCCATTCTCCTGGCGCCTCCCGCTGCCGACCCTGGAGTCACCGACGACGAGCGACGCACCATTGTCGAGATGATGGCCAAGGGCACCTACGGCTGGATCCTGCTGGCCACCCCGGACCTTGACGGCACTTTCGCCGAGGTGGAAGCCAGCGATGCCGAGGTGGTTCAGGAGCCAACCGAACAGCCATACGGGGTGCGTGACTGCGCCTTCCGCGATCCCGCGGGCAATATGATCCGCATCCAGGAGCTGTCATGACGGGCATCGCGTCGCTCACCCTCGAAGTGTCCGATGTCGCAGCGGCCGAGGCGTTCTATGCCAAGGCATTCGACCTGGGCGACACCGTCAACTTTCGCGCAGCGGACACGCCGACGACCGGTTTTCGCGGTTTCACGATGTCGCTCGTTGTATCCCAGCCGAGCACGGTCGACAGTCTTATCGGCTCCGCGCTCGATGGCGGCGCCACGGCGCTGAAGCCGGTCGAGAAGAGCTTCTGGGGCTACGGCGGCGTCGTTCAGGCGCCGGACGGGGCGATCTGGAAGGTAGCGACATCGTCGAAGAAGGACAAGGGCCCCGCCACCCGGCAGGTCGACGAGGTCGTGCTGCTGCTCGGAGTCGCGGACGTGAAGGCGAGCAAACAGTTCTACGTCGAACTCGGGTTGGCCGTGAAGCGGAGCTTCGGCGGCAAGTACGTCGAGTTCGAGAGCCCGGCTTCGCAGATCAAACTGGCACTCTATGGCCGCCGTGCCCTCGCCAAGGACGCCGGTGTCTCACCGGACGGCAGCGGATCGCACCGGATCGTGCTGCACAGCGATGCCGGCCAGTTCACCGACCCGGATGGGTTCGGGTGGGAGACCGCGGCGGTCTGACCCCCGTCCAACAACCAGGCTGATCAGCTGGGCCGTGGCGGTCTGAGCCTCGTCCAAGAACCAGACCTATCGCTCGAAGCTGGCTACAATCGAGCCAGGCGAGCCGACGGAGACCGCCAAGGCGTCCTGCGCCCGAACAGATGGAGACATGATGAGCACGGCCACGAGGACGGGCACCCAGTCGCCCGAGCTGCACGTTGCTGACAGCCACGATCTGATCCGCGTGCAGGGAGCGCGCGAGAACAACCTGAAGGACATACACGTCGAGATCCCGAAGCGCCGCTTGACGGTGTTCACTGGCGTCTCCGGCTCGGGGAAGAGCTCGCTGGTATTCGGCACCATCGCCGCGGAGTCGCAGCGGATGATCAACGAGACCTACAGCGCCTTCGTGCAGGGTTTCATGCCCTCGCTCTCGCGGCCGGAGGTCGACCTACTGGATGGCCTGACGACGGCGATCATCGTCGATCAGGAGCGGATGGGCTCCAACCCCCGCTCCACGGTTGGAACCGCGACCGACGCCAACGCCATGCTGCGCATCCTCTTCAGCAGGCTCGGTCAACCGCATATCGGCTCGCCGAACGCGTACTCGTTCAACGTGCCCTCGGTGAAGGCCAGTGGCGCGATCACCGTCGAGCGGGGCGGCAAAACGAAGTCTGAGAAGGCGACTTTCAACCGGCTCGGCGGCATGTGTCCGCGCTGCGAGGGCCGCGGCTCGGTGACCGACTTCGATCTGTCGGCGCTGTACGACGACTCGAAGTCGCTCAGTGAGGGTGCACTCACCATCCCCGGGTACAGCATGGACGGCTGGTATGGCCGGATCTTCAGCGGTAGTGGCTACTTCGACATGGACAAGCCGATCGGCAAGTTCAACAAGCGGGAGCTGCACGATCTGCTCTACCGGGAGCCGACCAAGATCAAGGTCGAGGGCATCAACCTGACCTACGAGGGCGTGATCCCGAAGGTGCAGAAGTCTATGCTCTCGAAGGACGTCGACGCGCTGCAGCCGCATATCCGCGCCTTCGTTGAGCGGGTAGTGACGTTTCAGACCTGTCCTGAGTGCGACGGCACCCGGCTCAGCCCGGAGGCCCGGTCGTCGAAGATCAAGGGGAAGAACATCGCCGACGTCTGCGCGATGCAGATCAGCGACCTGGCCGACTGGATCCGCGGCCTCGACGAGCCCGAGGTAGCGCCGCTGCTCACCGGGCTGCAGCACCTGCTCGACTCGTTCGCGGAGATCGGATTGGGCTACCTTTCGCTCGACCGTCCCGCGGGCACGCTTTCCGGGGGAGAGGCCCAGCGGACCAAGATGATCCGCCACCTCGGCTCTTCGCTGACCGACGTCACCTATGTCTTCGACGAGCCCACGATCGGCCTGCACCCGCACGACATCGAGCGGATGAACGACCTGCTTCTGCAGTTGCGCGACAAGGGCAACACAGTGCTCGTCGTGGAGCACAAGCCCGAGACGATTGGGATCGCCGACCACATCGTCGACCTCGGCCCCGGCGCAGGCACGGGTGGTGGCACCGTCTGCTTCGAGGGCACCGTGGAGGGGCTGCGGGGGAGTGACACCGTCACCGGCCGCCATCTCGACGACCGGGCGAGCGTCAGGGAATCGGTGCGTTCGTCATCCGGTGCGCTGGAGGTCCGTGGCGCCTCGGAGCACAACCTCCGGGGCTTGGATGTCGACATCCCGCTCGGGGTGCTCTGCGTGCTCACCGGCGTCGCCGGATCAGGCAAGAGCTCGTTGATCCACGGTTCGGTCGCCGGTCGCGACGGCGTAGTGGTGATCGACCAGGGCGCGATCCGCGGTTCGCGCCGGAGCAATCCGGCGACGTACACCGGCCTGCTCGACCCGATCCGTAAGGCGTTCGCGAAGGCCAACGGCGTGAAGCCGGCGCTCTTCAGCTCCAACTCCGAGGGAGGCTGCCCGACCTGCAACGGCGCCGGCGTCATCTACACCGATCTCGGCGTGATGGCTACCGTCGAATCCACCTGCGAGGAGTGCGAGGGGAAGCGGTTCCAGGCGTCGGTGCTGGAGTACACGCTGGGGTCTAAGAACATCGCCGAAGTGCTCGCGATGTCGGTGACCGAGGCTGAAGAGTTCTTTGGCGACGGCGAGGCGCGCACGCCGGCCGCGCACAAGATCCTGGACCGGCTGGCCGACGTCGGGCTCGGTTACCTCTCGCTGGGGCAGCCGCTGACAACGCTGTCCGGTGGCGAGCGGCAGCGGCTCAAGCTGGCCACCCAGATGGCGGAGAAGGGTGACATCTACGTCCTCGACGAGCCGACCACCGGTCTGCACCTCGCTGATGTGGAGCAACTCCTCGGGCTGCTCGACCGCCTGGTGGAATCCGGCAAATCGGTCATCGTCATCGAGCACCACCAAGCGGTGATGGCGCACGCGGACTGGATCATCGACCTCGGTCCAGGTGCCGGCCACGACGGCGGCCGGATCGTCTTCGAGGGGACACCCGCCGACCTGGTCGCCGCCCGTTCCACCCTCACCGGCGAGCACCTCGCGGCCTATATCGGCGCCTGAGCGGGAACCATGTGACGCTTCGACGCTGCCAGTCTGCGGGTGCGTCGAACTCGAGGTGTGTTGCGGGTTGTGCCGCTCGGCTCGTGCATCCGCAGCCGGCACCATTGCCACCTGGTCGGAGAAGTCGGGTAGGAGTGACTGGTGACATGACAGCAGCCGAGGCGCCAGATCATTGGTCTAGTTGAGCATCGGGCAGTGGCCGCCCGGGGTGTATCGGGTCCGAGGCCGAGTCAACGCACCCGCCTCATTCGAGATTGGCCGCGGGAGCCTCGCTGAATGGCCCTAATTTGCGGCACGCTGGCCGGTTACGTGCTGTGTAATGGACCCATGCGAGTTGACCGAGTTGTCCCAAATCTGACCGTCACCGATATCGAAAGCGCGATCGCAGCCCACCGCGATGTTCTCGGGTGGTCCGTGCTCATGGATCACGGCTGGATCGTGACGCTAGGAGATGGCGAAGGCCACCAGCTGAGCGTCATGACGACAGACGCTTCCGCCCCGGTAAACCCCGATGTCTCGATCTTCGTCGATGACGTAGCGGAGGCATTGCGTCGAGCGACAGAAGCTGGGCTGGAGATCGTCCATCCCCTTACCGACGAGCCCTGGGGCGTCACTCGCTTCTTCTATAGAGATGCCCACGGCAGTGTGATCAACGTCGGCACCCACACCTGAACCAGATCTGGGGGGTATCTGGGGACGCTCTCGAGATCGAAAAAATTGCCGTCGCTGGCCGTCCTCGGAGTTCTCTTGGTGTGCCGGTGTTCGCCGCGACAAGACGATTGATTTTTATCCGGGCCACCTCTTGACAACTTACAACCGTTCAGTTGTATGATTTAGTCGTGACCGAAAGCGACGAGGACAAGGCTGACGCACTGTTCCACGCCCTGGCCGATCGGACGCGGCGCGACATCATGCGTCGGGTTCTGACCGGGGAGCAGTCGGTCTCCGCGCTCGCGGCGAAGTACGACATGAGCTTCGCTGCGGTGCAGAAGCACGTTGCTGTACTGGAGAGGGCGGGCCTGATCACCAAGCGGCGCATCGGGCGTGAGGCTCTGGCCAGCGGCGACGTGGAGGCCGTGCGGTCGGTGGGTGCGATGCTCACCGAAATCGAAGAGGTTTGGCGCGGCCGTATCGCCCGGATGGACGAGCTGTTTCACACCGAAGAGATCACCGACACCAGCACTGAGGAGAACTGACATGCCTGTCACCGACATCCAGAAGGACCTGGAAAACCGCACCCTGACCATTACCGCGGAGTTCGCCGCCCCCGTCGAACGGGTGTGGCAGGTCTATGCCGACCCTCGTCAGCTCGAGCAGGTGTGGGGCCCGCCGACCTACCCGGCCACGTTCGTCGACCATTCCCTCACGCCTGGCAGCCGGGTCACGTACTACATGACCAGTCCCGAGGGCGAGAAGTTCGGTGGCTGGTGGGAGATCGACAACGTCGACGAGCCACACAGCTTCAGCTTCCGTGATGGCTTCGCCGACGCCGAGCTCAAGCCTGCACCCGACATGCCGGTCTCGCATAACGAGTACCGCTTCGAGAGCACCGGCAATGGCACGCGAGTCGTCTACAGCAGCACCTACGAAACTGTCGAGGGCCTACAGAAGGTGATCGACATGGGCGTCGAGGAGGGGGCGACCGGGGCGATCAACCAGATCGACGCCTTCCTGGCCGCCTGAGGATCGCAAACGCAATCGAACCCTCCCGGCACCTGTGCTGGGAGGGTTTCGATACTTGCCCTGGTCGAGGACTCAACACATCGCTATGCTCGTGGAACGATCGTCGCCTCGGAGGCGTCGAGCTGGTTGAGCGCACAACCGCTGGGCGCCGGCATCCTGGAGGGATCCACTATGACAACTCCGTCCCCCGACGAGCAGAGTCAGGCTATTGGCGGCGATCCGGTCTTCGAGCATCACGGTGTCGATCCGCTTGCCGATGTCGCACCGCGGGACGAGGTCCGCCGCCGCGCCTGCGAGGCACACCTCACCGCATTCCTCGGGGATGACTTCACCGTGCTCACCGAGAAGCTCAGCACCGGCATCCACCTCGACATTTATGTGTTCCGGCCGACCGAGAAGATCCCGTACGTCACTCTGGTGACCGCAGGAATGTCTGACCGTCCGATGTCCCTGCCGCCGGGTTCCGAGGGCGGAGCCCACCTGGAACTGCTGCTCGGTGTGCCCGTCGGCTGGCCGGGCATTGATCCGTTGGACGGCGACCTGCTGGACGATCCGTCGAACTTCTGGCCGATCAAGTTGCTCAAAGATCTCGCTCGCATCCCGAGCGCGTACGATAGCTTCCTCGGCTGGGGCCACACCGTCGTCGACGACGAGGGCACCCTGTTCGCACCCGGGGTGCGGTTCGCCGGGGCTATCGTCGGCCCACCGGTCGGCTACCCGCCCAGCATCATGCGTGCGATCACCCCACACGGCGAGGTCGACTACCTCGCGGTGCTGCCGACCACGCCCGAGGAGATGGATTTCAAGGTCGCCACGCCTGACGGCGGTGACGCACTCATCGACCGTCTTCTCCAGGCAAGGGTGACGGCCGCACTCGATCCAGGCCGGGCCAGCGTGGTGAGTGGTCCTCCGCCGTGGTCCGTGCATGTTCTGATGAAGAGTCGGCACGCCCACCTAGGCGACGTGCTGGCGCCGCTGATGCCGAATCGCGCCGCACTCCTTGCGGAGAAGCAGAGCACGGATGCCGTCATCCCGGCTGGTGAGAAGGAGAACGTGCGCTGGCGGGTCGCCGGGCCGATCAAGCCAGCACAATTGTCGAAGGACGCAGGCAACAGCCCGCTGCGTGATCAGGTCCGCGCGGCGGTGCTCGAGCACCGCGGTGTAGTCACCCTCGCTCCGGAGCACCCGGGCGATGGCGGCCAGGTGACGGCCGTGATGGCCATGGTTGCGATGCTGGCCGAACAGAGCGAAGTGGCAGCGATCTGGCTGCCACACCAGCAGCACGTGACGACTGCAGAACAGTTCACCGCGGACATCAAGAACGAAGTGCGGCTGACCTATCGCGTACACCCGGCCACGGCGCCCGAGGGGACGACCGCGGTCATCACACGCGGGCTGGCCGCCATCGGCGGTCGCGAGGTGCTGTTGACTGACTCAGGAATGACCCACGATGAGCTGGCCAAGCGAGTGCGGACGGGGCTCAACCGGATGCCCGGCGAACCTGATGTGGTACCCGCTGCCGGGCAGCCGGCCAAGTATGGATTGACCAAATACGAGTTGCGCGAGAGCGTCGATCCGGTTACCCAGGAACCTGTGCTGGAGATGGCGGAGGCCAAGCAGAAGCGGGGACTGTTCCGCCGCAAAGGCTGACGGTGGGGTCGCGAGGTCTGTGCGCAGGGTGGACCTTGCTGGTGCTGATAAGGCCCCGGAAGTCGGTCATGAGGTTGATTCGCCGCGGTCTCAAGGGATCGCGGAGGTTCGCCGGCATTGCGGTGCCTCGCTGGCTGAACGTAGTAGCGCTTCAGCGTGCCGACCCGCCTGTTTTGGGCTGAACTATCCAGAACCTTGATAGGGTGACGTCATGGGACGGCCGCGCCAATTCGATGAGGAACGAGCGGTGGAATCTGCCTGCCTGGTGTTCTGGGCGAAGGGCTTCGACGGCACCTCGACGGAGGAGCTCTGCGCGGCAACGGGACTCAACCGAAGCAGCCTTTATAACACCTTCCAGTCCAAGGAGCAGTTGTTCCGACGGGCCTTGATGCGCTACACCACGACAACGACTGCCAGGCAGGACGCGCTCCTCGAAACGCCGGGGGCTAACGGCCTCACGCGCATCCGTTCGCTCCTCGCCGCCATCGTCGCTGACGAGGCCGCTAGTCGGGCCGCGGGCAACGGCTCCGGCTGCTTCACCGTCAACACCATCACCTCCATCGCCGCACGGAACTCCGAAGTTGCCCAGCTCATCGACACCGATCTGCGGAAGCGAAACTCCGCGTTGAGTACCGCTGTCCTGAGTGGGCAGCAAGATGGCTCGATCGCCATTGACCGGAACCCACACGAAGCCGCATGGTACGTGACGACCCTCATCTCCGGGATGCGGGTCTCGGCACAGTCTGGTGCCGACCGGAAAATCCTCGACGCGATCGCCGAGACCGCGCTCCTCGCCCTCACCGCCTGACCCGAGGTACTTCTCGACGTGCCATCCACTTTCTGGCACATCGTCCCGCATCCCGACTCGGTTCTCGCTCCTCGCCCTCACCGCCTGACCCGGTAGTCAGGTGCGACCCCCGCCCCGATCGTCAGAGAGGCGTTCGCCCAAGTTGTGAACTGAACAGTTCAGAAGTACGATCTGAACTATGCAGTTCAAAACACGCCCCCGCGCTGGCCGCCAAAAGGGTCAGCCCATGCCCAAGCCCGTATACCTGATGACGCTCGGCATCTTTGTGATGGTCTGCAGCGAACTCCTCGTCAGCGGTCTCATGCCGCAGATGTCGAGAGATCTCGGTGCCAGCATCCCCCAGATCGGCTATCTCGTCACCGCCTTCGCCCTCGCGATGGCGATCGGCGGCCCGCCCCTCACCCTCGCTGTGCTGCGCTTACGGACGAACAACGCCCTGCTCGTGCTCTTCATCGTCTTCTTCATCGGCAATGCCCTCGCGGCGATGTCGACCTCCTACGGCACGATGGTCGTCGGACGACTCGTCACCGGAGCAGCCTCTGGGGCGTTCTTCGGCGTTGCACTGTCCACCGTCGCCCAGATCACTGCGCCCGAGCTGCGCGGCCGGGCGACGAGCCTGGCACTGCAGGGCCTCATGCTCGGCACAGCGCTCGGTCTGCCGCTGTCAACGCTCATCGGTGGCCGGTTCGGCTGGCGGGTGGCCTTTGTCGCGATCGCCGTCCTGACCGTGGTCATCGCCGTCGCGACCCTGCTGGCGCTGCCCCGCCTCACTCCGGATAACTCGAGCGGTCTCCGAGCGGAGCTGAGGGTATTCCGAAATCCGCGACTGTGGTTCATCATGGCGACCTCGACGCTCATCATCGGAGCGACCTTCGCCGCTTTCTCCTACTTCGTGCCGATCCTCACCGACGTCACGGGCTTCTCCGAGCCAGTCGTCCCGTTGCTGCTGCTCGGGTACGGGGCGGCGACAGTCGTCGGCAACATCGTCGTCGGTCGGCTCGCGCAGTCGCACACGATCTCGGTAATCGTCGCCGGCCTGCTCCTCAATGTGGCGTTCCTCGTCGGCTTCGCGATCTTCGCCGAAGTCCCCGCCGCGGCGATCGTCGGGATGATTGGGATCGGCCTCGTGGGGATCACTCTTAACCCGGCCATGATCACGCGTGTCCAGCGGGCGGGCAACGCCGGCTCCCTCGTCAACACGACGCACTCCTCCTTCATCACTTTCGGTGTCGTGATCGGCTCCTGGATCGGCGGCCTTGGGATCGGCGCCTTCGGAGTCATGGCCCCGCTCTGGGTGGGGGCCGGGCTGGCGGTGCTCGCCCTCCTTGCGATGATCCCGGCGATCGTGGCGACCGCCCGTGCTCCGCGGAAGATCGCCGAGGTCATCGCACGGCCTGTTCCACAACAGATCTGTGAGGAGGCAGCCACTCAGTGATCACAATTCACCAGAGTTCGACCGGAGCGAACAAGATCATAGCCAAGCACAGCTACTCTTGCTCCGCTCCGGGGTGCTTCCATCCCGATCGCGGCCTGTAAGGGAGCAAGGCGCCTTCCGCAGGTGCTTCTGAGCGCAGATGCCTTCTCCGATGATCGCTCAGAGAGTGGCTCACTGGGATGCGAAGTCGCGGGACAACTTGGAGCCAGGTGTCGAGGAAACGATTAGGCCCTGGAGCGTTTCCCGCGTGCTGACCAGCTCCGCGATCTGAGAGTCATAGGCGCGCAGGTGATCCACGAGCAGAGGCACGGCACAGGGTTCCAGACGGCCGGGGTCGTGAATGCAACCAAGTAGTTCACTGATCGCCCGAGTGGGCAGGCCGGCTGCCAGCAGCATCCTGATGTGGTGAACTTGGTCGGCTGCGGCGGGATCGAAGAGTCGCTGTCCCGAGGATGAACGTTCCGCCTCGATGAGTCCCTTGTTCTCGTAGTACCGCAGCATGCGCGGGCTAGTCCCGGTGCGCGCCGCGAGGTCGCCGACGCGGAGCAGTTGAGCGTCTTCCAGACTTGCGCTTGCCACTAGCGTCAACTCCTACGGTCGTCCTATGGCTCTCTCGATCACTCACCTCAATGGTAGTCCTGCAACCGTCTCGAACCTGGCTCCGTTGGCGTTCGCCGGCTATGCCCACTTCACCGCGATGCAGATGCGTAATCACTCGGTGCGGGGCATGGACCTCCACGTCGAACGCCTGCGCAACGCCAGCGATGAACTCTTCGGACGGCACCTCTCGGATGACCAGATCACTGAGTTCCTGCGTATCGCCGTCGACGATGCCGGGGCGGCTGACGCATCGCTGACCTGCTTCATCACGTCTCACCCGGGCGAGTTCGCACCCGCCGACGACGCCCCGGAGCTCGACGTGTTGGTCAAGGTCACCGACCCCGCGCAGCCCCCGGTCGGCCCTCTCTCGCTCGATGTCGTCCGCCACGAACGTCATCTGCCGCAGGTCAAGCATGTTGGCGAGGTCGGCAAGACCCTCTTCCTGCGGCGAGCGAACGCCCGTGGATTCGACGATGCGGCATTCGAAGACCGAGTTGGGAGGTTGAGCGAGGCCACCATCTGGAACCTCGCGTTTTGGGATGGCGAGTCTGTGATCTGGCCGGAAGCCGACTATCTGCCTGGGGTGACCATGCAGATCCTGGCCCGCCGCTTGCAAAGCATGGCCGTTCGTCAGCAGATCCGGGAGATTCGCCCAACCGACATGAACGACCAGTTCTCCGCCGTGGTGATGAACTCCTGGACGCCGGGGATTCCTGTGTCGCGCATAGGCGACAAGTCGATGGCCCAGGATGCGACATTGTCACGTCTCCTCGACGAGGCTTACACCGGCGAGGCACAAACCAGACTGTAGTGATAGTCCACAGAGCACCGGCAATGGCACGCGTGTCGTTCACAGCAGCACCTACGAAACTGTCGAGGGGCTGCAGAAGGTGATCGACATGGGCGTCGAGGAGGGGGCGACCGGGGCGATCAACCAGATCGACGCCTTCCTGGCCGCCTGAGGATCGCAGGCGCGACCGGACCCTCCCGGCACCTGTGCTGGGAGGGTCCGGTCGCGCTAAAGGTAGACAAAGAGGCTTCGGCGCGGCCTCTGCTCACTGTCACGGACTCTGCCGTCGCTGCTGGACAGGCCACGCTATCCCGCCGAACTCGCTCACGAGCTGGGGGCTGAACGCACGAACGTGTCCAACCGCCTGGCCTCTTTGCCGCCTGCGGACCCTCATGGGGCTGGAGGCGTGAAACAAGTCACAGGAGTACCACTCGACAGTGCGAGAATTTGAGGGTGGACCCCTCGACGACCTTTTTCAAGCCATGGATCGAGCACCGGCCAACCTATCCAGATTGGCCGCTATTCGGGAGCGGGCGCAACCGATGATCTCCTCTGGGCCGAGTCGTAGATCGAGTAGAGCGTACGACGACCTCCGGCGGGTATGGAATGAGCAGTTGCCAGGGCTACCGCCTATCGGTGGCTGGACTGTCACAGGCGTCCTGCCTGACGTGGGCGATGCCGGGCAGTCTGTCATCGACTGCGCGGATATCGGTGAGCCTTCGTTCACGCTGACGTACGAATTGGAAGAACCGGCATCCATCGACGAAGCCCTTCCAGAGATAGCGGAATCAGTAGGACGGGACTCATTGGAGCGGACGCAGTGTTCGGGGGTGGGTTCAATTGCTGGGTCGTAAAGGAGAGCGACCGGTCGTTCGCCTCGGCGTCTTCTGGCTGGTAGCGCTGGGCGCTGCCTGCGTCGCCGCGCTGCTGGCGCCACATGGACCGTACGGTGTGATTCTGTTGCCGGCTGCGGCGCTGATCGCTCTTGCGGCAGGGCGGTGGTTGCGCTCTCTGGTGCCGGGCGTCACCACGATAGCCGTGGTCGACCTGGTCGGACTTATTGTCTTGATCATCGCCCGCCCCGATCTTCTGCTATCCCGGGGGATCTCCGGGCAACTGGCCGTGCTGCTCGCGGTGGCTCTGCCGTGGTGGCTCGGACGACTCCGGCAGTCGGCCGTCGATAGAGTGCACCGGGAGCACGTACTGATCGACCAGCGCGCCCGGGCCAGTGAACGTGCGCTGATCGCGGCCGACATGCATGACGCTCTGGGCCATGACCTGGCCCTGATCGCACTCCAGGCCGGCGCCCTCGAGTTGGCGCAGGACCAATCGGGAGACCAGGCAGACGCCCGGAGGGAGGCGGCCGCCGCGATCCGCCGTCAGGCGACCGCGGCGACGGATCGACTTCAGGTGAGCGTCGGCCTGCTCCGCGAGGGCGCTGGGGACTCGGTCGGTGCTACGGGCCTCGAGGGTCTGGTCGATCATGCCCGATCGGCGGGCCTGTTGATCGATCATGCCGACCTCGGACAACGGCGTGACACCTGGTCGCCGCCGACGGCGCGCGCGGTGTACCGGGTACTGCAGGAATCGTTGACCAATGCCGCCAAACACGCACCTGGCAGTGACATCACCATCGCGATCGACGACACCATCGACCCGCTCCGCATCGAGGTGACCAACACGGGTGGTTTGCAACCGGCGTCCGACCTGGCCCCGGGACGGGTGTCAGGCTCGGGACTGATCGCCTTGGACGAACGACTTCGGCAGCTCGGTGGAACGTTGACCGCCGAACGGCGGCGCGGCGGCTTTGACGTCCGGGCAACGCTTCCGGGCAATGCCGAAGGCGGCGCCGTGGAGGACGGCCCGCGGGTGATCGCGAGGACGCTCCGCCGCCAGCAGCGCCGGAGCGTTCGACGAGCAGCGATCCTGCCGGTCGTTCTAGCGCTGATCATTGCGTCGGCGTTATCGGCCGCCTACGTCGCCACCTTCGTCCAGACCGGATTGACACCCGCTCACTACGGTCAAATCGCAGTCGGAGATCGCAGGGCGGACATCCGCGGACTGCTGCCTCCCCATAGTCAATCCGGTCCGACTCCCACTCTGGTCGTCCCGCCGGCTCCCGCCGCCGCACGCTGTGAGTACTATCTGGATCGCAGTATGGTGCTGAAGCCGGGCGTGGACATGTTCCGACTGTGCTTCGATGATCATGGTCCGGATGGTGCTGAGATTGTGGTTTCGAAAGACAGATTGACCGAACGGAGGTCGTGATGGGTGAACTTGACGGGCCAATTCGCGTTCTGCTGGCAGACGACGAGCCATTGATCCGTGCCGGCGTTCGTTCGGTACTGGCGACCGATTCGGGCATCGAGGTCGTCGCGGAGTCCGTCGATGGCAGGGACGCCGTCGAGGCGGCACGGCGGCACCTTCCGGATGTCGCGCTGCTTGATCTGCAGATGCCGGTCCTGGACGGCCATGAGGCTACCGCCGAGTTGATCCGTGTGCTGCCGACGATCAAGATCATCGTGCTGACCACCTTCGGTGCGGAGGAGAACGTCCGCAAAGCCCTGACCGCCGGCGCGTCGGGCTTTCTCCTGAAGGCATCCGACCCGCGGGAGATGATCAACGCTGTGCACGCGGTGGCCGACGGCGGCGCGTATCTCTCGCCCCGGATCGCCGGCACCGTGATCGCGGGTTATCGCGCTGCGTCTGGATCGGCGAAGTCCGAAGCCGCCGACCGGGTCACCCCGCTGACCGCACGGGAGCGCGAGGTGTTGGCGCTGGTGACGGCTGGGCTGTCCAACGCCCAGATCGGTCGACAGATGTTCATGGTGGAGGGCACCGTCAAGGGGCACGTCAGTTCCATCCTCACCAAGCTCGGCGTATACAACCGGGTCCAGGCCGCGATCATCGGCCACCAGGCCGGGTTGCAGGCCGACGCCTAGAAAAGCTGCAGAATTTGGATCGGGTCCTGTCGTGACTTTGGCGGCAGGATCGGACCCGGTCCTCACCGGCGTCCGCGCTGCTGATCACGGGTCCCGAAGCCACAGGGTGAGGTAGCCGCCGAGCTGAGCGAGCAGTGCCCAGCAGGACAGGATCAATACCGCCACCCCGGCGCCGTAGTCGCTTCCGTCGGGGCTCATCAGCACCGTGCCGGCTGTGCTCGGCAGGTAAGTCTGCGCGGTCTGCAGCCAGCTCGCGCTGGACACCTGGGCCAGCACCGGGCTGGCCAGCAACAGGAGCAGGGCGGCCAGGATCGTCACGATCGTGCTGCGCAGGATAGTTCCGAGACCGGTCATCAGCACCGCCGCCAGCGCGAGGTAGGCACCGGTGCCGATCACCGTGTGGATCCGATCGGCGGTCGTCGCGGTGTCGACATCGCCGATCATCAGTGCTGCGGTGATCGTGCCGGTGATCGCCAGCAGGGCGCCGAGCACGAACGCCATGAGCGCCACGATTGCACTGCGCGCCAACAGCATTTGGCCCCGCAACGGTGTCGACCGCAGGGTCAGCCGGATCGCACCGCTACCGTACTCCTGACAGGTCAGCAGGATGGCGATCATCAACACCGGCAGCTGTCCGAGCGTAATCGCATTGGCCGCAATTTCAGCCGTGGATGCGGTGATGTCATAGCCGTTGGCCGCGCTGGCGGCGATCGAGGACGCGACGATGACGGAGAAGGCGATGGTCAGCAACATCGCGCCGAACGCCGCCCAGCCGTTGAATCGGACGGTACGCAGCTTGATCCATTCGGCGTGTCCAGCCGGCAGCACGGCTGCCGGTGCATTCATGTTCATATCCTGTCTGCCTTCCGTCGCTGGCCCGCTGCTTGATCGGATTGACTTGCGTGATCGGCGCTGTACTCGACTGCGGCGCCGGTGAGTCGGAGGTAGGCCTCCTCGAGTGTTGGCGCCTGCATTGTCAGTTCGTGCAGGGGGATCTGCTGCCGGTGTGCGAGGTCACCGATCTCCGGCAACCTCGCGCCGGTGATCAGTAGGTCGCCGTCGGGTGACTGCTCGACATCACACCCGGCCGCGCGGAGGGCAGAGGCCAAGCTGGCGGTCTCAGGGGTCCGGGCGCGGGCCACGTTGAGTGATGCCGAGTCGAGCACCTCCTGCAGTGGCGCGTCGGCGATCAGCCGGCCGCGGCCGATAACAATCAGGTGATCGGCAGTGTGCTGCATCTCGCTCATCAAATGACTGGAGACCAGCACGGTCCGTCCCTCCGCCGCCAGCGACCGCATCAGGTCCCGGATCCAGCGCACGCCATCTGGATCCAAACCGTTCACCGGCTCGTCCAACAGCAGGATCGGTGGGTCCCCGAGCAACGCCGTCGCGATGCCGAGGCGTTGCGACATGCCGAGGGAAAATCCGCCCACCCGACGACTCGCAACCTCGGACAGTCCGACCTGCTCCAGCACTCTGCCGACGCGGTCCTTCTCGATGCCGTTGCTGGCTGCCACCATCCGGAGATGATCCTTCGCGCGCCGCGCCGGATGGGCGGTGGCTGAGTCGAGCAGGGCGCCGACATGACGGAGCGGGCGGCGCAGGGCGGCATAGGGTCGCCCATCGAGCAGAGCAGTGCCTGCGGTCGGCCGATCAAGCCCGACGATCATTCTCATCGTCGTCGACTTACCCGCGCCGTTCGGTCCGAGAAATCCGGTCACCATACCCGGCCGGATGGTGACGGTCAGGTCGTCGACGGCCAACCGATCCCCGTACTGCTTGGTCAGTCCGGTCATCGTGATCATGAGATCAACTCCGCTGTCGTGGCCAGCTCGGCCGGTACGTGCTCGAATATTGTCGTCGGCTGACCGGACAACTGCAGGTGAAAGAACGCCTTCAGATACCTGCGCTGCGCCATCAGAGCCAGATCCGGATCGACAGTGCCGATCGCATCCCGGACGGCCTGCTGGTCAAGATCGACATCAGCCGACACCCCCGACAAGATCGACGGCAGGTCCGTGAAGCTCATATGTTCGCCCTCGGGCAGATAGAGGTCGCGCTTCCAGCCGGTCATCAGGCTCCAGTAGCTGGCCCAGTCCGGGGCCTCCCGGTGAGTGTGCTGCTGATTGGTCTCGCCGTCTCTTCCGGCGCCGATCAGCAAGAACGGACCTGACAGCGGCATCCCGGTGCTCGCCCGATAGGTCTCGCCCATGCTGCCGTCCAGGTTGGCCCCTGCTCGTACCCGATGATCAGCTCGCATCGTTTCCGCGCTGGCGAAGCCGCCCATGGAGTGCCCGAACATGCCGATCCTGTCCAGGTCCAACTGGTAACGGAGTCCGGCGGGAAGTGACCGGAGTTGAACGTCGGGATTGTCGCCGGCTCGGAGCCGGCTGAGTTGATCGATCACGAACCTGATGTCGCGGACCCGTTCGGCTAACGCCAGTTTCATGTCCACACCCCGGGCCGGCATTCGAAGTCCGTCAGGGAACTCGGCCGGTGCTTGATAGGTGCTGTCTACGGTGACGACGACATATCCGTGGCTGACCAGGTCTTCGACCAACGTTGTGCCCAGTGCCCTCGACATCCCTCCACCGGGCGAGTAGATCAATGTCGGCCGGGGACCGGCCTCAGCGATCGGTGCCCGGGTCTGGGCGTGGGACACCGCGCCGACGAAATCTACTGCGTCTTTGGCGATTCCCAGCTCGCCGGTGGTCTGGTTGAGGTAGGACGCGACCCGTGCAGAGAGATAGGGGGTCGGCGGGGCGCTGCTGACGTGTCGAGCCGGATACCAGATGTTGATCATCAGCTCACGCGGTCCACCGTCCTCGGCCCACGGATCGATGCGACCACGATCAACCAACTGCATCTCCAGGGTCCCGATCTGCTCCGGGCCAGTCGGCGCGGGCAGTGTGAACGACACCGGGCCGGCGGAGCCGGAGGGGGAGCTGTGGGCAACGGCACGAGGGAGACCGAGCGCTGCGGCGATGATCAGGGCTGCGGCAAGGAACGCGGCGACAGCGGCACGCCGGCGCGGACGCGGGTAGTGAGGATCCATGACTCAAGCGTGCCGATCGGGGCGGTCGGCAGGCACCGGTCGATCGGCAACGACCACCCCTGACGAAAGTCAGGCCCTCGTTCCCGAGACCACTTGTGGCCGTCGCCTTGGCGGTGCGCCGTGGGGTCGTAGAAGTACCTCGTCAACGGGATCTACATTGGCCCAGGATCTCCCGTGTACCCGGCTTCAGCAGGGGATGGCCGCAGCGCAATCACAGTAAGTGCCTCTGACGGCGGATAGGCCGTTCCAGCTGCGACAGTTCAGAGTCGCAATCTTTGCGGCCAGCAATTTTGCGATTACCAGTCCAGACCACACAAGAACTCGCCCCGGTCCGAAGACCAAGGCAGCCCAATCGACCGAGGCGGCGACGTCGCCACTGGAGGAGCAGGAGATCGGCAACGAGCTTGCCGCAGGGCGAGCCATCGGAGGTGCCGGCTCGGCCCTGCGCTGAGGAGCTTGAGGTGGCCCGGGAGTTGGTGCGCTCGGCCCGGGAGCGTGGACCGCGTTTACTGGCCCGGGTGGGTTGTTGAAGGCGCTGACCAAGACGGTGATCGAGACCGCGCTGGATGAACCAGCGGGCCAGAACACCGGCAACTCCCGTAACGGGACCCGCACCAAGACGGTGCTGACCGACAACTGTGGACCGGTCGAGATCGAGGTGCCCCGGGATCGGACGGGCAGCTTCGACCCGGCGATCGTGGGCAAGTGGCAGCGCCGCAGCGGCGATGTCGACGCGATCGTGCTCTCGCTGTACGCCAAGGGTCTGACCACTGGGGAGATCAGCGCCCACAACGCCCGTGATCTACGGCGCTTCGGTGTCCAAGGACACCATAAGCCGGATCACCGACAAGGTCGTGGCCGAGATGGCCGAGTGGTCCGCACGGTCGCTGGAGAAGGTCTACGCCGCGGTCTTCGTCGACGCCATCCACGTGAAGGTCCGTGACGGCCAAGTCGGCAACCGCCCGGTCTATGCCGATCGGGGTGGACCTGGCCGGCCACAAGGACGTCCTCGGTCTGGGCCGGCACCGGTGGCGGGGAGACCGCGAAATTCGGGATGAACGTGCTCGCCGAGCTGAAGAACCGGGGCGTGGCAGGGCGACCCGAGCCTTCGCGTAGTCGTCCACTGCCTTGGCGATCATCGAGCTGTTGGCGAGTGCGCCCGCGGTGATGCTCTTCTCCTGCTCGGCCAGGAACTCATTGACCGTGCGTAGATGCGTCTTACGATCCACCAGGTCTTCGATCGGAGTAACCGTGGAGTCCGGGCTGTGCAACTCGTGGATGTTGACTTCGAGATCGCGCCTTTGACCTAGCGCCAGTTCGATCGTGAGCTTGGACTGGGTCCACGTCGGGTGAAGACGTGAACTCAGTGTCTCGTTCATGTGGCGCCCCAGCGTTCGCATCGTCGCAAGATCCAGGCGCGAACGAGCGCTGCGTTACAGCCAGATCCAGCCCTGGGTCAGCAGCAGGTTGAACACGACGAAGGCCCCCAGCGTGATCAGCCCGGCGACCGGGGGCCACGGCATGGACGGCGGGGAGGGTGCGTCGCACTGCTTCGTCCGGAACATCATCGACATCGGCGCGTAGACGCCGATCGACAGTGCGCCGGCCAGGACGGCGACGATGGTCGCGGGCTCGTTCACGGGGCTCAGCAGCACATAGAGCGTCATGAGCACGAGCAGGCCACCGGTGCCGATGAGCCAGGGCCATGTCGCCAGGTCCTGCTTGTCGTCGACCGACGACGCGAGTGCGCGGATCGGCACCGAGAACGCCCAGGCCGTGAGCGGGAGTCCCGCCCATCCGATCACCGTCCCGATCACGTACGCGGTCGGCGGCGCCTCCAGTAGGGCGAATGCCTGCCCGGTGTCGCCGGCCTGCAGGATCGCAGTGATCTGCAGGTAGCCGAGGCCTTCTTGCACGCTGGCGAACAGCGTCCACAGCCACACCATGCGCCAGAACGGGCGGTCGCGGAACAGCGTTACGAAGCGGTCGACCACGATTCCGGCCACACCGCTCAGCAGGCTGAAGGCCGGCCCAGCGAGCAGTGCGATGACGTGTGGAATCGTCGGGGGCGGCGGTGTGTAGTCCACCGCGAATGCGAGCTGGGTGGGGTAATAGCCCTGGAGTGCGCCGGTGACGGCATGGGCGGTCTCGTGCAAGAGGATCATGATCGTGGCGCCGATCACGAACGCGAGGCTGCTGCCGAGGATGGTGTGCGAACGCTTCCGGGCCTGGACCTGATCCATGTCGCAATCATCGCAGATCGGTGACGAGAACGACACAGATGTTTGGGCGATCGAGCGTCGGATCAGTGCGCTGCGGCGAGGAACGCGCGTAGGTGCTGCTGCACGGGCGGGCCGTGCACCTCATGGATCGCGCCGAGGAGCTCGACGAGTTCGGGCTGGCACCATCTGTCGGGGAGCAGCTCGGGTGGCAGCGGCGGCACGACGACGAGTGCGCGGTACACGGGCAGCGTCAGCTCCGCCAGCCGGCGCAGTGCCACCGGTCCCGTCAGGCGGCGATCGCGGTCGCGGTCGAGGGCGCTGCGCAGCCACGTGACCAGGCGGCAGAGATGGCGGTCAAGGGACTCCAGTTCCCAGGCCTCGGCAGCGGCCGATCGCGCCTGCGCCGGGTGGAGCCGAAGCGTCACAGGGTAGACCCTGATCGCCGCGGGCATCGTCGAGACCAGTGGCTCGAGCGCATCCCACTGGTCCGCGACCCCGATCAGCAGGCCTGGCCTGAGCGTCGTGTATCCCGCCAGCAGCGCCTCGACGCGAAGCCGGTCGCGGTGACTCCGGAGGCGCTCGGGCACGCTGTAGAGGATCCCGGCGAACTCGCCCTGCCAGACACGTTCTGCCGGTTCCTGCCCGGGGTGGCCGAGGATCCGCGCATGGCGGAAGCCGCTGGCGGTCAGCCCCGCGAGGCTGTAATCGGTGACGCGTCCGCGCCGGATGCCGGTCAGCTTGCCCGACGCCCGCATCCGCGCGATCGCGCTCCGCGCAGCAGCGCTGCTGATGCCGAGGTCAGCCAGCAGTGCGACGAGGACTGGGCCTGGGAGCGACTCGCGCTCGGCGATGCCGAACAGGAAACTGACCAGCGAGGGAATCGACGGCGCACGCTGCGGGGGCAGGCCTCGCTGGTCTGGCATCCACCCACTCTATTCAGGGGCCGCTCGCACGTCGCCGCCTGCCCTGAGTTCGCCGGCTTCACCGCGCGGATGATCGCGCATGACGCAGCAGGCTACCGATGGCAGCACCCTCGGCAAAGCGCCCATCGGTTACCTCAACGTCCACGAACGCGACAAGTTGGGCCGCGAGGTCCGCACCGTGCCACTCGACCCCGAACGCGCCCCGCTGATCGAATGGGCGTTCGGCATACGCCTCGGGTAACTGGACCGTCAGCCATCTCCACGACGAACTCCGACCCTTCGAGATCCTGCTCGACCCCGAAGTCAACGCCAACGCTCTGAACTGGGCGACGAGAACAGCGACAAGGCCCGAACGGAGGCCAATGATTCTCATGGCAAGGGTTCGAGCCGCTCTACCGCGTGACGTCAGGAGGGACCGGACGAAAAGCGTGTCCGGTCCCTCCTGACATTGTGGGCCCCGTGGGGCTCGAACCCACGACCCACGGATTAAAAGTCCGTTGCTCTACCAACTGAGCTAGAGGCCCGCCACGCGGTGATTTTGCGCTAGCTCAGCTTATGAGAAAACCGATCAGAACCGCAAAACACGCGAGGCCTACGCTATCACGCGGGCCTGCCGGGATCGGGCGGCAGCTGATCGTCTGCGGAGCGATTCAGCATGCGGCGATCGGGCAGCAGGACCGTCGGCTGATCGCCGCCACCGCCCTGTCGCTTCGAGCGACGCCGGAACGCGTTCGACAGCCGAGACCGACCGGCCCCCTGCCCGGACGACGCCCCTTGCCCGGACGACGCGTCAATGCTCATTTCAGGCGAGAAGTATGCCGGGGCCGGCCCGAAAGCGGTCCGCGAGGCCTCGACAACTTTCTTGCCGAGCATATGGTTGCCGATACCGCCGATCGCCGCGCCGATGCCAAACGGAACCGCGCGTCCCAGAACCGACGCGCCCTGTCGGGCGGCGAAACGCTTGATGAAGGTGCGTCGCACCCGTGAGGTAATCTCCGACATCACCGATTTCGGCAGAGTCTGGGCAATCAGCGGACCCCAGTGCCGGCCCACGGCGGGACCTTTTCCGGTTTCTCCGGCGAAGGTGCGCACCATGTCCACGCCCGTAGTGCCGAGCATCATTGTCATCACCAGTGCTCGTGCGCGTTCCGGATCGGATACTGCGATGCCGTGCACCTCGGTGACCGCCTGGGCGAACATAGCGCTGGCCTCCAGGAATCCAGCAGTCTCCACGCCGGACAATGCCAGGGACGCTCCGGTGCCAATGCCTGGGATGACGGCACTCGCGCCGACGGCGGCACCGCCAGTGGTTACCGCGGCAAGGTACTCGCGCTCCAACGTCTTTACGAGTTGTTCAGGCGTATCCTCCGGATGCCGGCGTCGAAGCTGGCGGATGTGCGCGAGCACGAGGGGCCGCTGGACGGACAGCAGCCGCTTGAAGCCTTTCTCCGCTGTCGGATGCAACGTGCCGTCCGCGCGAACGGCGGTCTTCGCAGCCATGGAAAGCCCGTTCTGGAACTTGTCGATCTTGGCCAAGCGAATCATCCTCCGGTTAGGGGTTTCACACTGCGATCAGGTCGATCACTGCCAACGTCCCCCACATCATAACGACGGAGGACCCGCTGGCGTGCCTGACTGCCGCCGCAAGAATCCTATTGGGACGTAGCGACGCGGCGGCGTAGCGTGGACGTATGCCTTCGCCTCGACCGTTCCGTCGTCCGGTGTCGCTAGCTTCGATGGACAATATGCGTTCCGAGCTGGACCCGGCTGCCCAGGCCGAGCTTGCCCATATGACCGCGCAGATTCTTGTCACCAGGGGCCGGGAGAACGATGACCCCGAAGTGACTCACCGGCTCGTGAACCTCGCCGATGAGATGGGGCTCGAGGTCATTGCCGAGATGTGGGCCAATAGCCCTGCGGTCTCCCTGCCTGGCGCGCTGTGGCGTCTTTACGTTCTGCGCCGCTGGGTGCAGAACGCTCCGCACGATGTTGCGGATCAGTTCCATTCCGGCATGACCGGCGATGAGGTGTCCGTCGTACTGGCCGGGGTTGCAACGCCTCCGGGCCCGGATGAGGTGAAGGCGCTCGCCGATCAGGTGCTAGGTGGGGTTTACACCGGCGATTTTTCAATTGCCTTGCAACGGGCCGCCGCTTTCTGCCGGGTGGTTGCCCTCGGACGCACGCACCTGGCAGATGAGGGTGAGCGCGCATCCGGGGAGCGATCGCAGAATGAGTCAACCGGAGCCGAACCGACTGTGACCGCGCCGGATGACGCGCCAGAGGCCGAGCTGACCCGAAGCGCCGGGATACTGGTGTCGACCGCCGAGGCCTTGGAGCGTTCCGCCGCCGCGTGGCGCCAGTCGACGCTTGACTAGCCAGTCGACGCTTGACTAGATCGACCCGATTCTTCCATCCGACTTGCCTGATTGCCGGTGTTGGGAACAGACTGGTTGTGGTTCTCGTTTGAACCAGTGGACGTCGAGCCGCGGTAGCCCCGGGCTCCATAATACGCCGCTTCGAGCGGCCCCTCGCCGAGAGGCGCTCCCGGCTCGACGTCCACCTCGAAGCACCACATCGCGGATCACGCGCGTCGCAGCCCTTCGGCTTCCACATCGATGCGGTCACTCGTCGTGGAATGCATATTCAGGCCGTACGCGATACCGGATATATTGTTCAGTGGCGGCCAGGAAGGCTCCCCGCTTAGGTCTGTGTCCTTCCGGCTTCGCTCCGCCATCTGGCTCTCGACTCCCCAAGGGGTACTGAATGCGCGTACGGTTCCTGCCCCAGGACGCCACCTTCTACCAGCTGCTCACCGATCAGGCCCAGAAGCTTCCCGACGCCAACCTGGTGCTCGCCGAGATGTCCGGCATCGAACCAGAAGAACGTCGTGCCGCCCGCGGCCAGATGGACAAAGTCTGTAACGAGGTCGATGAGGCCACTCACGCCGTGCTTCGTGCGCTCCGGGAAAGTTATGTCACCCCGGTGGACCGTCAGGACGTGTTTGAGCTGGCAGACGCCGTCCAGGCCGCCTGCCACAGCCTCGAGGCAGTTGCCTATGCCATGGGCAACGACGCGCTTCGCGATCTGCCGGCCGGGGCCGTCGAAATGCTGGCGGTCCTGGACAGACAGGCAGAGCTCACGGTCGGAATGACGCGACGGCTCAGGTCGATGCGCGAGCTGTGGGAATTCCACGATGAGATCACCCGCCAGGCCAAGCAAGCCAGAATCCTGCATCAGCGGATAGGCCGGATCCTGACCACGAAGAAGCGGCTATCCGAGTACGCGGCAGGTGATCAGCTCGCCGGGTCGATGCTGGAAGCCACGAAGGCGTTCCGGCAGATTGGCGTGGCCGTCGGTCGTATTGTGGTCAAGGAGTCGTAGTGTGGATCCGCTCCTTCTTATCGTCATCGGCCTCGCCCTGCTTTTCGCTTTCAGCAATGGATTCCACGACACATCCTCGGTTGTGGCCAACTCAGTTGCCTCCAGAGCGCTCACACCGTTCTACGCGCTTATCCTGGCAACGGCTTTCAATTTCATCGGCGCACTTATCGGCGAAGGCATCGCCCATCGTCTGGGCGAAGGACTGATCGAATACCCCCGTGGACAAAGCCAGGTGCTGCCGCTGCTCGCTGCAGCCGTCCTCGCGGCATTGCTCTGGAACCTGTTCACCTGGTGGCTGGCGCTGCCGAGCTCCTCGACCCATGCTCTTATCGGCGGGCTACTCGGTGCAGGCCTGGTGACCGGGGCTGTCACCCACTGGGAAACCCTGCTGACCGTCATATTGTTGCCGCTGGTCGTTTCGCCGTTGGTCGGCTTCCTCGTCAGCATGCTGGTCGCCTACTTGGTGATTCGCCTCGTGGCGCGGGCGGCTCCGGCGGCGCTGTTCTCCAACTTTCGATCCATCCAGTCTTTTTCCACGGCTGCGCTTGCCCTGGCTCATGGCATTCAGGACGCGCAGAAGACCGCCGCCGTGATCATGATGGCGCTCGCCGCCGACGACGCGTGGCGGCTCAATGACGGTGACACGCTCGAAGTCAGCTGGACGGTTCGAATCATGGTCGCCATTGCGCTGGCCGTCGGCACGTACACGGGTGGCTGGCGGATCGTCCGAACCATGGGGGAGCGGCTGGCGAAGATCGACCCGGTGCGCGGTTTCGTCTCCGACGTGGTGAGCTCCAGCGTGCTCTACATTGCCGCCTTCGTACTGCGGGCGCCGATCTCGATGACGTACACGGTGACGTCATCCATCGTGGGTGCTGCGGTGCCCGGCCGACGCAGGCCAGTGGATCTGCGAGTGCTTGCGCCGATCGTAGGCAGCTGGATCGTCAGTCTTCCGGCGACGGCCATCCTGGCTGGTGGCTTCGGCTGGTTGTTCACCCTCTCCGGGTAGGCGCCCGGCAGGTGCTTAAGCCGATCGCCGAGCAGCGGGTAGCTGCACCGTGACGCGAAGGCCGCCAGCGGCCCGGGGGCTGAGGGTGAGGGTGCCGTCGTGTGCTTGTGTGATGCTCTTGACGATTGCCAGACCGAGCCCGACACCTGCATTGTCACTGCGTACGCGCTCGGTGCCTCGCCGGAACGGTTCGGTGAGTGTCGAGGCAAGGCGTGGAGTGAGCTTGTCGCCGGTGTTTTCGACAGTGAGCGTGACGGCCTCGGGGCCGATGGCGGTGCTGACCTGCACGGTGCCGTGTTCGGGGACGTTGTGGACGATGGCGTTGTGCAGGAGGTTCGTGGTCAGTTGCAGCAGGAGAGCGTGTGAGCCGATGGTGGGGGTGATGTCCCCGGAGATCGCGATGGTGACGCCGTGCTTTTCTGCGAGCGGGAGGAGCGTTTCGGTGGCTTCTTCCGCGATGAGGGACAAATCGACGTGTTCCCGGGTGAACGACCGTTGGTCCGTGCGGCTGAGCAGCAGCAATGCTTCGGTGAGGTTGATCGCTCGGGTGTTGACGGCTCTGAGGCGTTCGTCGAGTTCGCCGCTGTCGCGGTTCGGAGTGTTGCGGGCGACGTCGAGCAGTGTCTGCGTGATCGCCAGTGGCGTGCGCAGTTCGTGAGAAGCGTTGGCTGCAAACCTCTGCTGTTCGGCGGAGTGTGCTTCGAGTTGGGCCAGCATTGCGTCGAAGGCGTCGGCGAGTTCGCGGAACTCGTCGTTGCGGCCCGGTAACCGGATTCGGTAGGAGAGCGATCCGTTCGCGGCGATGCGTGTGGCGTCTGTGATGCGAGTCAGCGGTGCGAGCATTCGGCCGGCGAGGAGCCACCCGCCCAGGAGGCCGAATACCAGCAGGAAGAGCATCACAGCTCCCGCGGCCGGCGCGAAGTCACGCGCGAGGCGATACCAGCCAACGTCCTGCCTGTCAGGGCCGACCACCCACACCTCGGGCAGGCCGCGCAGGAGGAATGCCCACACGGCCCCTAGCAGCAAGGCGCCTGCGAGCATGAGAAAGCCGGCGTAACTGAGAGTGAGTTTGAGCCGAACGCTCAAACCAGGCTGCCTATCCACTGTCTGCTCCCTCAGCTGCGGTGCCGGGTGCCGGGTCGATGCGATAGCCGACGCCGGGCACAGTGGCGATGATCCAGGGTTCACGGAGCCGTTTGCGCAATGCGGAGACTGTGATGCGTACGGCGTTGGTGAACGGGTCGGCGTTCTCGTCCCACGCTCGTTCCAGTAGTTCTTCGGCGCTGACCACACCGCCTTCGGCGGCGACGAGGACTTCGAGCACGGCGAACTGCTTTCGGGTGAGAGCGACGTAGCGTCCGTCGCGGTAGACCTCGCGACGGAACGGGTCCAGCCGGAGGCCCGCGATCTCCCGCACGGGCGGCCTGCTGTGGGCGCGCCTGCGATCGAGTGCTCTGAGCCGAAGCACGAGCTCTTGGAGGTCGAACGGCTTGGTGAGGTAGTCATCGGCGCCAAGCTCGAACCCGGAGGCTTTGTCGTCGAGCCGGTCGGCAGCAGTGAGCATCAGGATCGGCATGCCGCTGCCGGAGGCGACGATGCTTTCGGCTACCTCGTCGCCGGAGGGACCGGGGATGTCGCGGTCGAGGACGGCGATATCGTATGCGTTGATGCTCAGCAGCTCCAGAGCTGTGTCGCCGTCACCGGCGATGTCGGCCGCGATCGCTTCCAGGCGCAGCCCGGCACTGATGGCCTCCGCCATGTAGGGCTCATCCTCGACGACCAACACACGCATGCTCTCAATGCTACGAGCCGACACATATCGCCGGCGTATCAAAAACCGCATACTGGCCGGCAACACCGCTTTGCCTTGACTGGGAGCATGAGTCAAATCACCACGAGACGGCCATCGTCCCGCAAGGCTTTCAGGTCCACCGCCCTCGGCCTGGTCCTCCTCGCCGCTGCGGTCATCGGAACCTTCCTCTATCAGTCAGCATCGTCATCTGCTCCCTCGTCAAGCGATGTACTTCGCGGTGACCACGGCGGCACGACCGCCGAGGCTGACGGTGCCGTCACCGAGGATGATGGCACCCTCCCCGGCGGCGTGACGGTGTTTTCGGACGAGTACGCCGGCGTAGCCAACCTCGACGCCGATCTGCTCCAGGCAATGCGCGAAGCGGCGGCGGCTGCCGCTGACGACGGCATCGACTTCTACGTCAACAGCGGATGGCGCTCCGCCGAGTACCAGAATCAGCTTCTCAGCGAGGCGATCTCCCGGTACGGCTCGGAGGAGGAAGCAGCCCGTTGGGTCGCCACCGCTGGGACGTCTCTTCACGTTTCCGGAGATGCCGTCGACATCGGGCGCTCCGATGCCACGGCGTGGCTGTCGGAACACGGTGCCGAATACGGGCTGTGCCGGATCTACCGCAACGAACCATGGCACTTCGAACTACGCCCCGAAGCCATCGATCACCGTTGCCCGCGCATGTATGCCGACCCCACACACGACCCGAGGATGCAGCAGTGACCGGCGCTATCGAACACCTGGCCCAGGAACGCGAGCCGTATGCTAGCCCGCGCGCGCATGCGGACCCGTTCCTGCACGTGGAGCGCGTTCTGCTGGGAGACTGCCCAGCCCGAACGCCCGGCCCGAACGCCCAGCCCGAACGCCCAGCCCGAAACCCTTAGCCGAAGCGGCCGGAGACGTAATCCTCGGTGGCCTGGACCTCGGGCCGGGAGAACATCTTGTCGGTGTCGTTGTACTCGATCAGCCGTCCCGGCTTGCCCGTGCCGGCGATGTTGAAAAACGCTGTTCTGTCGGAAACCCGCGCCGCCTGCTGCATATTGTGGGTGACGATGACGACGGTGTAGTCGTTCTTCAGATCGTTGATCAGGTCCTCGATGGCAAGGGTGGAAATCGGATCCAGAGCCGAGCAGGGCTCGTCCATCAGAATCACCTCTGGCTGTACCGCGATGGCTCGCGCGATGCAGAGGCGCTGCTGCTGGCCGCCGGAAAGACCCGAGCCGGGCTTATCCAGCCGATCTTTGACCTCTTCCCACAGATTCGCGCCACGGAGCGCGCGCTCGGCTAGCTCATTCGCGGCGGATGCCGAGATGCGCCGGTCGTTGAGCTTCACCCCGGCCAGCACGTTCTCCTTGATTGACATGGTCGGGAACGGGTTCGCGCGCTGGAACACCATACCGACCTGGCGTCGAACGTTGACCGGGTCGACTCCCGGCCCATAGAGGTCGTCGCCATCCATCAGCACCGAACCCTCGACGCGTGCGCCCGGGATGACTTCGTGCATCCGGTTCAAGGTGCGCAGGAAGGTGGACTTGCCGCAGCCGGAAGGGCCGATGAACGCGGTGACGCTGCGAGGTTCGATCCGCAGCGATACATCCTGCACGGCCAGAAAATCGCCGTAGTAGACATTGAGATCTTTGATGTCGATGCGCTTGGACATTAGTTCCTTTTCGAAATGGTCAATGGGATCTGGTTCAACGGCCGGCCTTCGGCGCAAAAATTCGGGCGACCAGCCGGGCGATCAGGCTAAGCAGCATCACGATGATGACGAGGACGAGGGCCGCTGCCCAGGCCCGGTCGTAGCTGGGGTCGATCGCCTTCGGCGACAACGGACGCATCACCTGGTTATAAATGAACACCGGCAGCGATGTCATCCAGCCCTGGAAGACATTGTTGTTGATTCCAGCGGCGAAGCCCGCCGTGACGACGAGCGGCGCCGTTTCGCCGATCACCCGCGCGATGGCTATCGTCACGCCGGAGACTATCCCGGAGATCGAGGTCGGAATGACGATCTTCAGGATGGTCTTCCACTTCGGTACGCCAAGCGCGTAGGCGGCTTCCCGCAATTCCATCGGCACCAGCCGCAGCATCTCCTCGGCGGACCGGACGATCAACGGAATCATCAACACCGAGAGCGCGATGGCGGCGACCCCGCCCGTTTTCGTCCCCGGCCCGATGATGAGCGAGAACAAGGCGTAGGCGAAGAGGCCGGCCACGATCGAAGGGATACCGGTCATAACATCGACGAAGAACGTGATCGCCCGGGAGAGCCTGTTGTTCCGGCCATACTCGACCAGGTAGATAGACGTCAGCAGCCCGATCGGAACCGAGATCAGCGTCGCGAGGCCGGTGATCAGCAGGGTGCCGAGGATCGCATGGTAGATGCCGCCGATCAACGGACCGCCCTGCGTGGTCTCGAGGTCGATCGACCCCTTCATCCCATTCATCGAGGTGAGGAAGAACCGGCCGGAAAGGTGCGGGAGCCCGTTGACCAGCACGGTCCAGATCAGGGAGATCAGCGGTATCAGGGCCACAATGAAGGCGCCGGTGATCAGGGTTGTGGCCAGCCGGTCGATCGCCTTCCGGCGACCTTCGACGATGGCCGACGTCACCGGCATCGCGATGGTGTAGAGCGCTGCGGAGAGCACGGCCCAGCCGATCAGGTGGAAACCGACCGCCGCTACAACCGCGCCAGCTACGCCGACGGATGCCGCGCCGATCGCCCAAGGCGCGTACTTGGGCAATTGGTTGGAGGTCAGGCCATTTCCGCGGGAACGCTTCGATCGGCCGCCTGTGGGCCCGGAAGGCGTCCCGGCTGACAGGCCCGAAGCCGGCCCCGCCGCGGATGTCGGCCCTGAAGCCGCCCGGGCCGCAGTGCCGGCTGCCGAGGAGCCGCTAGCCGTGCGGGCATCAGTTTCGGTCGAGATATCTGAAGCAACGGACGTGGAATCAGCTGCGTTGTCGGTCAGCGAGCCGAGTTTCGGTGGCTGGGCCATTACCTTCCTCCCTTGATGGCGCTGCGCGCCACTATGCTTCGGGCGACCATGTTGACCAGCAGGGTGATGATGAACAGCACGAGACCGGCAGCCACCAACGTGGAGAGGCGTAGCCCCGCCGCTTCTGGGAAGTCAAGGGCGATCTCCGCCGCGATGGTCTGGTTGCCGGACTGGACGAGTGATGCGATCAGTGCGCCGGGGGAGAGGATCATCGCCACGGCCATCGTCTCGCCGAGTGCGCGCCCCAGGCCAAGCATGATCGCGCTGGTGACGCCGGAGCGGCCGAACGGAAGCACCGCCATCCGGACCATTTCCCAGCGGGTCGCGCCGAGCGCGAGCGCCGCCTCCTCGTGCAGCTTCGGCGTCTGCAGGAAGACCTCGCGGGACAGTGACGTGATGATCGGCAGAATCATCACTGCCAGCACGATGCCGGCCGTCAGCATGGTGCGACCGGTGCTCGACGCCGGACCGGCAAAAATCGGAATGAAGCCGAGGTAGGTGCTGAGCCAGTCGAAGATCGGCCGGATCACCGTCGCGAGCCAGATGCCCCACAGGCCGTAGACCACGCTGGGGATGGCGGCCAGCAGGTCGATGACGTAGCCGAGTGGCTGAGCCAGCTTGCGGGAGGCAAAATGCGAGATGTAGAGCGCGATGCCGATCGACAGCGGCGTAGCAATGACCAGGGCTATCGCCGAAGCAATAAGCGTGCCAACCACGAGCGGCCAGACATAGCTCCAGAAACCTGCGCCGCCACTGATCTCGGCCGGATCGGCGGTGAACGTCGGAAGCGCTTCCTTGAACAGGAAGGCCGCGACTCCGGCGAGGACAACGAGAATCAGGATGCCGGCGGCGAGAGTGCCCCCGGTGAAGATGCGGTCACCCGGGCGCTTCACCGCCTTGGCCGGCGGGTGATGAGCTGTTGCGCTCTGCGTCACGTTTGTCTCCGTACTTGGTTCGTAGATCGTAGGTGGCTCTTAGCTGCTGGCCGAGCCCGGCGCCGATCGCGGCGTGGCCCGCACGCGGCTAAGCGGCACGGTGAGTGTCCGAGTGGACACCGACCGCGCCGCCTTCGCTGGATATGCGTTACTTGGCAACCGTGATGGCTTCGAGTGCTTTTTCGATGTCGGCGCGAAGGTCATCGGAGATCGGGGCCGACCCGGCCGACGCCTGAGCCTCCTTCTGACCGTCCTCGCTGACTACATACTTCTCCCATTCCTTGACCAGGTCGACTGTTTCCTGATCCTTATAGCTGGAGCAGACGATGTGGTACGAGACCAGCACGATCGGGTAGGCGCCGGACTCGGTGGTGTCACGTGCCACCTCGATCGCCAGGTCGTGCTCGCCCCGGCCCTCGACCCGTGGCGACGCGTCGACTACTGCGGATGCGGCCTCGGCGGACAGCTCGACGTACTCGTCGCCGACCTTGACCTTGGCCGTGCCCAGCTTGTCGCTGACCGCGGAGTCGTCGGCGTAACCGATGGCTCCTTCGGCGCCTTCGACTGTCTGGATGACGCCGGTGGTTCCCTGTGCGGCCTCACCGCCGAAGTCCTTCGGGAATTCCTGGGCGGGTTCCTGACCCCAGGCGTCCTTCGCGGCGACTGCCAGGTAGTCGGTGAAGTTTTCCGTGGTGCCCGACTCGTCGCTGCGGTGAACCGGGGTGATCTTGGTGTCCGGCAGCTTGGCGTCGGGGTTGTCCTTGGCGATCTTTTCGTCGTTCCAGCTGGTGATCTTGCCGGAGAAGATTCCGGCGATGGTTTCGGGTGCCAGCTGCAGGTCGTCGACGCCGGGCAGGTTGTAGGCCACGGCGATCGGGCTGACATAGACCGGGAACTCGTAGGCGCCTTCGGGACCGCAGACTTCCTTTGCGGCCGTCAGCTCGTCGTCGTCCAATGCTGCGTCCGAGCCGGCGAAGTTCGCCGCTCCTGCCAGGAACTGTTCGCGACCGGCACCCGATCCATCGGGGGAGTACTGCACGGTTGCGCCGGATGCGATTCCCTGGAAGCCGGCAATCCAGGCGTCCATAGCGGACTTCTGCGCACTGGAGCCGATGCCCTGCAGTGTGCCGGATAGCTCCGCGCCGCCCTCGGAGCCTGCGCCCGCATTGCCTGAGCCGGTCGGATCGTCGCTACCGCATGCAGAGAGCAAAAGTGCACCAGCCGTTGCGATTGCTATGGCTGGGCCGAAGCGATGAAGTTTCACAAGTGACCTTTCGGTTCTATCGGACTCGAGGAGATCCCACTGACCTCCGTCGTATCTCAACCTAAGGAAGTGACATGACTTGAGAGCGCAGAGTCGGTGAACGGAAGGTAAACACGAGCTGAATGTCACGCGAAGTACGACCGATGAGTGGCGAGACGGTCCACAATGTCGACAACGTCGTCACTTATTAGTGACGACGTTGCGGAGAAACTGGACCGTGTCGCCCGTCTGGCCGGAGCAACTGGACAGTTTGGACCGTTCGAGGCCCTGGAGGCCGAGCCTCTAGCGTTCGAGGCCCTAAAGCTCGAGGCCCGGGCGGACTCAGGAGTCGATCGGCCGGAACCGTTCGAAGGCAATGATCCGCGACATCTCGCCCGGCTGGATATATGCCACCAGGATTTCGCCGGGTGAAAGATACGGGTCCTTCGATGGCAGTTCGTTGGCGAGTGATTTCGGCGCGGCATCCGCGAGCGCCTGAAACAGCACCGGCAAGACCGGCCGGTGAGTGCATACGGCGACCGACCGCCCCCGGCTGATCAGCTTGGCGATCAATCCGTGCGCCTTCACCGGGCTGAGCTTGCTCGCCTTTTCGCTGATCTCCTTCTTTTGCCGAATTGGCTTGGAAGTCGCCGCGGAATACGGAGTGAGAGTTGCGATGCAGCGCTTCCACGGGCTCGAGATCAGCCGGGAAGGTGCCCAGGCGGCGAGCAGCCCGGTCAACGCCATCGATTGCCGGGAGCCGAGCGCGAGCAGTGGACGCTTGTGTTCGGTCTCATGCCACCTGGCCCGCGGGTAGGCCTTGCCATGGCGCACGATGATGAGTGGCCAGACCCGGAGCCTGCCGTTGTCCCACGCTCGCTCGACAACCTCGAGCTGCTCCCGGTCGTCGTATCTTGTCAGCATCCGGTATGCCTCGGCCGGAGACACCCAGCGGCCCTTGTCGATTTCCCGCAGATTGTGCGGCGCCGGTTTCTTCGTTGAAGTCACCTCGGCTGCCCAATAGGCCACATGTTTCTGCAGCCGTCTGCCGATCCGGTACCTTGCCTCGGGAAGTGGCCGGCCCAGCGTCACGGTGTACCCGGTCTCTTCCTCGACCTCGCGCACGGCGCACTCCGGCAGCGTCTCGCCCTTCTCGACCTTCCCCTTCGGCCAGGACCAGTCCTTGTAGCGCGGACGGTGGATCAGTAACACCTCAAGTTCGCCGTCCCGCTCACGCCAGCACACCGCGCCTGCGGCAAGCACATCCGCCTGAATGCCCGCGGATTCCGCGGCGTCATGTACTGCGGTCGGGCTCACCGTCGGGCCCGCGCCCGGCGCTTCGCGTGCTGGCGAATCAGCTCTTCCTGGAACTTGGTGTGCGACTGGCCGTCGGCATCACGGTGGAATCTGGTCCATTTCCCGTCGGCCTCGAGCTCCCAGGCGCCGGTGTCCGGAGAGAACGCGAGGTCGAAGAGCGATTCGATCTCCTGGATGTGCTCAGGTGAGGTCAGTCGCACGAGGGCTTCGACCCGTCGATCCAGGTTGCGGTGCATCATGTCGGCCGAGCCGATGTAGACGGTCGGATCGCCCCCGCCCTTGAAGGTGAAGGCTCGCGAATGCTCAAGATAGCGCCCGACCACGGAACGTACCTTGATGTTCTCGCTGAGCCCGGGGACGCCCGGCCGCAGCGAGCAGATGCCACGGACCATCAACTCGATCGGCACCCCGGCCATCGAAGCGCGGTACAGCGCGTCGATGATCTTCTCGTCGACTATCGAATTCACCTTGATCCGGATCTTCGCGTCCCGCCCGGCCTGGTGATGCTCGATCTCACGCTTGATGCACTTGATCAGACCGGTGCGCACGTCTCTTGGGGCGACCAGTAGCCGGCGGTAGGAGGTGCTCGGCGCGTAGCCGGAGAGCTGGTTGAACAGCCGGGAAAGGTCGTCGCCGACCTGGTCGTTGCAGGTCAGGAGGCCGAAGTCCTCATAGAGCCGCGCGGTTTTCGGATGGTAGTTACCGGTCCCGACGTGACAGTAGCGCCGTAGCCCATCCGACTCCTGACGTACCACCAGGCACAGCTTGGCATGCGTTTTCAGTCCGACGATGCCGTAGACGACGTGTACGCCGGCCTGCTCGAGCTTGCGCGCCCAGGAGATGTTGGCCTGCTCGTCGAACCGCGCCTTGATCTCGACGATCGCCAGCACCTGCTTACCGCTTTCGGCGGCGTCGATCAGCGCATCGACGATCGGCGAATCACCCGAGGTGCGGTAAAGCGTCTGCTTGATGGCGAGCACCTTGGGATCGTTTGCCGCCTGCTCCAGGAATGCCTGCACGCTCGTCGAGAAGGAATCGTAGGGGTGATGCAGCAGGATGTCCCGCGCACGGATGGCGGTGAACACGTCGACCTGTTTCGACGACTCGGCGTCGCTGAGGTAGCGGTTCATCCGCGGCACGGCCTTCGGGTAGTGCAGGTCGCCACGCGAGATCCTGGCGAGGCTACTCAAACCGCGCAGGTCTAGCGGCGCGGGTAGCTCGTATACCTCGCGCTGGTGCACGCCGAGTTCCCGGACCAGCAGGCTGAGCACCGCCGGGTTGATGCCCGGCGGAACCTCGAGCCGTACGGCTGGGCCGAAGCGCCGCCGCAGCAGCTCTTTTTCCAGTGCCTTCAGCAGGTTCTCGGCGTCGTCTTCCTCGACCTCGAGGTCTTCGTTCCTTGTCACCCGGAAGGTGTGCTGCTGCACGACCTCCATGCCGGGAAACAGCTGGTTGACGTGCTCGGAGATGATGTCCTCGAGCGGTACGAACCGAGCCGGGTTCTCAGGCGTCGCGGTGAGCGTCTCATTGAGATTCGCGGCGTTCACGAAGCGCGGCAGCAGCTGCGGAACCTTGACCCGGGCGAACAGTTCCTTCTGCGTCTTCGGATTGCGCAGCACGATCGCGAGATTGAGTGAGAGGCCGGAAATGTACGGGAATGGGTGCGCCGGATCGACGGCCAGCGGGGTCAGGACCGGGAACACCTGGTGTTTGAAGAAGACGTGCAGCCGTTCCTGCTCTTCGGGCGTGAGGTCCTTCCAACCGACGATGAAGATGCCCTCGGTTTCCATCTCCGGGCGGACGTCTTCGGCGAATACCCTGGCATGCCGTTCGGTGAGTTCGTGTGCGCGCTCGCTGATCCGGCGCAGCACGTCGAGCGGCTGATCGCCGGCGATGGTCGGTACTGCGAGTCCGGCCGCGATCCGGCGCTTCAGCCCGGCGACCCGGACCATGAAGAACTCGTCAAGGTTCGAGGTGAAGATGGACAGGAAATTTGCCCGCTCCAGCAGCGGGAGATCCGGGTCTTCGGCCAGTTCGAGTACCCGCTGGTTGAACGCGAGCCAACTGAGCTCGCGGTCCAGGAAGCGGTCCTGCGGCAGGTCGTCACCGGTATCGGCCTGGGACAGGTCCTGGTCCGGCTCGGGCACCGTGTCCGCCCGGTCGATTTCGTTCTCTTGGCCAGCGGGAATGTCGTCTACCGAGGTAGCGCGGCTGCTTGTAGTCGACATTGTTGCCTCTCTCTATTCCAGCCCAGACACCAAAGGAAGACGTGCCGGGTCTATCCAGCTTACGTTTGATGACCCGGCGTGTCCGACATCCGGTGGTAGCTGACGTCGATGGCATACCGCTGGAAGCCAAGTGATCCGTACAGACCTACGGCGGCCGCGTTGTCTCCCTCCACGTAGAGCTGGATGGTTGCCACCCCACGGGAGACGAGGTAGTTGAGACCGGCAACGGTCAGTGCCTTGCCGAGACCGCGGGAGTGCACGTGCGGGTCGACGCCGAGAACATAGACTTCACCGAGTCCGCCATCCGCTTGCCCATGGATCTTGGTCTGATGAAATCCGAGGATCCTTGCCGGGTCGGCCTGCTCGACCGCGAGGAAGAAACCGCGCACGTCGAAGTCCGGCTCACGGCTCGCCGCCGAGATGTCGGCCTCGGTTTGGTGGCCCTGCTCAGGGTGCCAGGAGAAGGCTGCGTTGTTCACACGAACCCATTCGGTGTCGTCCTGGCCTGGCACGAAGGTGCGGAGCACAACATTGTCGGGTAGTTGGGCGCTGCCGAACCCCTCGCCGGATCCTTCGGCGGGAGCCGGCACGCGCAATTGCAGCAGCTCCCGCGAGCGGGCGAGGCCGAACTCCTCGGCGAGCTGTGCCGCACCGGGGTGGTCGCCGTGCGCCCAGAACCACGGCTCGTCGTCGCTCAACTCGGCCAGGACGGTGGCGACAAGTTGCCGCCCGACGCCGTGGCGCCGCGCATCCGGGTGCACTGCCAGCTCGACGGCCAGCCGTTCGCCCTGAAGTGCCGCAACCGCGACAGCGACAGTGCTGGTTCCGTCATCAGCGTTCCAGACGCTTGCGGTTCCGGCGTCGACGGCCTGGCGCAGGCCATCCGACAGTGCGGAGACGTGGTCGAATGTCGCTGCGGCGTCGAACACTTCGCGTTGTCCGGGGTCGAGTCCAGGGCGGGTTACGGTCTCCGGCTGGCCGAGGCCGAGCCTGCTGGAAACCTGAGTAATGCGCAAGGGAGACTTCGGGTCACGAACCATGACTCTTACCCTCGCACACTGTCCGTGTCCCCGAGGTCGGCCGGATCATCGGCGTCGACGGTGCCGCTGGCGTCGTCGATACTCACCGAGTCCTTGGCGATATGACCGAGCTCGTCACGATCGCGCAGCGGAGTGAAACGGTAGCCGACATTCCGAACCGTACCGATGCTCTGTTCCAGCTCGGCGCCAAGCTTTGCCCGCAAACGGCGAACGTGCACATCGACCGTGCGGGTGCCTCCGTAGTAGTCGTAGCCCCAGACCTCCTGCAGCAGCTGGGCCCGGGTGAAGACGTGGCCCGGGTTCAGCGCCAGGTACTTGAGCAGCTCGAATTCCTTGTAGGTGAGATCGAGCGTGCGGGAACCGACCTTCGCGGTGTAGCTGGCCTCGCTGATCAAGAGCTGGCCGCTGCGGATCTCATCCCGCGTGGTCTCCGGTCCATCCGGCCGCGCGCCGGCGGCGAGCCGGAACCGGGCCTCGATTTCGGCCGGGCCGGCGGTGGTCAGGATGACGTCGCTCGCTCCCCAGTCCGATCGCACGGCGGTGAGACCACCTTCGGTGAGTACCAGGATGAGCGGTGCGGACGTCCCAACGGTTCGGAGCAGCCCGCTGACGGAACGTGCCGCCAGCAGATCCACGGTGGCGTCGAGCAGGATCAGGTCGACGTCCGGAGCGCGCAACAGGGCAGCCGGGTCAACCGGGAGGTACGTGATGTCGTGGGTGAGTAGTTCCAGGGCAGGAAGGGACGGCTGGCGCAGTTCAGCCGATTCAACAGAATGGCTTAGGTGCAAAACTCTTAGCATCTATCTGTCCCCTTATGCCTGCCCGCTTCTCGACGGCGAGAGGCTTGGACGCTAACAATCGTCAAGATTACCCGCTCGGCGGAACAACCACTGAAATCGTCCGCCACCCAGGGCGGGGAAAGGTGGGGCGAGGTGGCGGTGCCGGCGACGTCGGTGAGCAATGCCGACGCAAATGCGGCAGGATGGAGTGGTGAATTCATGGTTGCGGGTGATAATCGCCGCCCTGCTTGGAGTGGCACTGGCCAGTACCACCTTCGCGGGGCCGTGGTTCTTTGTCGGCGCAGTCATCGTTCTCGTCCTTTGCTTCGCCTACGGATGGCCGCGGCTGGTGGACTCCCCGCAACCGATGGCGACCACAGTGCTGTTGTCGATCACCGGTGTGGCAGGCGTTCTGACGGTGGGGCTCTCACCCGATAGTCCGTACCTGGATTGGCTGCCGCTCGTCGGTGGACTCGGTATCCTTGCCTCGTTCATCCAGCATCTTTCCCGCGGAGTCGGGGCAAGCGACGCGGTCCTGCACGTCGCATCCCAGGTCGCCGGTGTCGCCATCGTGCTCACTAGTGCGGCCTGGCTGGCGGTGCTACGCGTTCCGGGTCACGGCGAGGCGTTGATCGTCGGATTGACTGCGCTCGTGCTGGCACTCGCCACCACCGTGATTCCGTGGCCTGCCCGCTATACCTCGCCGCTCGCCATCGTGTTGGCGGCGGCCGGGGCGGCAGCTGCCGCAGGAGTGATTGCCGATACCGAGGTCGCGATAGTGCTGGCAGCCGGGCTTGGCGCCGCCCTCGGAGTGCTGGTTGCCGCCGTGCACCGGCTGCTTGGAATGGCGGTTTTCGTGAACTTCGCCTCGAACAAGAAGAAGCGGCTGAGCGTTCCGCCGCTGAATCGCGCCGTGGCTCCAGCCGGCCCCGAAGAGATACCGGTGCCGGCCGCGGAAAAGAAAGTTCTCGCCGAGTTGACGGCCGAATCCTCGGCCACCTTGTCCTCGCGCGCCGCCTCGGCGGGGGTTCAACTTGCCCTCGGCACGACGCCGATCGCGCTGAGCGGCGTCGTTGTCTACGCCGTTGAACGACTGTTCATCGGCTGACTGATCGGAGCGCGACGGCAAACGGTAGACTTGCCGCCATGCATGATTACTTTGCCCTGGAGATGACCTTCATCGGTCTTTTGGTTCTGGCCACGGCCGCAATTGCCTGGACCGCCGGACTCGTTGTGTACCGCCTGTTCAAGTCGAACCGATAAATCAGATGCCGATCGAAATCGACGCCTCACTGGCACCCGAGCTCGTTCCGCTGTCCTGGCTCGTCGGTAGCTGGGAAGGCGTCGGAGTCGTGGGATATCCCGGCACGGCCGAGCGCCAGTTCGGCCAGCGGATCGATTTTGGCGCTCCTGAGGGCGCGAGCTACCTGCACTACACATCGCAGACCTGGTTGCTCGACCTGGAGGGCAACCCCGAGGCCATGCTCACCATGGAGACCGGTTTCTGGCAGCTTGTTCGCCCGCGCACGGATGAGGATCCGGGACCGGGAATGATCGCCGCCCGCGAACCCTCCAGCTTCACAACGGCCGAGAGCGTCGAATCGCTGCGCAACGCCGACGGCGTCTTCGACCTGGAGGTCGCCATCGTGCACCCCGGCGGTGTGATGGAGATGTACGCGGGCACTAGTGAAGGCGCCCAGATCAATCTCGCCACAGACGTCGTTGCCCGGACGACGACAGCGAAGGAATACAGCGCGTCCAAGCGGCTCTACGGTTATGTCAAGGGTGAACTGATGTGGGCCTGGGATATGGCTGCCGCAGGTGAGGGATTGACCTCCCATGCCTCCGCCCGGTTGAAAAAGGTCGGGTCAGTGACCAGCTCCGCGGAGTCCAGTGCCTCAGACCCCAGCGCCTCAGACCCCAGGGCGACGGAACTTAGGCCGACGGAACTTAGCGCCGAGGAAAACTGAGGCCGAGCCCATGTCGGCGGCACTTCGAAGGCGGCCAGAACGCAGGCGCCAGGCGCTCGGCGCCCAGGTTAGGTGCCCAGGTAACCAGGCGCTCGGCGCCCAGGTAACGAGGCGCCCAGGTTAGGTGCCGGGTGCACGCTGGCAGGCAACACCGGCCGAGTCGGCTAACACCGGCCGAGTCGGCGAACGGATAGCGAAAGCAGGGGAGTCGAGTGCAACGGCAGCGGATCGTGATGACCCTCGTCCTGCTGGTTATTCTGGCCGTCGCGGTCCTGGCCGGCGTTTTCGGCATCAGGGCGTACCAGGTCACAAACGAGCTGAAGGCCGCGCTCGCCTCGGCAGACACGCTGAAATCACAGCTGACGAGTGATCCCGACGCAGCAGTTACCACCCTGAACCAGCTGCAGGGGGAACTGGAAACCGCGCAGGCATCGGCCGACAGTCAGGCGTTTGCCGGTGGCGAGCGGCTGCCCTGGCTGGGCCCCAACGTTTCCGCGGTGCGCACCATGACATCCGCGTTCCGAACCATTGCGGACGACGCACTGCCGCCGGTAGTTGCTCTCGCCCGGCTGGTCAGCTTCGAAACCGGGCAGCCTCGCGGCGGCATATCCTCGCTGCCGGAGGTGTTGAGGTTAACTGACGAGGTGCCACCGGCCCTGAAAGCACTGGACAGCGCGCAGGCCGAAATAGCCGGCATCGACACCTCGACGCTTGTTCCGCAACTCGCATCGGTTGTGAGCGAGGCCCAGGGCGCACTGGACGAGTGGCAGGAGAAGCTGGCGTTGCTGCAGAAAATTGTCGACCGGCTCGAACAGGCTGGCGACGCCGTTCGGCAGGGCAGCAACGATCTGGAGTCGCTGCTCAAGAAATACCTCGGAGGTTAGTATGGACCAGCCAATAGCTGGAAATGGCGCGGCAATTCCTTCCAAGGGCGCGGTGATCGGCGGCGGCCGGGACGCAGGCGTTCCGGCGCATTACGGCCAACCTCTGGTTGAGCAGCGCGCGCTCGCCCGCGGGGAGGCACGCGTCGATCTCTCCCATTACGCCGTGATCACCCTGACCGGCCCGGACCGCCTGAGCTGGCTGAATTCGATTACGACCCAGCTTCTGCTCGGCCTCGACCCCGGAGTGAGCACCGAAACGCTTGTGCTCTCACCGACCGGGCACATCGAACACGCAGCGAAACTTGTCGATGACGGTGAAACCGCCTGGCTGATCACCGAGGCCACGCACGCGGAACCGCTCGTCGAATGGCTGAACAAGATGAAGTTCATGATGCGGGTGGATATTGCGGACGTCTCTGGAGCATGGGCCGTCGTGGGTGAGGCAAGCCGTTCCGCTGCCGTCGAAGCGCCGGCGCATCGGGTCTGGGTCGACCCCTGGCCGAACATCGCCGAAGGGTCGGCATCCTACGCTGCTGACGACGATTCCCACCCCGGTCAGGACTATGCCTGGCGTGAGCTGATCGTGCCGCGGGCCGAGCTGGATGCCGTGCTTGGTGCCGAACGGGCCGGAACTATGGCGGCAGAGGCATTGCGAATCGCAGCCTGGCGGCCGCGGCTGGACGCGGAAACCGATCATCGTACCCTCGTCGCTGAGCTGGATTGGCTGCGCACGTCCGTGCACCTGCACAAGGGCTGCTACCGCGGCCAGGAGGCTGTCGCACGCGTGCATAACATGGGGCAGCCGCCGCGCCGGATCGTATTTCTGCACCTCGACGGTTCGGGACACACACTGCCAGAAGTCGGAGCGGACATCACGGCCGAGGTTCGTGGCGCGGACCGGGCGATCGGCCGGATCACTTCGACAGCGCTGCACTACGAACTCGGTCCGATTGCGCTCGCCGTGATCAAGCGGTCGGTTGCTGCCGACGTGACGCTTCAGGTAACGGATGGCGGGGAGAGCGCAATCGCTGCAGCTCAGGAACAGATTGTGGCGGCTGACCGGGAACGGCGTGTCGGACTGCCGGGTCGCAACCGGGAAGTCGAGCAGCGCCGCTAGGGTTAGCCTGTTGACCTTTCCCAGTTTCCGGCCAAGCCCTCGATGCCGCGCGCCGGCGAGCACTTTAGGAGTACCGATTGACCGTCTCATCTGAAACGTCGCCCCCGAAACCTGGCGAAAAACCGGTAACGATGCTGGTGCCGGACTTCCCGTTCGGGTACGACGAATTCCTGGCGGATCCGGCTGGCACCGGAACTGTTCCGGAGTCGGCGTACGGCCAGGAGGTTGCCGTGATCGGCGCCGGACTGGCCGGTGTCGTGACGGCATACGAACTCATGAAGAAGGGCCTGAAGCCGGTCATCTATGAGTCGGCTGAAATCGGCGGCCGAATGCGCACCGGAAAGTTCCAGGGTGCCGAGGGCGTCGTCGCCGATCTGGGCGCGATGCGCTTCCCAATTTCCGGGCGCTCGTTCTACCACTACGTCGACAAGGTCGGCCTCGAAACAGCGCCGTTTCCGAATCCGCTGGCCCCGAACACGCCGAGCACCGTGATCGACCTGAAAGGCGCCACTCATTACGCCGAGACGATCGATGATCTTCCCGAGTTCTACCGCGAGGTTGCCGACAGCTGGAACGAGGCGCTGAAAGAGGGCGCCAATTTCACCAAGCTGCAGGATGCGATCCGTGAGCGGGACACTGCCACGATAAAGAACATCTGGAACGAGTTGGTGCCCCATCTGGACGAGGTGAGCTTCTACGGCTTCCTGGCGCAGTCTGAGGCATTCCGGTCCAAGCCATACAGCTACCGCGAGGCCTTCGGACAGGTCGGCTTCGGCACCGGTGGCTGGGATACCGACTTCCCGAACTCGATCCTGGAAATCCTGCGTGTGGTGAGCACCGAATGCGATGACCACCAGCGCCGGATCATCGGCGGGGCGCAGCAGCTACCTGTCCGGCTGTGGAAGCGCGCGGCCGAGAACATCGTGCACTGGCCCGAGGGCACTAGCCTGGAAAGCCTGCACAACGGTTCGCCGATGCCCGGGGTCGCCCGGCTCGACCGGCTCGGCCCGGAACAGATCGCGGTGACCGACAAATGGGGGACGAAGCGGATTTATCCCGCCGTCGTCGTGACCTGTCAGCCCTGGTTGCTCTCGGCCCGAATGCAGACCGACGAGAAGCTGTTCAGCCAGGAAACCTGGATGGCGATGGACCGCAGCCATTTCATGCTGTCATCGAAGACATTCGTGATGGTGGATCGGCCCTTCTGGCGCGATATCGATCCCAAGACCGGCCGCAACACGATGTCGATGACGCTCACCGACCGGATGACCCGCGGCACCTACCTGATGGACGAAGGCCCGGACAAGCCTGGCGTCATCTGCCTTTCCTACACCTGGATGGATGACGCACTGAAGTGGCTTTCTGTGCCGATCGACGACCGGGTGCGGATGATGCTCGACTCGTTGAAGAACATCTACCCGGACGTCGATATCGCTTCGCACATCATCGGTGAGCCGATCACTGTCTCTTGGGAATCCGACCCCAACTTCATGGGTGCTTTCAACGGGAATCTGCCCGGGCACTATCGCTACCAGGAGCGGCTGTTCAGCCACTTCATCCAGGACGAGTTGCCGGACGATGAAAAGGGCATCTTCCTGGCCGGCGACGGCATCTCCTGGACCGCGGCCTGGGCCGAGGGCGCCGTGACGACCGGGCTGAACGCGGTATGGGGCGTTACCCGGCAGTTTGGTGGGTCCACCACGCCGGAGAACCCGGGGCCGGGCGACCGCTTTGAGGAGTTGCGGCCGCTCCGGATGCCGATCTGACGGCGGCGGCCGGAATCGCCGAAACGGAATCGCCGAAGTCCGGGTCTCGTAACGTCTTAGGCCGATTTGGCTTACGAGACCCGGACATCGAGCAACGACCTCGCGCGGCATAGCTTGACCTTGCCCCTGGGGGCAAGGATTAGGCTCGATTCCGGGAGGTTGGCCATGCGGATCGGTGAGTTGGCTCGGCGCGGCGGCGTGACTGTCAAGGCGGTGCGGTACTACGAGACATTGGGTCTGATGGTTCCGGATCGGCTGTCGAACGGTTACCGCGACTACGACGAGCGCGACGTTCGGGCAGTAGCCGAGATTCGCGAGTTGTCGCAGCTCGGGATTCGGCCGCGTCACGCAGGCCCCTTCGTCGATTGCCTGGACGCAGGTCACGAGCACGGCGACGAGTGCCCGGCGTCCCTCGCGGCATTACGCGACAGCATCGCCGAGTTGGATCGCACTATTGATTCGCTCGCCGCCCGACGTGCCGTGCTCGCGGCGCGTTTGTCCGAGGGAGCTTCACGCTCCTTTTCGAACCGAGAGGATTCTCAAGTGTCCGACTACACAACCCTTCCCGCCGGACTGCCGCAGCCGGCTGACGACGGCGCGGCGGATCACCTGCCTGGCTCGGCTGTTCCGCCGATAACATTGGCCAGCACGGCCGGCGGGGACGTCGATCTTGCCGCCCTCGGCCCCGGTCGATCGGTGGTTTACCTGTATCCGCTCACCGGCCGCCCGGGGGTCGATCTGCCCGCCGGCTGGGACGACATCCCGGGCGCACGCGGCTGCTCCACCGAGGCGTGTGACTTCCGCGACCACCATCAGGAGCTCGCCGACGCCGGCGTGCGCAACGTCTGGGGTTTGTCGAGCCAGGACGGCGACTATCAGCGGGAGGTGGCCGCGCGACTGGCGCTACCGTTCGAGATGCTCTCCGACGAGGGGTTCGAGCTTGCTGACGCGTTGGGCCTGCCGACATTCGCCGCACCGGGACACGAACGCCTGTACGCCAGGCTGACGCTGGTGATCACGGATGGCGTCATCGAGCACGCCTTCTATCCGATATTTCCGCCGAACACGCACGCACAGCAGGTTCTCGACTGGGTCCGGTCCCACCCGGAATAGCGAGTCGGAGTGATCGCCAGCCGGGACAGTGATGTCCGGGTCTCGTAAGGTTCTGCCCCGCAGCCCACGCCGACTGCGCCCGAGGTCCGCGTCTCGTAAGGTTTCAGTGCGATTTACCTTACGGAACCCGGACATCGAGACAGGCTGAACAGCCGCCCGGTGTCACACCACTCGGCCGGCGAAGGCGGCGGTCCGCTGGTACGGGTCGGCGCCCTCGGGAGCCGGTTGTTCGGGATCGAACGCCGCGCCGCGCTTGTCAGCAGTGAGATTCGCGCTCACGAAAGCGAAGCCGCGGTCGGCCACCTCGGGGTCGAGGTCACCGGTGGCATGGCGAAGCGCCGTGGCGAGATCCCAGGTGTGTACGGCGAACTCCGCGCACATCCAGCTGACATCGAGCCCGCTCGCGGAGCCGTCGCCGTCCTGCCAGGCCCGAACCAGGTCGTCGGCGTTCGAGCGGAATGCGGCGGCGGGATCGCTGCCCGCCGGGGGAGTCGGGGCTGACCAGTCGATCGACTCGCCGCGCGCCATCCCGGCGAACTTCGCCGGCGCCGCGACGACGTGATCGACCAAGTCCTGCACCGTCCACTCCGCGCACGGGGTGGGATCTCCCACAGCGTCGGGGGGAACGTCATCGAGGAGCTCTGCCAGCTGGTCAACTGCGCGGCGCAGCACCGCGCCATCATTGTTGGTCATCGTCCGATGCTATCCGCGTCGCCGTCAGGCGGCTAGCGATTTGGGGCAGCGCGGTTCGGACGGCGACGACGCGCCTCTGACTGCTCGCAGGTGCGCCGACTGCCAGGTTTAGGGCGCTCCCGACACCGGAAGACGACCCCAACCTGACAGTGGCGGCTGGGAGTGCCGGCGTGCAGGTCGGCCGCGCCCCTAGCAGTTGCGCGCCGGGTTCATCTATTGATTTTCGGTAGATTCCGATTAAAAATCAATGCATGAGCCACTTCGCCATTCTTGCCCTGCGAGCACTCGTCATCCTGATCGGGCTTGGCGCCCTGATCCTTCAGCTCGTCCTCATCTTTCCTGTCTATGCCAACACTGTCGCCAACGAGTCAGACGTTACGATCCTTCCGGTGCCGTACGCGGTTCTTGGCGTCGCATTGGCTGTTTGCGTCGAAGTTGCGCTCGTCGCAGTGTGGGTACTGCTCTCGATGGTCCGGCGCGGCGCGATCTTCACCCAGCGCGCGTTCCGCTGGGTCGACGCCATCATCGTTGCCGGGCTCGCTGCCACCGTCCTCGTCCTCGCCTTCGGGATTCATCTAATCGGTGTGGCGATGCGGGACGATGCGCCGGGAGTGATCGTGTTCGTTGGCGGCGCGGTCATGGCCGGGATGGCGTTCGTGCTGCTCATGGTCGTGATGCGCGGCTTGCTGCGCAGTGCGACGGCCCTCCAGAGCGAACTCGCCGAGGTCGTGTGATGGCGATCGTAGTCCGGATCGATGTCGAGCTGGCCAAGCGCAAGATGAGTGTGGGGGAGTTCGCCGAACGGGTCGGACTCACCCCGGCGAATGTGGCGGTGCTGAAGAACGGGCGGGCGAAGGCCGTGCGCTTCAGCACCCTGGAGGCCATCTGCCGAACGCTGAACTGCCAGCCCGGCGACCTGCTCGAGTGGGTCGACGAGCCAGACGGTGATCATGTCGGCACGACCGACTGACCCGCGCGCGATGACCGGGTCGCCCGCCGACGAAGCCACCTTGCGCGAGACAGGGGATGACACCGGGACTCCCGTGGGCTGTACACAGAGCGTTGACGTCCTGGTCGTCGGCGCCGGGTTGGCCGGGCTGACAACCGCCAAGCTGCTCGCCCAGCAGGGCCATGGCGTGCTGCTGGTCGACCGGCGCACCACACTGACGGGCGCCATTCGTACCACGGGCATCTTCGTGCGGCGAACCCTCGACGATTTCCAGCTGCCGGCCGACTGCTTAGGGCCGCCGATCCGACGGGTCGCGCTTTACCCGCCGAGCCTACGCCGGCCGGTGATGCTGGAAAGTGCACGAGACGAGTACCGGGTGGGCGATATGGGTCCGCTCTATGTAGCAACTGCCCGCGCCGCGGTCGAGGCCGGCGTGCGTCTCGTTCTCGGTACTCGCTATGTCGGCCGGCACGGCGATACGTTCTTCATGGCTGGTCCGGCTGGACCGGTTCGAGTCAGAGCCAGGTTCGTCGTCGGTGCCGATGGCGCTCGTTCACGGGTCGCCCGCGACCTGGGCCTGGACCGCAATCAGCACCTGTTGGTCGGGGCCGAGGAGGTTTTCGAGGTCCCCCGGACTGAGGAGCCGCCGACATTCCATTGCGTGCTCGACCCCTCACTTGCTCCGGGTTACCTGGCATGGGTGGTCAACGACGGACAGCATGCACACGTGGGTGTGGCCGGCTACGCTCATCGATTCCACGGCGGTCTTCATCGCACCATGCAGCGGTTCGGGGAGACGGCGCCTGGGCTGAACGGCATCGACCGGCCCGATGAGGTCGAACGGCGAGGGGGGCCGATCCCCGTCGGGGGTGTCCTGCGCCGGATTGCTTGCTTCGAGGGACTCCTGGTGGGGGATGCAGCGGGCGCTGTCTCACCGCTCACCGCCGGCGGCCTGGATCCGTGCCTGCGATTGTCGGAGCACGCAGCCGCCGTGATCGACGACGCCCTTCGGGATGGACGGACGGATGCGTTGTCCCACTACGACGGAGCAACCCTGCGCGCTCGCTTTCGAGGGCGGCTGATGTTGCGCCGGGCGCTTGCCCAGGTGCGCACGCCCGCAATGGCGGCGTCCGCATTCACCTTGATGCGCACGCCGCCAGGGCTTGCTGCGGCCCGCCGCATCCTGTTCGGCGATCGCTCTTTCCCAGACCCCAGCTAGGCTTCGGCGGCCCGCTAACGTTCCCCGGATAGTCGCTTGGCTAGCGGCGCCAGGCCGAGCAGCGCCGCCGAGATCGCCACGGCACCCACTGTCGTTATCGTGAAGAAGGCTGCCTCATTGGCTGGGTCGTAAAACTGGGCGACAGTTCCGGCCAGAGTGGAACCTGCCGCCATGGTCAAGAAGTAGAGCGCCATCATCTGCGATGGGAACGCCGCGGGCGCGAGCCGGGTGGTGCTCGACATCGCAACCGGGGCCACCGTAACCTCACCCAGTCCGAACAACAGCATGCCGAACATGGCGATCCAGATGCTGACCTTCGGCACTTCGGCCCACGCGGCGAGGGCGAATACGGCGTACGCCGCAGCCAGCACCAGGAGGCCCCCGGCGATCTTCACCAAGGAGCTGGGCTGGCGCACGCCCAGTTTGAACCACAGCGCAGCTATCACCGGCGCCAGGATCGTGGCGAACAGACCCTCGGCCGTAATCACGTAGGCCGCCGGGACATCGAACGATCCAATGCTGAGATCCACCCTGGTGTCGGCGTAGACGGCGAACGTCGTGAACAGCTGGAGCAGCAATAGCCAGAAGACCACGGTGCCGATGAACACCGGGATGTAGGCCACCACCTTGTTCCGCTCCGTCTTGCTCAGGGACCGGGAGGACAGGATGACGCCGAAGTACGCCAGCGTGGCCATAACGATGACGCCGGTTGTCACGGTGCTGATGTTGCTCAGATTGATCACTCCGGTGCTCGCCATCAGGACGATGGCGGTGACCGAGACGACGGCGACGAGCAGGCCGCGACGCCGCCCCTGCGCGGTCAACGGCTTGGCCGGCCGGCGGGTCGACTCGGGCAGGCGGCGCCATCCGGACACGTACTGTACGAGTCCCAGCGCCATCCCGACCGCGGCGGCGGAGAAGGCCACATGGAAGCCGACCTCCGATTGCAGGAAGCCGGTGAGGACCGGCCCAAGGAAAGCGCCGAGCGAAATACCCATGTAGTAGATGGAATAGCCGGAGTCCCGCCGGGTGTCCTCCCGGCTGTACAGCGCCCCGACCATAGCGGTGACATTGACTTTGAGTCCGCCGGTTCCCAGTACGATCAGGACGAGCCCGGTGATCAGGCCGGGGACAGCCGGAATCGCTGCCAGGGCGATGTGGCCGAGCATGATCATTGTCGCCCCGACCAGGACCACGTATCGGGCGCCGACCAACCGGTCGGCAAGCCACGAACCAAGCATCTGGGCGATGTAGATCGCGCCGCCGTAGGATCCAGTCACACCGAGAGCCACTGTCATTGGCAGGCCGAGGCCGCCGTCGGTGATCGAAAAGTAGAGGTAATACGCCAGGATCACTTGGAGCCCGTAGAAGCTGAACCGTTCCCAGAGCTCGGTCCCGGCAAGCGTGATCAGCCCGCGAGGATGGCCCAACAGATCTGCTGCTGGCTTTTCGTTCCCCGGCACGACGTGCGACTGGCTGGTCGTCATGGTGGTTGCCTTTCCTTGGCGTCCGGCATTGGACGCGATTCGTGAACTACGTGCTCATGGCCGAAACATGAACTGGGTCACATGCTATATCACTGGTCCGACCAGATGGAAGAGCATAATTAGTGCGATTATTTTTTGCTGATTCCTAGAATTTAAGACTTGTTCAGGTACGCTGAGATTGCCGCCGAAATTGGTCGGACCAGAAGGTCCGGACGCATCGGCGCCGACTCGAGGATGGTTTGGGGGAAGAACATGTCTGTGTGGTCCGGCTTACGCGTGAACGACCAGTCCGTTCCGGATCAGCTCAGTCACAAGCTGATCGAGCGGATCGAATCCGGAGTGCTCGAAGAGGGAGTGAAACTTCCCAGTGAGCGCGGCTTCATCGAGCTCACTGGCGCCTCACGCACATCCATCCGTGAGGCGCTGCACGACCTCGAACGACGCGGCTACGTAAAACGGATCCCACGAGTTGGCACCGTGGTCAGTCGCCAAGACCGGCCCGCCATGGATCAGAACCTGTTCGGCGACCTGAGCCATAGCCAGCGCGTGATTCGCGAGGTGATGGACCTGCGCTCGGTAATCGAGCCGCCAATCGCGGGGAGGGCAGCCACCCGGCGTAGCGACGGCGAGCTCGTGCTGCTCCGGGAGCCGCTCGAAGCCGCCGAGGCCGAACTAGCCAAGGCCCGGCCGTCGGTGACCGAGATGCAGCGTCTCGACGTCGCGTTCCACTCCGGCATCGCCAGGCTCAGTCACAACGCCATGCTCACTCGCCTGATGGATGTGACGAGCGAATGGATGGCACCTTCCCGCGGCGCCACCCTGCAGACCGAACGGCGGATGCGGCTTTCGGTCGGCGCGCACCGCAGCATTTACGAGGCCGTGCGGATCGGCGATCCGGCCAAGGCTGCGGCGGCGATGTCCGATCATATTGCCGACGTGTCCGAGTCGATCAACGCATTACACCCAATCGATGAGAAAGACCACGAGGAATCGAAGTGAACCATGATCGTCCCGGCGTCATCCGCGGCGCCGTCGCCACCCCGCACTCGGATGCGACCGCCGCAGCCCTCGACACGCTGCGCGGCGGCGGCAACGCCATCGATGCCGCGCTCGCGGCTGCCGCCATCCTGACCGTGGTCTACCCGAACCAGTGCTCGATCGGCGGCGACGCGATTGCGCTGATCGGCGACGTCGACGGTTCGGTCACAGTGATCAACGGCAGCGGGCGCGCTGCTAGTCACCTCGATGTGGACGTCTTCCGGTCCGCGCGCGACGCGATGCCGGTCACCGGCGCGCACACCGTGACAGTTCCCGGCGTGCTGAGCGCCTGGCAGTCGCTGGCCAGCAGGTGGGGCAGCCGCCCGCTGTCGGCCGCCCTGTCCCGCGCGGCGGAACTGGCCGATGAGGGATTCCCAGTCGCGCCCGGCGTGGCCAGGGGCCTGGCGCATGAGGCAAACGCCCTGGCAGGGGACGCCGGCGCCCGGGATGTCTTCTTCCGCGCCGGCGGCGTGCTCACGGCCGGGCAGGAGCTTCGGCTTCCCCGGCTGGCGGAGACCCTGTCCCGGCTGGCGAGCGACGGAATCGGGCAGTTCTACGGCGGCGAGATCGGCCAGCGGTTGGTCTCCACCCTGCGGAACATGGGTAGCAGTCTCGACGTCGATGACCTGATCCGTCACGAGGTGACGATCGAACGGCCTCATGCGATGACCTTCCGCGGGGACGAGTACCTCAGTGCCGGCGGAAACAGCCAGGGCACCTACTTTCTGCAGGCGCTCGGGGCGCTGGACCGCGTGGCCGAGCGGCTGGGCAGGGTTCCCGATCCGCTCGGAGCGGATGCTCCCGTAGTGGCTAGGATCCTTGGTGCTGCGGCGGCCTCGCGGGACGCTATGCTCGGCGACTCGACCGTCGCAGCTCTGGACATCGACGAGGTGCTGGGTTCCGCCCGGCTCGACGCGATCGCCGCCCAGGCGCTGGAGGGCGGCGCGGTGCCGGTCAACCTCGACCAGGCCCCCATCGAGCGCCGCAAGGGCGACACGGTGGCCATCGTGGCGGCCGATTCCGATGGCCGCTGGGTCTCGCTGATCCAGAGCGCATTCCATGCCTTCGGCTCCTGCGTCGTCGATCCCGCCACCGGCATCCTGCTGCACAATCGGGGCGCGTCGTTCGTGCTGACTCCCGGAGCGGCCGGCGAGCTGGGCCCCGGCCGGCGTCCGCCGCACACCCTGATGCCGGTACTCGTCCGGCGGGCCGGAGAGCTCATCGGCGCGCACGGCACGATGGGCGGCCGGGCCCAGCCGCAGATCCATGCCCACCTCGCCCTCCAGCTGGCACTGGGCGGGGATGCCGCGTCGGCCGTCTCGGCATCGCGCTGGATTCTCGGTCAACTCGAGGCGGGACCCGCCGCCGAGAACGACAGCATCTCGATCGCCTGCGAGGGTGATGCTCCCTCGGAGGTGGCGAGCCGACTCGCCGCAGCCGGATTCGTCGTCGGCACGATCCCGCAGCACGACGACGTCGCTGGGCACACCCAGCTGGTGCGGAAGGCAGGGCCCGGAGCGTTCGCCGCTGCCACCGATCCGCGGGCGGACGGCGCCGCCGGCACTGCCGAGCAGGATGCCGGCTGAGCCGAATGGAGCGGAACGTGAAGCGGTCCGCCCGGACCTCCACCGAGCGGGTGCATCTGAGCTTGATGCTGGTGCTGACGTTCTCCACCGGCGTGGTCGATGCCGTCGGCTACCTCGGCCTGGATCGAGTGTTCACCGGGAACATGACCGGGAACGTCGTTTTACTGGGGATGGCGATCGCCGGCGCCGACGACTTGCCCGTCGTCCGTCCTGCGCTGGCCCTGGTGTTCTTCATGCTGGGCGCGGCGCTGGCCGGCCGTCTGCTCCGGGGCCGGCCGTCGGCCTGGGGTGGGCGCACCTCGCTGACCCTGTTCGCCGTGACAGCGATCCTCGCGGGGCTTGCCGTCTTCGTCGGCGTCGTGGACGTGCAGGGGGACGACGTACTTGCCGGAATCACCACCTCGCTGCTGGCGGTGGCGATGGGGATCCAGGCCGCCACCGCTCGCGCGCTGAAGGTCGCCGACGTCACCACAGTCGTGGTGACGTCGACCATCACGGCGCTCGCCGCCGACTCGCGGTTCGCGGGGGGCAAGAGCGCGCACTGGCCCCGTCGGCTGCTCGCCATCGGGCTGATCCTGTTGGGCGCGGGCGCCGGGGCACTGGCGCTGCGGTTCGATCTCTGGCTGGGCATCGCCGTGTCCGCGGCGCTCACCCTCCTGGTCGCGATGTGGGGCCACTTGCGCTATCGACGTGACCGGCGCGCACAGCCCGTCGATGCGCCGGACGCCCAATGGCTGTGAATCGCGGCGATCGTTGGCGGGATTCCAGCGGAGTTAAATGACGCCCTTGGGATTGGATCCGAGGCATTCCGTTTGACCCATCACGCGTGCGCCAATCGACAGCTCTGAATCGAGCGACTCGGTGGAGTGATTGACGGGCCGAAGCCGAGGTTTCCGCACCACCAGCGGTCCCACAATAGTTGGGCGGCGGACGTCAAGCGCTAGGAGGGTCTTCCTCCAACAGCGCTCGGATCCCTTCGATAATGACCCCAACACCGAACTGCAGCCCGCCATCATCGAACGTTTTATCCGCGAGGACGCCTGTTGCGATAGTGGAGCGCAGCGCTGGGTAGTCCTCGACGTCGAGTAAGTCGGACAACGACCGCGTTTCATCGTCCGGGCCAGAATCGCGACGCAACCGCGCTGCCGCTGTAACCTGCCCGTCCAACAGAAGTGTCGAACGGAGCGCCGTGCGGGGGCTGAGTCCAGCCGCAGTCAACGCGGCGAGTCCGAATTCAACCCAATCGAGCACACGGGGTGTCTGAGGAAAGCCCGTGATCGGCACGTCTAGCAACCAGGGATGAGCGAAATATCGTTCCGACATAGTGTCTGCATAGAAGCGCATCGCCTCATCCCACGGTCCCATGCGAGGTGCATCAGGCGGCACCGGGCCGATGGCGTAGTCGCGCATGAGCGCGGTCAGTTCAGCCTTGTCGTCAATGTGTCGATAGAGCGACATCGTCCCGACACCGAGCGAGGAGGCGAGCTTCGGCATCGAACACGCCTCGAGTCCTCCGGCGTCTGCCAGAGCAATCCCCGCATCGATGATCTGAGATGTCGTGATCGACGCCCGAGGCCCGCTGCGGCGGGGCTGATCAAGCCCCCAGGCGCGACGAGTGGCTGCTGGATGTTCTGACGGGGCCACAGGTTCTCCTAGACAACGGCGGATTGCGTATGGTTTACTCTATCACTGCGTAAGGTTTACGCATGAGAGGAGAATTCTGATGAAAAAGCGCAGTTTGGCGATGGCGGTGCTCGTTGTCGCGCAGTTCATGGATCTCATGGACGCGATGATCACGAATGTCGCACTACCGTCGATACGCCGCGACCTGGGTGCAACCGATGCTCAGCTGGAATGGACGCTGACGGGCTACATTCTCGCTTTCGCGGTCGTGCTCATCACGGGCGGGCGGCTTGGCGATCTTTTCGGTCGACGTCACATTTTCCTGATTGGTGTCACGATCTTCACGCTCGCGTCGATCGGTGCGGCAGCAGCCCACTCAGGCGGCGAGCTGGTGACGACTCGGATCATTCAAGGTGCAGCCGCCGCGCTGATGGTCCCGCAGGTGCTCGCGACCGCACAGGTGCTATTCGAGCCGCACGAGCGCGGCAAGATCTTCGGTCTGATGAGCGCGTTGGGAGGCGTGGGAGTGCTCACCGGACAGCTACTGGGTGGCTGGCTCGTCGTCGCTGATATCGCCGGCCTCGGCTGGCGCAGCATCTTCCTGATTAATGTGCCGGTCGGAGTAGCGATCCTCATTGCAACTCGACTCCTCGTCCCTGAAACACGCGCGGAACGAGGCGGGCGCCTTGATGGCGTCGGTGTGGTCCTCCTGTCGGCAACCGTGTTCTCGCTCGTGTTTCCGCTCACCGTCGGAAACAGCGTCGACTGGGCCTGGTGGACCTGGGGACTTATCGGCGTCGCGATAGTTCTCGCGGTCGCTTTCGTTGCAGTTGAACGTCGCCGCGGTGACCTGGCGCTTCTACCGCCCCGACTGTTTCGCAGCCGTGGCTTCGCCGTGGGTTCCCTCGTCCAACTCGCGTATCAGGTCGGATGGGGCAGTTTCGCGCTAATGCTCGGCCTTTACACGCAGGAGGCACTGCATTTCTCGGCTTTGGAAGCAGGGCTCGTCATGGTCCCCGTTACCGTCGGCTCCTTCATCGGCACGGCCCTGGCCCCCTTCGCCGCACGGATCGGACGCCCCGCGGTGATCATCGGCGCGGGCGTGCAGATGCTCGGCTTCGTGGCATACGCGATAGTGCTTTCAGCAAGTGGAGCCGCGCTCGGCGTCTGGTCACTAGCTCTGCCGCTTGGCATTGCGGGGGTCGGCATGATTCTGCTGGCCGTGCCCCTGATGGGACTCGCTGTGGCTCAGGTCGACACCGACCAGGCAGGCGCCGCATCCGGAGCCTTTGCGATGTTCCAGCAACTCGGCTACGCCATCGGTATCGCCGTTGCAGGAATCGCATTCTTCGGGGTGATTGGTTCGCACGCACCCCAAGCCGTGTACCAGCAAGCAATCGTCCTCGGCAATGTGATCACGGTGATCGCGTTCGCCGCCGCCGGTGTGGCGGCAATCGCCCTCCCCGCGCGGGTGAAATCTCGTGCGCCCGAACAAACCCTGCTATCTCACTGATCCACACCCCGTCGAAGGACAAGATATGAATTCCTACATTCCCCTCCTCGCCGAAAGCACCGTCGTGCTGACCGGAGCAAGCTCCGGCATCGGCGCCGCCACAGCCCGACGCCTCAGCCACAAAACCCGCCGGCTGATCCTCGTAGGACAGAGCAGCGAGAGACTTGCCGCTACCGCTGCTGAAACCGGAGCCGAGTTCCTGACTGCCGACTACGCAGACCTCGACCAGGTGAGAGCCCTGGCGAGCGAGCTGAGCAGAACCACCGATCACATCGACCTGATGTTCCACAATGCAGGAGCGATGTGGAAAACCCGCGACCTCACTGTCGACGGCAACGAGCGCACCATGCAGGTCAACGCCATCGCGCCATACCTGCTGACACGCTCCCTGGGCCCTCTACTGGAGGGAGGCCGGGTCATCTCCACCACCAGCATCACCGGCCTTCGAACCAGGCCCGGCGATCTAGAACAACTCGACAGCTCGCGCCGATACAAACCCTGGGACGCCTATGCGGCCAGCAAACTGGCGGTCAGCCTCATGGTCCGCGAGTTCACACGCCGAGTACCGGAAACAGAGTTCGCAGACGTCCATCCCGGCGTCGTGACGACAGGGCTCATCCGGCGAATGCCCGGACAGCAACTGCTGGCGGCTTCGCCCCTTCGCACCATCGCAAGCCGCTTCATGTCGACGCCAGAGCAGGCGGCTAACGCACTCATCTCCGCAGGCACGACCCCCCAGTCAATCGCAGGCGTGTTCTTCGACCAGCTAGCTCCTCGAGACCCCGGGAATCTCGTCACCGACCAAAATCTTGCAGCGAAACTATGGAACTCGTTCGCCGACCGATCTCATCTCTCACGGTAGTGCGCTCAGAGGAGGGAAGACAGTTCGGGTCGGCGCCGCCAGACGCATGCGTATCGGATACGACCGTTCATGAGTCGGCCGACACTCTTCTCGCCCAGTGTGGAGTTGATCGCTCGGTGGCGGTGTTCTGTGACCGTTGCGTGGCGTTAGGTGCCGATGACGAGAATGCTGGCCGCGGCTTCGATGACGTCGTCGGTGATGGTTTCGAGCCCGTTGATTTTCAGCACTCGGGCGATCTGGGGGAAGAGTCGTTCGAGGAGGCGGAAGTTGCCGCGGGTGATGCGTTCGATCGCGGCTATGGCCTGCGCGTCGGTGAAGTCGTCGGGGTCGAGTTGTTGTCCTAGGCGTTTCCAGTGGCGTTCGAGGACGAAGAGGAGTTCTTCTCGGCCGAGGGTTCGGTAGTGGTGAGAGAAGCCGAGTCGGCTGTAGAGCTGTGGGTAGTGGCGGAATCGTTGGTCGATTCCGGGCATGCCGATGAGGATCATGGAGAGGTGTTCGCGGTCGTGGCGGTCGCGGAGCAGCTCGAGCGTGGTCGGGGTGAGTCGTTCGGCTTCGTCGATGATGAGCAGTTCGACGAGGTGAGACATGCCTATCGCGTTGGTTGTCGGCTCGGTTTCCTGTGAGCGAAGGTGTTCGTCGGCGCAGATCTCGATCTTCGCTTGCCATCGGTCGATGTCGTGCATGAGGTCTTTGGGTCGGCAGAGGACTTCGGGTGTGTAGAAGACGGTGCGGGATCGGTTGGCGAGGGCGTAGTACTTGGCGTCGTGATCGCCGCGAGGCCCCCACGCGTTGATGTAGGGCTCAAGCGCATCCCAGTTCGCGTATCGGCGGGCGGAGTTGGTCTTACCGACGCCGGCCTCGCCGTGGCAGATGCCGATGGTTCGCTCTTTGCGGACGGCGTTCGCGAACTCGGCGAAGCGCCGGTGCTCCTTGGTGACGATGAAGGCCTGGTTCATCACTCGTCCTCTTCATAGGTGCGTAGCCGGCGACGATGCGGAGTGGGCGCGACGTCGCGCAGCTCTTCCCGTGCGACGGCGGTGGGGATGCGGTCGTTGATGGTGTGTCGGAGTGCTCGGCGGCGGGCTCGGCGGGCGGTTTCGATGTCGCGGAGGCTGAGTCGGAGATTGGGGTGGGCTTCGTCGACGGCGACGCAGACGAAGGTGTCGCGGTCGTACACGCGGATCTCGGAGATGTCGCGCGGGTCGTAGCGGATCGTGATCGTGTGCCCGACAAAGGGGGCGAGTGTCGGGGCGAGGTAGCGCTGGCCTTGGAAGTGGATACCGTCCCGCTGCACCACCCGGTTCTTCGGGACGGTGAGCAGGAGGCCGTCGAGTTGTTCCAGGCTGTCGGGCATTCGCGGAAGCCACCCATCCGCGACCGACACATCCCGAGGCGAAACTCCGAGTTCGCGGTGTGGGCGCGCGTTGTACATCCCTATGAACGCGCCGAGCGCCTGGTCCAGGGCGGCCAGATCGAGAGCGGGGTGAGGGTGTTTGCTGCCGGGTCCGAGGTGTCCGGGGAGAGTGGAGAGAAGCTCGGTGTTGATGGTGCGGAACAAGCGTTCGATCTTGCCGCGGCCTTGGGGCCGGCCCACGGTGGAGTGGATGATCCGGATGCGCAGCTCGATGGCGGTGCGTTCGAGGTGATGGCTGGTGAAGTCGGAGCCGTGGTCGACGTGGAGAACGTCGGGAATGCCGCACATCGCCCATGTGGGGTCGGTCTTGCGCCAGATCGCCTGCCGGAGCGCGAGGGCCGTGTTCATCGCTGAGGGGGCACCGGTGAAGACTGTGTATCCGCAGATCGCGCGTGAGTGGTCGTCGATCACGATCGTGAGCCAGGGTCGATCAGACTTGCCGCCTGCGGCACTGGTAACGAGGATGTCGAGTTCGGTGTGATCGGCCTGCCAGATCTCGTTGGGTCGATCGGCTCGACGTCGGTACACCAGCTCGTGTCGATCGCGATACGCGGTGGGTCCATCCAGCGCGAGCGTCACGAGCGCTGGATCGAGGGACTGCACAATGTCTCTGACGGTGGCGTAGCTGGCACCGCTAGGCCCTGCCGCTTCGCTTCGGTGCTGACAAGGCGATGCAGCGTCGCGAGCGCTGGCCTCGGTTTGGTCAACGCGAGGCGCTCGATGAACGCAACCAACTCGGCCGCCGTGCGACGAGTCCCCGCGTCGGCTCTCGGATGAGGGTCGAGTGCAGTGATGCCGTGGTCTCGGTAGAGCTGATTCCAGCGTTGCAACGTCCGCAGGCCGATCCCGGTTTCTTTGGCTAGAGCGGTGAGAGGTATCTGGTCCTCGACATGAAGTCGAAGAATCCGCCACCGCTCCTCACCGCTCATGACATCACTACATGGTGATGCTCTCGCGGCCGGCGAGGGCTTGCTGGTGGCGGTAGAGAGTGGCGCGACTCCAGCCGACGAGCCGTGCTGCGTCCTCGGCGGTGCGCCCCTTGGCTCGAGCATCGGCCGCGATCGCGAGCTTGTCGGCGATCACTGCCGGGTCCGATAGCGGTCGCCCGAATCTGGTGCCACTCTGTCGAGCTGCGGCGATGCCGGCATTCACGCGCTCGACAATGAGCTCGCGCTCGTACTCAGCGAGAGTGGCGAGCATGTTCAACATCAACCGGCCCGTCGACGTCGTCGGATCGATCCCGTCCGAGATGGAGCGGACGTGAATGTCGCGCTCGCGCAACAGGTTCACAGTGTTCAGCACGTCGACCAGGGAGCGGCCGAGGCGATCGACTCGCCAGACGACGACCGTGTCACCGGACTCCGCGTGCTCGAGGAGCTTCCTCATGCCACGGCGTTCGATCGCGGTCTTGCTCCCGGACGTCACATCGGCGAACACGTCGCGCTTCTGGACACCAGCCGCGACGAGAGCGTCGAGTTGCAGCTGCGCATCTTGACTCGATGTGCTCACGCGGGTGTATCCAAGAAGTCTCACTCGGCCATTGTGACTCACAAAACCCTTACCGGCACTACCCTGAGACACTTTGCAGTGAGACGAATTTCTGAGACAGGCGACGACCGAGGATGGCGGGAAGCAGTAGTCAAGCAAGCACCAGCCGGCCAATGTCTCAAAAAGCTGTACTTTCCTGAGACGGGTGTCAGTGGCTGCGACGACGCCGTAGATCGCTGCCTCGCGACGGGGCTCTCCTGACTAGCGGCATTGATCGCGCGGTTGTATCTCGAGGACGGCGACCTTATCGCTGGCCGCGGCGAAGTCGGAACTTGACGACGCGGTTTGCTGGCTTCAGCCATCCGGGCAACGTGCCTGTACCGGACATGTGCGTGCTCCTTTGTGAGGTTGACGGGTGGGCTAGTGCGTGACGGTGAGGCGGTCTGCGGCTTTCGCGATGACGAGTGTGTAGTGATTCGGGCTGGTGGGAGCGGTGCTGCGGTAACCGGGTCCGATCGCGCCGAGTTCTTGACCGTCGATGTGGATGTGGCTCGCTCCGCCGACGATGTGGACTCCGACGGGGACTCCGGACGGGCGACGTAGGCGGAGGTTGCGGACTGGGCCATCGATCCGGATCTCGACCGCACCGAGGGGGGTGGGCAGGTCGAGTGCCGTGTCTGCTAGAGCACTGTCGAAGCTCAGACTCGTCAGGGTCAGGGCTGTCAGGGTCGCGGTGATACCTGCGGCCGCGTCGTAGACGTGCACGTTCCAGGGCACGTGCGCTGACAGTTCGATGGACCCCTCGCCCTGGTCGCTGGCGAGGGGGTGCAGGCGCCGCTTGTAGCGCACGGTCACCGTTCCGTTCTCATCGCCGACAGTGGGGATGAGACCCCGAAAGTGCGCGTGATAGAGCTGGCCAGGCTTGATGTTGTCGGCGATTGTGAGGTTGGCTGCGCCGCCAGAGATACGGAGTTCTCCCGCCGTTGCGGCGGCGAGGTCGCCGGTTGCGTCGAGTGTGCTGGGGTTGGTCATGAGGTCATTCCTTTCAGAGGTTCTTGCTGGTCGGGTGCGTCGTGGACTTGGAGCGCCGCGCGGGTACGGACGGCAGCGATGCTGGGGAGCAGCAGACTCGCCACGGCCGCGATCGCAGCCGCGGTCACGGCAACCCAGGCGGCGGTGAGGAAGGCGTCGCGCATGGTGGCCGAGTCGAAGGAGGTGCCGATGATCCCGAAGAACACCACGCCGACCACAGCAACACCGAGACCGGCACCGACCTGCTGGAAGGTGCTGAGGGCGCCCGATGCCGACCCGGCGTTGTCTACCGGGACCGTGGCGAGGGCGACGTCGAGCAGCGGAACCACGAGCAGCCCCAGGCCGATGCCGGCCAACCCCAGCGGGAGGATGAAGTCGGAAATGGTGAGCGCGTCGCCGCGGTCGCTGACGACGGCGATGGACCATGCTACGCCCGCTCCTTGCAGGATCGAGCCGGCCAGGACGAGGAGCTTGCCGAACTTGGCGGTGAGTGGCACGGAAACGCCGCTGCCGAGGATCGCTCCGAGGCTGAAAGGCAGTATCGATAGGCCCGCGTCCCACGCGGTGTATCCGAGCCCGGATTGCAGATAGATGGTGAGAATCAGGAAGTAGCTGGCGACTCCGGCCTGGAAGGCGAGCTGGACGACTAGGCCGGCGCTGAAACCGCGGTCGCGGAACAGACTCATCGGCAACAATGGCGCACGGGACGCGGCCGCGCGGCGGCATTGGTGCCAGACGAACAGGGCGAGCAGGATCGGGGACAGGGCCATGAGGGCAAACATCCACCACGGCCAGTCCAATTGCCGGCCCTCAACCAGCGGGTAGACCAGCGCAAGCACTCCGGACATCGCGAGCACCACGCCGAGCACGTCGAGGCGGGGGGCCTGCTCGGATCGCGTCTCGGGGATGAACAGCAGCGCACCCACTAGGAGCAGGATGCCGATGGGGACGTTGATGAGGAAGATGGATCGCCACCCGATCCCGAAGGCATCGCTGGTAATGAGAGCGCCGCCAACCAGGGGACCCGCCACGGCGGCGAGCCCGGTGACGGCCCCGGCGATCCCGTAGACGGCCGCGCGTTCGCGCGGCTGGAACAGCGCTTGGATGATCGAGAGCACCTGCGGGACCATTACGCCGGCGAAGGCGCCCTGCACGACTCGCAGCGAAACCAAGGCGTCGCCGGACGTGGCGAGCCCCGCGAGCATCGACGCGGCGGTAAAGCCGACCACGCCCACGATGAACACGAGGCGCCGCCCCAGAATGTCCCCGAGGCGCCCGCCAGTGACCAGCAGCGCGGCAAAGGCCAACAAGTAGCCGCTGACCAGCCACTCTAACTGCGCCGGCGACGCACCCAGCTCCTGCTCGATTGCCGGCAGCGCAACGTTGACGATCGTGTTGTCCAAAAGGTCCATGAACGAGGCGAACAGCAGCACGCTGACCGCAACGATTCGGTTCCCGGCGTGTAGTCGTGCCATCGGAGCTCCTCCGCTAAGATTTCGGTTATGGGATCTTCCCTAATTTGAATATCTCCCATTATGGGATAATCCCACATTGGAGATATTACTCGGAAAGGTGTGGAATGTCCAGTCCGAACAGCACGCGCATACAGCGGGCCTTCCAGGGCGCGCTCGTCAACGCGGTGCTCGGCAACGAGCGCATCGCGCGCGAGTTCGACATGCTCGTCACCGACCTCCAGACGCTGCACCTGCTCGTCCTGCGCGAAGACGTGCGCACACCTAAGCAGCTCAGCCAGACCGCGGGTCTGCCCACGAGCACCGTGACGCGGGTCCTCGACCGACTCGAAGCAGTCGGCTACCTGCGGCGCGCGCATGATCCGCAGGACCGACGACGAATCAACATCGAACTCATCGCCGAGAAGATCGCGCCGATCATCAGCCGATACGAGAAGTACACCGATACCATCGACCGGACTAACGCAGAGTTCACCGAAGAAGAACTGGGCACCGTCGCCCGCTACCTCGAGCAGACCAGCTCAACCTTCTAAAACGCCACGAACTCTCGCCACTACGCAAGTCACGCGCTCGCCCGCCGATGTTCACGCAGATTTACGGTGCGGTCTAGATCAGCCGAGGCATCTTTCGATGAACTGGTCCCCGGAAGTTGGACTGATGACTTCAGTTCCGATTTCCGGGGGCCAGTTTCGTGTATCTAGGTAGTTCGCTATCAGAGCGTCAGCGTGAAGCAGCGATAGTGTTGTTCGAGGCCGAGTGGAGCTGGGGTGCTGCCGCCAGGCATCTCGGGGTTCGGGAGAACCCGGTGCATCGGCTTTATGACCGTTGGCGGGTTCGTGGGAGCGGGGCCTTGGTGACGAAGCCGACCAAGCGTTCGTTTTCGTTCGAGTTCAAGCTTGACGTCGTGCGCAGGTTCTTGGCGGGCGAGACGAAGGTCGCGCTGGCTCGCGAGTTCGATCTGTCCTCGCCGAAGCTGATTGAGACGTGGGCGCGGAAGTACCGGAATGAGGGCGAGGAAGCGCTAAGACCGAGCTCTCCCGGCAAATCAGTGGAGACTGACTCCGCTCCGAGTGAATCGACCGAGGTAGTGCGGATGCGGCGCGAGAATGAGCGGCTTCGGGCGGAGGTCGCATACTTGGGAAAATTGAGGGCCTTGAGGGCGCAAGAACGACGGTGAAGGTCCGCGCTGTCGTCTCCCTCAAGGCTGAGCACCGGCTCGACCTGCTGCTCCAGATCGCGGGATTGCCCCGTTCAACGTTCTTCTATCAGCAGGCGCGGCTGGACGTCCCGGATCCGCAGGCCGAGCTGAAAGTCGCGATCACGGAGATATTCTCCGCCAACAAGTCCCGTTACGGGCATCGCCGCGTGCATCGGGAACTACTCAACGCCGGCGGGCAGGTGGCGAAGAAGACCGTTCTGAAACTCATGCGCGACCTCGGGCTTGTCTGCCGTTCGCGCCGCAAGCGCCGTTACGTGTCGTATCAGGGCGAGGTCGGCCAGATCGCCGACAACCTCCTGAATCGCGAGTTCACCACGGACACCCCGAACCAGAAGTGGGTCACCGACGTAACCGAGTTCCGGGTCGGCGATCGCAAGCTCTACCTCTCGCCGATCATGGATCTGTTTGACCGGCAGATCATCGCCTATTCGATCGGCACGTCACCGAGCCTGCAGCTGACGAACGCGCCACTGCGTGAGGTGATCGCAACGCTCGAGGCCGGGCAGTATCCGCTGGTTCATTCCGACCAAGGGTTCCAGTATCAACATCGCTCCTGGCGGCAAATACTCGCCGATACCGGGGCGACACAGTCGATGTCCCGCAAGGGCAACTGCTACGACAATGCGGTCATCGAGAACTTCTTCGGCCACCTCAAAGAAGAATGCTTCCACCACGTCCGCTACCTGGACATCGACGCGCTAGAGACAGCCCTGCATGAGTACATCCGCTGGTACAACGACGACCGCCTCTCAGAACGACTCGAGGGCCTGAGCCCGGTGCGATACCGGACCCAGACCCTCGCGGCCTAGACTCTCTAACTGGACAGTCCAACAAATGGGGACCAGTTCAAAGAGAGCGTAGAGCGGGCCGCCACCCCAAAAGGGATGGCGGCCCGTCAACCTGAGGGCGTCAGTGCCCGGACGTGACTTCTGCTTCCTTCACGACCTCGCCGTGCTTTCCCTTGTTGAGGCGCTGCACGATCAGCCCGATTGCGACGACGACGACAGCGAGAATAGCCGTGGCGTACAGTTCGAGCTTCAGATCTGAACCGATGGCCATGTAGATCAGCACCACCGGAATGAAGATGATCACGAGCCAGGTCAGTACCGGGAATGCCCACATCTTGATCGGCATTTCGGTTCCGGCCGCCTCTGTCTTGGCACGCAGCCGTAGCTGTGAAACGGCGATCACGAGGTATACCAGCAGAGCGACGGCGCCCGATGTCGCCAGCAGCGTGCTGAACACTGCCTCCGGTGCCAGGAAGTTGAATCCGACCGCGATGAAGCCGACCACTGTCGAGAGCAGCACCGCATTCGTAGGCACGCCATTCTTCGACACCTTGGCTATGGACTTCGGCGCATCGCCTCGCTGTGCCAGCGAGAACATCATCCGGGACGCGGTGTACAAGGCCGAGTTCAGGCAGGAGGCGACGGCGACCAGGATCACGATATCGATAATGATCTTGGCGTTCGGGATGCCGATCGCGTCGAGTGCCGACTGGAACGAGCCATTCGCGGCGAGCACCTCGGAATTCCAGGGCACCAGCGAGACCACGAGGAAGATCGAGGCTACGTAGAACAGGCTGATCCGCCAGATGACCGAGTTCGTCGCCTTGCGGATCTCCTTTGCCGGGTTGGCCGACTCGGCGGCGGCAATGGTGACGATCTCGGTTCCCATGAAAGTGAACATCGTGGTCAGCAAGGCAGCAGGAACGGCTCCGAATCCATTCGGAAAGAAGCCACCGTCGCTAACCAGGTGCTCGGCACCGCTGACGTTGGATCCCGGCAGCAGGCCGAGGACGGCCAGGCCGGCGATGACGATGAATCCGATGATTGCGACGACCTTCAACAGGGCGAACCAGAACTCGAACTCGCCGTAGTTGCCGACGCTTACCAGGTTGGTGATGGTCAGGATCAGGGTGATGCCCAACGCCCATATCCAGGTTGCGACAGCGGGAATCCAGCTGTTGAGGATGATTGCCGCTGCGACGGCTTCGAGTGGGATGACCAGGACCCAGAACCACCAGTACAGCCAGCCGATGCTGAAGCCGGCCCAGCGACCGATGCTGCGATCCGCGTATGTGGAGAATGACCCGGAGTCCGGATTCGCTGCGGCCATCTCGCCGAGCATCCGCATCACGAGGACCACCAGCAGCCCGGCCGTCAGGTAGGCGATCAGAACTGCCGGTCCGGCGAGGGCGATTGCCTTGGACGAGCCGACGAAAAGTCCGGCCCCGATTACGCCAGCGATCGAAATCATCGTGACATGCCGGGACTTCAGGCCTGTTCCGAGGGTGCCGGATGTGCCTTGTTTCGTTTCACCTTTGGGGGGCGACGAATCGATTGCCATATTTGTCCTGTTTCTAATCTGCATGGAGGAACGCCGGTAGCCGTTCGCTGTCTAGCCGAGAAGAAAACTTACGCCAGTTTGTGGCCCACGTCATCTTGTGCCTTCAACACCCGGTATGCCCACCACAGCTCGAACCGGGCGTCGGGGTCGTCAAATGAAGCGTCGAGCAGCTCGGCGATCTGCCGAATCCGGTATCGGACGGTGTGCCGATGCACGCCCAGTTCGGTGGCGGCGCCATCCCAGGCTCCCGAGTGGTTGAGCCAGCAGCCGAGGGTTGTCAGCAGGTCGGTGTTGTGCTGTGCGTCGTATCCGATCACCGGCGCGAGCCTTTCTTCCGCCAGCAGCCGCAGACCGGGAAGTCTGGTAAGCACCTGCATGCCGTCTGCGGTGAGGTCGCCGAACCAGCGGATTCCGGTGCCGCCGCTGGCATCGACCGCCGTACGGGCTTCGGAGACGGCCTGGCCGATATCGGCCCAGTTGTGCCGCGCGCTGACGCCGAGGCTGACTTCAGCAGTGCGGGCGCTGAAGTCAGCAAGTTCGGCTGCCTCATTCGCCCGGCAGACGATTACCAGCTCTGAGTTCGCCAAGGCATGGAAGAATCCGGATCCGGCCAGCTCTATCCCTTTCTGGGCCGGTTTCTGCTCCGCAGATTGGATGAGCCGATCCTGACGGATGTGGAGCAATGTCGCTTCTGCCCTCTGTGCCAGGGCCTCTTCGACGGCCTCCAGCTGCGCGGCGGATCCGCGGACGAGGAGTGCCGTCACGGGGGATCGGGGCAGCGGCGTGCCCAGCGCGCGAACCGTCTGCCGGACGGATTCCAGCTGGCCGTTCAGTAATTGCGCCAGTAGCGCCGAGCGCAGCGAAGCTCGTGCTGCCGTGAGTTCGGTGTCCTGTCGTAGCGAGATGGCGGTCAGTGCGACGGCGCTGGCCAGCAGGGTGTTCACCGACGAGGTGACCGAGGTGTTTCCACCGAGCAACAGCACGCCCTGTACCTGACGGCCAGCGCCGAGTGCGTGCATGACAACTGTCCGATCCGGTGCGGTGACGCTGGCCGTCCCACGGGGTGGTCCCGCGAGCAGACGCCGGATGTCGGCGTCGAAGTCCGCGATCAGTTCATTGCCGCCGATCCTGGATCCGGCGCTGTGCAGCGGGGCGCCATCCATCCCGCAATGCACGACCCATCGTCCGGTGGCCTTTGCGAGCTGGTCGATCACCGCGGGGATGCCGCCACCCAACGAGGCGGCGCGGGAGAGAGCGCGCTGCGAATTGAGCAGCCACAATTCCTCTTCGCGCTGTTCGGCTGCGATCGCTTCGGCGACTGTCCTTACTATGGCGATGAATGGCGTTGGCTTCGGCACGGCCAGCAGAGTCAGTCCGCTCGCCATGCAGGCGTCGGCGAGGGCAGCCGGCACCTTCCGGTGGCCCAGACCGACGCCGAATGCCAGGCCCGCCACTCTCGCGGCTACGAGGCGGCGCACGTAGGTCCGGCAGGCTTTGGGGGTCAGCTCGCGGGAACGACCGAGCGTGAGTATCAGCTCGCCACCATTGAGATAGGGCTTCGGATCGTCGAGTTCGGTGGCGTGCGCCCAGGTGATTTCGGCGTCAAGGTCTCCCTCGACGATGACCTGGAGGTCGAGATCCTGGTCGTCGGTGAGGGAACGCAGGGAAATCGCCATCCCACCATCATCCCATTACTACGCCAAAATGAACTATTCAGTCCGCTACTTCTGCCGAAACGTACAAAGACACCGAAGCGGTCGCGGGCGTAATCTCGCCTTATGACTTCCACGCATGAAGATGCCGCGGTTCCAGGCGGCCCGGCGCTCACCCAGGAGCGCAAACTGGTTACGGAAATCCCCGGCCCACGCTCGGTCGAATTGCAGGCCCGCAAGTCGGCCGCAGTTGCCGCAGGTGTCAGCCAGACACTGCCTGTGTACATCACGGCAGCGGGCGGCGGAATCCTGCGCGATGTCGACGGCAATCAGCTGATCGACTTCGGTGCCGGCATTGCCGTCGTCAACGTTGGTAACTCCGCACCCGAAGTTGTTTCCCGGGTACAGGACCAGGTTGCGCGATTTACCCACACCTGTTTCATGGTCACGCCGTACGAGGGATACATCGAGGTTGCCGAGGCGATCAATCGGCTGACTCCCGGCGACCATGCCAAGAAGACCGCACTCTTCAACTCCGGTGCCGAGGCAGTCGAGAATGCGGTGAAGATCGCGCGTCATGCCACCGGCCGAGACGCCGTTGTCGTATTCGATCACGCCTACCATGGCCGTACGAACCTGACCATGGCAATGACCGCGAAGAACATGCCGTACAAGGATGGCTTCGGTCCCTTCGCCGGCGAAATCTACCGCGCTCCGATGTCGTACCCCCTGCGCGACAATGACGCGGCCGGCACCAAGCTCTCCGGCGCTGACGCCGCGAAGCGTGCCATCTCGATGATCGAAAAGCAGGTCGGGGCCAAGAACCTCGCCGCAATCGTGATTGAACCGATCCAGGGCGAGGGCGGCTTCATCGTTCCCGCTCCCGGATTCCTGCCGACCCTGGTCGAGTGGGCGAAGGAAAACGGAGTGGTCTTTGTCGCCGACGAGGTCCAGACCGGCTTCGCCCGCACCGGACAGCTGTTCGCCTGTGAAGACGAGAACATCGTTCCCGACCTGATGACTGTGGCCAAGGGAATCGCCGGCGGCCTGCCGCTGGCAGCGGTGACCGGCCGCGCCGAAATCATGGACGCCGTGCACGGCGGCGGCCTGGGCGGAACCTACGGCGGCAACCCGGTCGCCTGCGCCGCGGCTCTTGGCGTGATCGCGACGATCGAAAAGGAAGACCTGATCGGCAAGGCCGCGCACATCGGCGAGCTGATGACCGAGCGGCTGACCACGATGAAGGGGAAGTTCCCGGTCATCGGCGACCTGCGTGGACGCGGCGCAATGATCGCCATCGAGATCACCAAGCCGGGAACCATCGAGCCAGATGCTGCGACCACAGCTGCGGTGGCCAAGGCCGCGCACGCTGCCGGTCTGCTGGTGCTGGTCACCGGAACGTACGGAAACGTGCTGCGCTTCCTGCCGCCGCTGGTTATCTCGGACGACCTGCTTAACGAGGGCCTGGACATCCTGGACGAGGCGTTCGCCGCCATCGTCGAATAGGGCACTCAGGCGCCGGCACTAACTTCGGCACCCGGCAGATCGCCTCGGACCAAACTGGTCCGGGGCGATCTGCTTTGTGCTCGGCCCGGAGTACAAATGCATGTGCTGGCCACGCGTTCGCAATCTACGCGCCGTCTGACTGCAGTTGGGTGTTCTCACGTAGTCTGCGAAGGCCCAGCGGATACGACCTCCCTGGATTGCCGGTTGGGCGCCGGGTGCAGGAGTGTGGGATTTGCAAAACAGTGCTGATCAGAACCGTCGTCCTGAAGAGGGCGACATCGTGGCAGCTCAGCCAAACTCGAAGCGGGCCAGGATCAAGGCACGAATCGGTAGAACGGGACTCATCATCGGTGAGTTGACTATGTATGACAGTCAGAACCAGGCATACGTCGATGACCGCAACGGAGAGCCGCATGTTGTTGACGCCCGCCGAATTCGACTGGCAACTGAGCTCGAGAAGCTGAATTCCGGGTACGAGGACTTGGACTTCTGATTTTCTAGCCCATTCCGGTCAAGTGACCAGGGTGAGGTGCCGCCCGGATTAGGTTCCGGGTGACGCCTCTTGTCCGGTGACCGGGGAGCCGTGCTTATTGACGCGCACAGTCTGGGGTACCGCTCGCCGGGAATATGGCGGCTTGGTTAACGCAGTGCCGCGCCTTCAGCGGTAGTCGGGGTCGAGCACCATCCGTGCCGTGGGCTCATAAATGCAGGTGCTGGCCGATGTTGCGGGCTGTTTTCCGCTCGCATCGTGAGATTTCGAGGGTTACTTGCCGGTTAGCTCCTGCAAACCTCGGCGCGACCCCGTGGATATCAGCTGGGTAGCCGCTGCAGCCTCGGCGCGAACCCGTAGATCTCGGCGCGACTCGGCGCAACCTCGTACCGAGTGGCTCATGCCCCAGTGAGCACACCTGCGAGCTGGCTCACGCCCGTCGTCGGGAAGTTTCGTCCTGGCTGTGACGTTATGGCAATCGTGAGTCATGACGAAGTTCGGAAGAACCCCCTGAAACTTTCCGCCCTCGATCTTGTGCCGGTGCGCACGGACCAGACCACCGGCTCGGCGCTCGCCGCCTCGGTGGATGTGGCACAGGCGGCCGATGCTGCCGGTTACACCCGGTATTGGGTGGCGGAGCATCACAATATGCCGGCGGTTGCGGCTACGTCGCCTCCGGTGGTGATCTCGCATCTGGCCGCGCGCACCGAACGCATCCGGGTCGGCTCGGGCGGCGTCATGCTGCCCAATCACGCCCCGCTCGCGGTTGCGGAACAGTTCGCGTTGCTCGAGGCCGCTTACCCGGACCGGATCGATCTGGGCATCGGTCGCGCACCGGGGAGTGATCCGGTGACCTCGATGGCGCTCCGAGGGCACGTGGGCCAAGGCACCGACCAGGACCCTGTGCAGAAGTTTCCCGAGTACGTCGCGGACGTGATAGCGCTGATGAGCGCGCGCGGCGTCAACGTGCCGATGCGTGGCGGATCGAACTACGTCCTGCGCGCGACGCCGAACGCGGTGTCGGAACCGAAGGTATGGCTGCTCGGCTCATCCGGCTATTCCGCGCAGCTCGCAGCGGCTAACGGGATGCCATACGTCTTCGCCCATCACTTTGCCGGCCAGGGAACCGCGGCGGCGCTGCAGGCCTACCGCAGCCAGTTCCGGCCGAGCGACCTGGCAGCGCGGCCGACGACGTTCCTGACGGTCAACGCGGTCGTCGCCGAAAGCGACGATGAGGCACGCGAACTTGCGCTTCCGCAATTGCAGGCAATGGCCAGGTTGCGCAGCGGCGAGCCACTCCAACCGCTGGCCCTCGTGCAGGACGCAGCCGACACATCGTTGCCGGCGCAGCAACTGGCGTTGATCGAAGGAATGCGACAGCACTGGATCATCGGCACGCCGTCCAATGCGGCAGGCCAGCTGCGGCAGCTCGCCAAAACCTTCGGGGTCGACGAGGTGATGGTCAATCCAGTCGCCTCGGCTCACCGCGGTGAACCGGCTGACTCCGCGGAAGCGAGGGTGCAGACTCTGCGTTTGCTCGGCAAGGAACTGCTTTAAGGCATTTTTCGGCCGGAGGGAGGGTTGAGGCTCGGTGGGAGGCTTAAAGCCGCACAATCGACTGCTAACCCTCCCAGCGCCGGTGCGGCTTGGGTCTAGCGACCCACAACCCTCCCAGCGCCGGTGCGGCCTGGGACTAACGACCCAGTTACCCGCTGAGCTACTGCGCCGCTCGTTGCGCCCGTTCAAGCTCATCGCGGCCTTCGATGATCAGCCGGCGCAGCCCAGCGGGTGCTTCCTGGTGGCCGTCCAGCCAGGACTGCGCCCGATGCGCAGCGCGGGCCTTGTCGGCTGCCCAGTGCGGAAAAAGCCCGGCGACGAGACGGCGGGAGATCTCGATGCTGCGGCTTGACCATACGGGTTCCAGCATGTCGAAGTATCGTCCGACGTAGTCCTGGATCAGATGCCACCCCGCCGGATGCACGAATCCCGAGATCGTTGCCGAAAGCAGGTCATTGCTCAGCGTGTCGTGTTCGACCGCCGCCGACCAGGCACGCGAGCGGACGATGGGCAACGGCCGGCTTGCCCGGGCGCGCACCGCATGCTGTTCACCCGAGCTGGTGCTGTCCTCGGCCCGTTCGGCCGCGATATCGTCCAGGTCCGCGTATCCGGTCGCGGTAAGCGCGGTCAGCGCCGCCCAGCGCAGCTCGGTATCGACCTTCAGCCCGGCGAGCGCCGTGGTCTCCCGGCCAGCGCCGGCGTCCGCATCGATCGGCAACCTGAGCAGCGCCTGCAGCAGCGTCCGGGAAGCTGTTATTGCAGGGGTCTCCGCACTACCGGACGTCGCACCGGTTGCCCCATAGCCGGCGCCGGATGGCACCCTGCCGGTAAGCCGGATGACGAAAAGCATGGTGTCGAGCTGCCGGTCTGATCCAGGCTGCGCGGTGGACAGCGCATCGAGAGCGCTGCAGAGCGTGTTGTCGACGGCATCGAGGTGGAACTCGCGGGGCACGAAATGATCGATTGCCTGAATCACCTGATCCTGCACGGTGGCGAGCAGACTCGGATCCGTTTCGTGCACCAGGTGCCGATCTGCCAGCTCGAGGAAGTCTCCGGCCGGAAGCACCGCGTCCCTGGTCGCGTTCCACAGGATCGACCAGATCAGGGCCCGCGGCATTGTCGCGGTCAGCCGGAACAGATGTCGTCGGACGGTGCCAAGCGATTGATCGTCGAGCCGAACCTTGGCGAACGTCAGATCGTCGTCATTGACGATGACGAGCGCGGGTCGTTTGCGGTCGCTCAGGTCGGGAATCTCGGTGTACGGCCCGGCAATATCCACCTCGGAACGGTGTGTCCGGCGAAGCTCGTTTCGAACCAGTTCGTAGAAGCCAATGGCGATCCGGTGCGGCCGCGGAGCGTCTTCGCCGGTGGTGGGGTCCACCGCTTCCTGGCGGATCACGAAAGATGTGATCACGCCGGCATCGTCGGTGGATATCTCCGGGATCAAAGTTGAGGTTCCGGCGGTCTGCAGCCAGGAGTCCGCCCATTCACGAACGTCCCGGTCACCCGCGCCGTGTTCCATCGCCTTCAGGAAGTCGACCAGCGTAGTGTTCCCGAATGCATGGTCGCGGAAATACTGCCGGGCACCGGAGAAGAAGGCCTCCCGGCCAACAAAGCTGACCAGCTGTTTGAGGACGGCGGCTCCCTTTGCGTAGGTGATGCCATCGAAATTCAGCTTCGCCGCCTCGACATCCGGAATGTCGGCGACGATCGGATGTGTCGTCGGCAGCTGGTCCTGTTTATACGCCCAGGCCTTGCGACGGTTGGCGAAGGTGACCCAGGAATTTTTCCACCTGGTGGCTTCCGCAACTGCCAGCGAACCCATGTAGTCGGCGAAGGACTCCTTGAGCCACAGGTCGTCCCACCATTGCATCGTGACCAGATCGCCGAACCACATGTGCGCCATTTCGTGCATTATCACGTTGGCCCGGCGTTCCCGATCGGCCTCGGTGGCGGTCGAATGAAAGACAAAGCTCTCGGCAAACGTCACCAGTCCCGGATTTTCCATCCCGCCGAGGTTGTATTCCGGGGCGAACAGCTGATCGTACTTGCCCCAGGGGTAGGGGTAGTCGAAAGCACCATGGAAGAACTGCATTCCAGCCTTCGTCACCTCGAAGATCTCATCTGCATCGAGGTATTTCGCCAGCGACGCGCGGACCGTGGCACCCAGTTCGATCGACAGCTGCTGGCCGTCCGACGTGGTCGACGTCCAGGTATCGGTGAAACGTGTCCACGGCCCGGCGGCGATACAGGTGATGTAGCTGGACAGGCGTTCTGTCGCCGGGAATTCCCAGGCAGCAGTGGCGTTGGTGACGCGCTGGGGCTCCGGGGCGGCCGAATTCGACAGCACCAGCCAGTCGTCGGGAGCGACGATGGTGAAGCTGAACCGGGCCTTGAGGTCAGGCTGGTCGAAATTCGCGAACACCCGGCGCGCGTCTGTCGGTTCGAACTGCGTGTATAGATAGGTCTCGCCGTCTGCCGGGTCGACGAAGCGGTGCAGGCCTTCGCCGGTGCGTGAGTAATTGGCCCGGGCGTGCACCCACAGGGAGTTCTCGCCCTGCACGATGCCGGGGATGGTGATCCGCGCTCCGTCGAAGACGGCATCCGGATCAAGCCGCTTCCCATTGAGTTCGACGACCCGTACCTCCGCCGCAATCAGGTCAATGAACGTGGTCGCGGCCTCCGTGGCGTGGAAGCGGATCGTGGTGACCGAGTCATAGCCGGTCTCTTCGGGGTCACGGCCTTCACTGAGATCGAGGGCGACGTGGTAGCTGTCGATGTCGAGGATCCGACTCCGCTCAGCGGCTTCTGCTCGGCTCAGATTTGAATTGCTCACCAAACTAGTCAAACACTTCTTTGCCGGATCGTGTGAGTTTCGTGTGCCGAAACTTGCCGGCGGCAAACTGGGATGCAATCCCGGACGGAAAGCGGCATTGCGACCGTCGGATAGGGCAGAGTAGTGCCGTGAGCACTTCGTCGACCCAGTTCTACCAGGCCTACCGGCAGGCGCTGCTGGTGCTGAAAAACCGCTGGCGGCAGGGAATCCGCAGAATCCAGGGCCGGTTCGGGCAGCTACTGCAGGCCGCGCTGGCTGCCACGTGCGCTTACGCCTTCGCCGTTTTTGTGCTGGGACACCAGTACCCATTCCTCGCGGCGGTTGCCGCCGCAGTCGGTGTCGGCGTGGTTGCCGATCTTCGGGTGCGCCGGGCGATCGAGTTCAGCATCGGCGCCGTGCTTGGAGTGACTGTTGGCGAGGTGATGGTCCACCTGCTCGGCACCGGGGTCTGGCAGATATTCGTCGTCATGATGCTTACCTTCCTGGTTGCCCAGATGCTCAACAGCGGCGCGCTGTTCACCATGCAGTTCGGCATCCAGTCGATCTACGTCGTCGTGGTGCCGGCAACTACGGGCAGTGCACCGTTCGAACGGACACAGGATGCCGTGGTCGGCGGCGTCGTCGCCCTCCTGGTGGCGGGCCTGATGCCGCGTGATCCCCGGCGTGAACCACGACGAAACGCTTCAGCGCTGTTGCGTGAGATCGCGGAGATCCTGGACGAGCTGTCGGACGCCGCCCGTCGCTCCGACCCGCATGCCGCCGAGCGGGCACTGACCCGGGGCCGGGATAGCCAAGGGCTGGTGGAGAACTGGGAGAAGTCGGCCAAGATCGCGCAGGAGGCGGCCAGGATATCGCCGGCTCAGCGACGGCATGCCGCGGAAGTCAGCCGTCTGGCCCGGGCGTGCGAGTACGCGGATCGGGCCATGCGGCTTGTCCGGGTGGTCGCCCGACGGATGCAGAGCGCGGCGGCCGAAGGCGTGCCGCGACCCAAACTGGCAGACGCCGTCAGCACAATGGCCGAAGGTGCCCGTGAGTTGAACCAGGCGTTGCTGAAGGGCAGCTCACGCGAGGAGGCGCAGCGGATCTTGAGTGAGGCAGCGGCGATCCTCGACCCCCGGAACCTGACTGTCAAGGACCTGCAGGGCGACAGCCTCGTGCTGCTGCTGCGTCCGATGGCCGTCGACCTGCTGCAGGCCGCCGGACTCACCAGCTCGGCCGCGGTCAAACGGCTTCCCGACCTCTAGCCGCGCACTCTAAGCTCGCTGTCAGCCACGTTCGGTAGGCTTGTGCCATGATTGGTCAAGCGCAATCCTGGTTGTTTCTGATCCTTGCATTCGTGCTGTTCGCCGTCGAGGTCTTCGCCCTGGTCGAAGCACTCCGGCACAGTAAGGACAGCTACGTGAGCGCGGGCAAGCGGACCAAGACGTTCTGGGCATCGATTGTGGGTGCCGCAACTTTGATCGGATTTCTCGGGTTGCCGTTCAGCGGGGTGTCGCTGCAGGTGCTTGGCATCCTGAGCATCGTCGGCTTCGTCGCTGCCGCCGTTTTCCTTGCCGATGTCCGTCCTGCGCTACGCGCCGTCGGCGGCAAGGGGCGTAGCCGGGACAGAAATCAGGGGCCGTACGGCGGCTGGTAGCCGTACAGCGCATCGACCGAGCGCTTGGTGGGCCGCCGACCGGGTGTCGAGCAGGCCGGTTAAACCGGGCCGCTCACCGCGCCGAGTGGGTATCGAGCGCCGCCTCGTACGCTATGAAGACTATGTCTGACGCCATTTTGAGCACGCCCGCGTTCGTGGAGCAGTACGGAACGGGTAAACCGGTCACCCTGTTCGCCCACGGTTTCGGTGGATCGATTCGGGACACGCGACCGTTTGGCACCGGAGTCTCCGGCACACGCGCCTTCATGCATTTTCGTGGCCATGGCGGACGGCCCGCCCCGAGTTCGCGATGGACGTACGAAGAGCTTGCGGGTGAGTTGCGCGCCGCAGCCGATGGCGTCGAAGCAACCCGGGCGCTGGGCGTCTCGATGGGAGCCGGTGCGCTGGCCCGGATGCTCGCCGACTCGCCGGATCGTTTCGAGAAGGCCGCCTTCGTGCTCCCTGCCGTGCTGGACGGCACAACCCGCAGCGCTGGGCGTACCCGGATGATGTCGCGGGTCGATCGAATGGTCGAGCTCGCGGCGCGGCATGACACCGCCGGGATCGCGCAGCAACTCGCCTTGCGGGAGCCGGAGGAAGTCCGGGCCGTGCCTGCAGCCCAAGCCTGGTTTGAGCATCAGGCCGAACTCATCGTTAACAGCGACGCGCGCTTCGGCCTGACCCTGCCGAGCGAGCGTGCGGTAGATTCCGCTGCCGCACTTGGCGCGGTACAGGCGAGGACTCTCGTCCTCACGCACGAGGATGATGAAGCGCACCCGGTCGAAGTAGCCGAGGCCTACGCTGCGGCATTGCCGAATGCAGAGCTGGTTGTGCTGCCCGCCGGATCTATTTTGTGGCTCGGACGAAGCAAAATCCGCGAAATCATCAACGGGTTCCTCAACGATTAATTCCCGACGTCTCGTCCCTCACGACTAGTTCCCCGACGATTGGATGAGTGCTCCCTGGTTGTATCCGGTCGCGTCGTTAGTGGTCGCCGCTTGCTCGCGGGATGACATGGCTGGTTCCGCCATCGACCGGTCGGCGACCTCCGACCAGGCAACTGTCAGCTCGCCGAGTCGCCACCGGGCCTTGCCGCTGACGACCTGCATCCCTTGCTCCTTGAGCGAGTGGCACATCCGAATCCAGCGTTGACGCCGTCCGTAGCCTTCCCAGGCCGCGGCTTCATACCAGGCTGCGTCAAGACGCAGAAGGAATTCGTGCACCTGATAGCCGGGAGTGTTGCGGTGAATCAGCGCCTTCGGCAGCCGCGCCGCCACATCGGAGGGTTGCGCCAGGTCGTTGACGTCGACCGAGATCGTGAACGTGCTCGGCTGCAGGTCAACCGAGATATCGGTAGCAATCGAGTGGGTTGCGGCGCCACCCGCGGCAGCTTCCGGCTTTTCGAAGGCCAGCCAGCAGCAGCGCCGTCCGAGCTCGTCACAGGTGCCCTCCACCAGGAGGCCTCCGGGCGCGAGGGATTCGTACATCCGCCGCCAGGCCGCCGATACTTCTGTCTCGCCGTACTGTCGCAGCACGTTGTAAGCCCGGATCGCCAGCGGGTGTTCGCCGCCTGGCGTGCTGATCTCGAAGCCGCCGACCGCAAAAGATAGTTGCGGCCCGGCCCAGGGTTGAGCCGACGCCACTCTGGCAGGGTCGATCTCCAGCCCAAGTACCCGGCATCGTGCGTCGACTTTCGCCAGCCGGCTTCGTAGTTCGGCAGGCGTGACGCCCGAAGAGCCGTAGCCCAGGTCCACAACGAGCGCCGACGGGCGCGAGCGGAGGCGCAATTCCAGTTGCGAAACCATCCATCGGTCGATCCGGCGAAGCCGGTTTGGATTGGTTGTGCCGCGGGTGATCGCTCCCAGCGGAGACGAGACACGGGGGAGCTTTTGCACTGGAATATTTTATTTGCCGCATCGATGGACCGGCTAACCACATTGGGCAGATGTGATCAAGTACACGCTGGTCGGCGCTTTCCCAACGCTGGCCGGCTTTCCCAACGCTGGCCGGCTTTCCCAACGCTGGCCGGCTTTCCCTACGCGCAGTCGTGATCGGCCGGCCGTCGGACGTCTCGCCTGCCTCGTCGCTCGCACCGGCACGGGCTTGCCCGAGAGCTCGCCCGGGATGCCGCGTAGGCTCGTAGTGTGCACGTCGCCATTCTGTCAATCCACACGGCCCCGCTGAATCAACCAGGATCCGGCGACGCTGGCGGGCTCAACGTCTACGTCGTCCAGCTGGCGAAACAGCTGGTGGCGTCGGGCGTCAAAGTGGAGATCTTCACCGCGGACCATGATCCCGACCATGACGACAGCTTTGAATTCCTCCCGGGGGCCTGCGTCCATCAGGTCCGACCGCCCGGCGAGGGCCCATTCGACAAGGCGACCCTCGCCATGCACACCGCCGAAATCGCCGACGCCATCGGCGCTCACCCAGCGATGCGCGGGGTCGACGTCATCCACTCACACTATTGGATTTCCGGTGTGGTCGGATTGTTGCTCGGGCTGGAACTTAGGATTCCGCTCGTGCTCACCATGCACACCCTGGCCAGGGTGAAGAACCGCGACCTGCGGGTCGATGAGGAGCCCGAGAACCGGATCAGCTGGGAGGAACGTCTCGTTGCCGAGTCGTCGTTCCTGATCGCCAACACGAGACGAGAGGCCCAGGATCTCGTAGAGCTCTACGGCGCGGATCCCAACCGGCTCGCAATAGCCACGCCGGGCGTCGATCACGAGATATTCCGGCCCGCGTCCCGAGCGGAGGCACGCACCGAGCTCGGCCTGAATGCGCGTGATCTGATCGTGCTTTTCGTCGGCCGGATTCAGTACCTCAAAGGCCCGCAGATCCTGATCGATGCCGTCGCCGAGCTGCGGGACCAGGAACCGGATCTGGCCAGCCGAGTCTCTGTTGCCATGCTGGGAGGCCGGAGCGGCGAGTCCGAGGACGGGCTGGCCGACCTGGGCAAACGTGCCGCCGAGCTGGGCCTGGCCGAGTCGGTCATTTTTTGTCCTCCGGTTCCGCCGGCAGAACTCGCTCGGTGGTACGCGGCCTCCGACGTATCGGCGGTGCCTTCGCGCAGCGAATCTTTTGGTCTGGTCGCCGCGGAAGCCGGAGCCTGCGGGCTCCCGGTGATTGCGGCGGCAGTCGGCGGCTTGAGCGAGGTGGTCGACGACGGTGTCAGCGGTGTGCTGGTCGATTCACATCAGCCAACCGCCTGGGCAAAAGCCTTGCGCCGGGTGTTAAGTGACGACGACCTGCGTGCCGAGATGGGCCGGTCCGCGTTGGAACACGTCGCGCAGTTCAGCTGGCAGGCAACGGCCGACCGCACTCTCGAGGTGTACCGATTGGCGGTGGAGCGTAATGACTGAGGCTTCCGTTGACCCGGCAGAAGCCGATGGCGTGGTCAGAGCCTGGGCTCAGGATGCCGGCATCGATATCGAATGCACGGCCGACGGCAGCATGGTTGTGCAGCTGCCGGGGGAACGCAAGCTGAAGACCACTGTCGCCGTGAAGATCGGCGACTACTCGGTACGGTTCATGGCGTTCGTTATCCGTAAGCCGGACGAACGCCATCAGGAGTTCTATCGCTGGTTGCTCGAGCGGAATGGCAGGGTGCACGGCGCAGCCTTCATGATCGATTCGCTGGGCGACGTCTTCCTCATGGCCGAATTGCCGAAAGCGGCGCTCACCGTGGACGTGTGCGATCAGTTGATGGGGGAGCTGCTCAGTCAGGCTGACGGCTCGTTCAATGAGTTGCTCACCATTGGATTCCTCTCCTCGATGCAGCGGGAGTGGGACTGGCGGATATCCCGCGGCGAGTCGACCAGGAATCTCAGCGCCTTCGAGCATTTGCTACGCCGGCCGTCGGAGAACGGTGGCGGCGAAGGGGAGTGATTGAGGGATGTCTGAAGCGGGGCCGTCGCGACGCACCTGATCGGTGATTCTCAGCCGCCGGTCGAACCAGTCGGACCCATGGCGGGTCTACTGCTTGACCGGGTGTCGGAGCGGCGTGGAAGAATTGAGGCCATGACTGAAGCGCCGTACACCCTCATCCTGCTCCGCCATGGCGAGAGCGACTGGAACCAGAAGAACCTCTTCACCGGATGGGTCGACGTACCCCTGACCGAAAAGGGAAAGGCCGAGGGCGCCCGGGCGGGCCAGCTGCTGGCCGAGAACGACCTGCTGCCGGATGTCGTCCACACCTCGCGGATGCAGCGGGCGATCGCCACGGCGAACCTGGCCCTCGACGTCGCGGACCGGTCCTGGATCGACGTCAAGCGGTCTTGGCGGTTGAACGAGCGGCATTACGGCGCCCTGCAGGGAAAGAACAAGAAGGAGACGCTGGATGAGTTCGGCGAGGAGCAGTTCATGCTCTGGCGTCGCTCCTACGACACCCCGCCGCCGCCCCTCGATGACGCCGACGAGTTCTCGCAGGTCAGTGACCCGCGGTACCAGAACCTGTTCGAGGCGCTCCCGCGCACCGAGTGCCTGAAGGACGTAGTTGTGCGGATGCTGCCGTACTGGTTCGATTCAATCGTCCCGGACCTGCTGCTCGGCCGCACGGTTCTGGTCACAGCCCACGGCAACTCGCTGCGCGCCCTGGTCAAGCATCTGGACGACATCAGCGACGCCGACATCACCGGGCTGAACATCCCGACCGGGATCCCATTGCTCTACCAACTCGACGCCGAGCTGAAGCCGCTGGCCGCGAGCCGCTACCTCGATCCGGAAGCCGCGGAAGCGGCGATCGGCCAGGTCGCTAACCAGGGCCGCTGAGCAGCGCCGGCGACGTCGGTTGCCCCAGGCGCTTGCGATCGACCGCACCGCAAGCGGCTGGATGCCGTGCCGCAAGCGCCTGGCCAGCCCTGACCGCCTTGGCCGGGTTACCAGTCGCCGGTCAGTAGGTACTCGACCTTCTTCGATACCGACACAGCGTGGTCGCCGAAGCGCTCGTAGTACCGGCTGGCCAGGGCGACATCGATAGCGCTTTCGCCGCTACCGTCCCAGTTCGCCGCGACGGCCTGGAAGACTGACCGGTGCAGGTCGTCGAGTTTCTCGTCGACCTCGTTAATCGCCGGCACCTGATCGAGGCCCCGGCTTTCCAGAAGTTCGATCGTGGCATCGGCGATCTTCTCGGCGTATTGGCCCATCTCGACGAAGATCGGCCGCACCTGCTCAGGGATGGCATGTTCCGGGTAGCGGATCCGAACAAGTTGGGCCACGTGCCTGGCGAGGTCACCCATTCGTTCGACCGAGGCCGACATCCGCAGGGCCGCGACGACGTTTCTCAGGTCGCCGGCCACCGGGGCCTGGCGTGCAAGGACATTGATCGCTAGCTCGTCGAGTTCCTGCTGCAGTTCGTCGATCCGGACGTCTTCTTCGATGACCCGCTCGGCAAGTTGAAGGTCGACCTGGTTCAAAGCCTGATTGGCATTTCCTATGGCCGACCGGACCAGAGTTGCCATCTGGGTAAGCAGATCGGCGATCTGCTGAAGATCCTGGCGAAACACTTCGCGCACTTGGTATTTCCTCTCGTAGCGATGCGTGCATGTTGCGCACACCGTTCCACAGTTCCAGCCAAGAGTAAACAACTGACGACCGGCGGATGAATTTCGGCTGAAGAAACGAAACCAATCCTCAGGTTCGGTGCTTCGCCTGATCCGGATGCATCTAGGCTAAATGACGTGGACGTTGTTCTTGCTGCCATTCTCTCAGGTGTGCTGGGCCTGGCCATCGGCATCGCCGGTGTATTGGCATACCGGCTCAGTGAGCGTGCCCGGCAAAGCGAGGACCTGCATTCCGAACACGAACTGCCGGAAGGGCTCAGCGAAGTCCTGGCCGTGCTGCCGTCAGCGGCAATTGTGGTTGACGCTGGCGATGATGTGGTCAAGGCCAGCCCGACCGCATACACCTTCGGGCTGGTTCGGGGGCACGCCCTCGCTTCCGAGAAGCTGCTCGACCTGGTTGGACGGGTCCGCCAGCGCGGCCTGATCGAAGAGCTGGATTTTGAACACGCACGCGGTCCGGCATCGAAGTCCGTCCGCCTGTTGCACGCCCGAATAGCTCCGGTCGGGCCGCGTTACGTGCTTGTGCTCTGTGATGATCACACCGAAGCACGGAGGGTCGAAGACATCAGGCGAGATTTCGTCGCCAACGTTTCACACGAGCTGAAAACGCCGATCGGCGCCATCTCGCTCCTGGCCGAAGCTGTGTCTGACGCCTCGGATGACGCAGAAGCGGTCAAGCGCTTCGGCGAGCGGATGCAGCGCGAATCGCGGCGGCTCAGCTCGCTGGTCAAGGAAATCATCGACCTGTCCCGGGTGCAGGATGACGACACCCCGGACAACCGGGAACTCATTCCGATCGGCTCGATCCTGCACGAGGCAGTCGACCGCTCGCGGTTCGCCGCCGAAACCAAGCGAATCCGGTTATCGCTTGCCGAGTCGGATGAATGGTATGTCTCGGGAAACTTCGAGCTCCTGGTCACCGCGGTACGGAATCTTGTAGAGAACGCGATCAACTACTCCAACGCGGATACCCATGTCGGAATAGGCGTCCGGCAGGAGGGGGAGATGGTCGCGATCGCCGTCACGGATCAGGGCATCGGCTTGAGCAAGGAAGCCGCGGCCCGCGTCTTTGAGCGGTTCTACCGGGTCGATCCGGCCAGGTCGCGGCAAACCGGCGGCACCGGCCTCGGCCTGAGCATCGTGAAGCACATCATTGCCAACCATGGCGGCGAGGTACGGGTCTGGAGCCAGCCTGACCACGGGTCGACCTTCACCCTCGTGCTCCCGATCGGCGAAGCGGTACACGATGACCCTGCCGAAGATGACCAAGCCGAAAATGACCCGGCTGATGACGACCCGGTTGACACGCCGCACGATCCCACCGCCGAACCGATTGACCACTGACTCCCCGCTACCCAAGGCTCTGGTTCCAAAGGGCTCCATCGATAGAAAGAAAGAAACAACGTGACGCGAATTCTTCTGGTTGAGGACGAGGACTCGTTCTCAGACCCGCTGTCCTACCTGCTAGGCAAGGAGGGGTACGAGGTCGCCATTGCCGACGACGGGTTGAAGGCTATGGCGGAGTTCGATCGCAATGGAGCAGACCTCGTCCTGCTTGATCTCATGTTGCCGGGCGCTTCGGGCACCGAAGTCTGCAGGACCCTGCGGGCGAAATCGTCGGTCCCGATCATCATGCTGACCGCAAAGGATACCGAGATCGATAAGGTGGTCGGGCTGGAACTCGGCGCCGATGACTATGTCACGAAGCCGTACTCCTCGCGGGAGTTGCTGGCCAGGGTACGTGCGGTGCTCCGGCGGAATTTCGAGCCCGACGATCTGCGCACCGAGGCGGTTCTGGAAGCCGGAGGCGTGCGGATCGATGTTGAGCGGCACGTTGCAAGTGTCCGCGGCGAGGATCTGCCGCTACCGCTGAAGGAGTTCGAGCTGCTGGAGATCCTGGTCCGGAATGCGGGTCGGGTAATGACCCGTGGGCAGCTCATCGACCGGATCTGGGGCCAGGACTACGTCGGCGACACCAAGACCCTCGACGTGCATATCAAGCGGCTTCGGGCCAAGGTCGAGGTGGATTCCTCCGACCCTCAACTGCTGGTTACGGTTCGCGGTCTCGGCTACAAGTTCGAACCCTGAGCAGCGCTGCAGCAGGAACGCGAACGCCGTGCGGCCGGCAGAGGTTTGCGGCGGCTAACTCACCGGTAACCCGAGCGGTCTCAGTATGCGGACTGAATCGGGGCGGCAGGACGTCCTAGACCCTGCAAACGTCGGGGCGATGCTCGACGTCAGCCGTGAGAGCCTGCGGCCACCGTCATCGCGATGTCCGGGTTCCGTACGCTAAATCGCCGGCGGACCTGACGGAACCCGGACTTCGCGATCCTGGACTTAGTGCGAGCCGGATGTAGCTTCTGCTGAGGACTCGTCGGTCGGCTCGTCGCTGGCCCCGCTAGTCGGCTCATCGGTGGAGGCCGACGTCGGCTCGTCGCTGGCCTCGGTGGTTGGCTCCTCCGTCGGAGTGGGCGACGCGGTCGGCAGATACGGCGCGTACTGGCTGAGGGCGCCGTTGAACACCGGGATCCGCTCGTCCTTGGTGTCCGATCCGGAGGTGAAGCTGGCGTCCTGGAGTGCGCCGGGCCCGGCCTCCAGCTGATCGACCTGGGCTTCCTCGTCGGCATCGGGGTTCACCTCCAGCTGCGACTCGGCCGGAACATCGAAGCTCAGGTCCTGGCCGGAGATCTCGATGCTGAGACTCTGTTCGATACTGCTGTCGTTCACGGCGACGAGCAGCAGGTTTGCGGGAGAACCGACTTCCTTGCCGACCAGCATGATGTTGCGCAACTCAAGCTCGCCGACGTCGAGGCTTATGCCGTCTCCGCCCGCGTACTCGTTGGTTGTCGCCTGTTCGTTGATGAGTGCCGAGCATCCTGCGGCGGGGATCAATAACAAGGCTGCGGTGGCAGCCTGCAACACTCGGGTAAGCCGACTCACGTCTGGTGCTCTCCTTGACTGGCGGAGGGAATTCTGGGCGGTTCGCCTACATCCTAACGGCTGGCACTTGTGCCGACATATTCCGGGCTACCCGGTGCACATCATGAACTCGGCGGTCTGTCAAGGCTTTGGCGTAACATGATGCAAACTGCCTTATACCTGCTGACCTGCGAAAATGCTAGGAAGGCGGTGGGTGAGTCATGTTAGAATGGAAGCCGCGAAAGGGGTTCTAATCACATGGCTTTCCAGGTCGGCGAAACTGTTGTCTATCCTCATCACGGTGCAGCATTGATCCAAGAGATCAAAACTCGAAGCATCAAAGGTGAAAGCAAACTGTACTTGAAACTGAAGGTAGCTCAAGGCGATCTGACGATTGAGGTCCCCGCCGAGAACTGTGATCTTGTTGGCGTGCGCGACGTGGTGAACAAAGACGGCCTTGATCGGGTCTTCGATGTACTGCGTGCGGAGTTCACCGAAGAGCCGACCAACTGGTCGCGTCGTTACAAGGCGAATCTTGAGAAGCTCGCTTCGGGTGACGTAATCAAGGTGGCCGAGGTGGTACGCGACCTGTGGCGCCGCGACCAGGACCGTGGGCTCTCTGCCGGCGAGAAGCGGATGCTTTCCAAGGCGCGTCAGATCCTCGTCTCCGAGCTTGCCTTGGCAGAAAAGACCGAAGAAGTGAAGGCAGAGGCCATCCTCGACGAGGTACTTGCCTCCTAAGGTGGCAACTGCTGCAGTCATACCGGCCGCCGGTGCCGGTGCCAGGCTTGGTCGGGGCATGCCCAAGGCATTGGTCTGCCTGAATGGCGAACCACTGCTGGTGCACGCTGTTCGAGGGACGTTGGCGTCTAGTGTCGTCGACGAGGTGGTTGTCGTCGCGCCGGAGGCGCACCTCGATCAGGTCCGTGCCCTGCTGTCCGACCACCGTCGCGACAGCGACAGCGATCGTGCCGTCAGTGTCGTGGCGGGCGGCCCGGACCGGGTGGACTCTGTCCGGGCCGGGCTTGCCGTTCTCGACCCGACTATAAGGTTCGTCCTGGTGCATGATGCCGCGCGTTGCCTCGCACCCGGTGCTGTCTTTCGCCGGGTGCATCAGGCGCTTGCCGGGGGAGCCCAGGCAGTGATACCGGTGCTTCCGTTGGTCGACACGGTGAAGTTCGTTGAGCCGGTGACCGCCGCTCCGGACGGCGCCGATGATCTAGAGTCAGCCATCCAGGGCACGGTTGTCGGCACGCCGAGCAGGTCGGGGCTGAGGATCGTACAGACGCCACAGGGTTTCGATCGCGAGCTGCTGCAGCGGGCGCACCGGGACGCTGCCGCCGCCGGGATATCCGCCACGGATGACGCGATGCTGGTTGAACGGCTCGGGGTGCCGGTAGCGACAGTGGCCGGCGATGAACGCTCGATGAAGATCACCTCGCGTAAGGATCTGGCGATTGCCGAGTTACTTCTCAGCAGCCCGTCGTAGGCTGGAAACGTGAAACTTCCCCGTACCGGCATCAGCATAGACGTTCATGGCTTTAGCGAGTCCCCGGCTCGGCCATTGTGGCTGGCTGGCCTGTTCTGGCCGGATGAGCCAGGGCTGGAAGGACACTCCGATTCCGATGTAGTAGCGCACGCGTGCGCCGACGCATTGTTCTCAGCTGCGGGTATAGGCGACCTCGGCCAGCATTTCGGCACAGACCGTCCGGACCTGGCCGGAGCATCCGGCGCACGACTACTCGCCGAGGCGGCAGCCCTGGTCCGCGCGGCCGGTTTCGAAATCGGGAACATCGCGGTCCAGGTCATCGGGAACCGGCCGAAGCTGGGGCCCCGCCGGGACGAGGCGCAGAGCGCGCTATCCGCAGCCGCCGGCGCCCCGGTTGCCGTTTCCGCCACGACGACTGATGGGCTGGGTCTCACCGGACGCGGCGAGGGCATTGCCGCCGTCGCGACCGCGTTGGTGGCCGAGAAATAGACGATGGCAATGCCCTGCGAGCAGACGACGGCGGCTGTTAGACCAGCGCCGGATCCTTCTTACTGGGCTTGACCTTGCGGAAGATCGCAGGGCCGATTGCGAGTGCAAGGGCGAAGATCAGAATTCCGACCGCGATCGGACTCTGCAGCACGATGCCGAAGCTGCCCTGTCCAAGCGCCGACGTCTGAACCAGCGACTTCTCAAACAGCGGCCCAAGTACGAGCCCAAGCACGAGCGGAGCGATCGGCAGGTCGAGCTCCTTCATGATGTAGCCGACCACCCCGAAGATCAGCACGAGCCAGACGCTGAACATGTTGTTGTTGACCGAGTATGCGCCGACGAAGCTGGTCAGCAGGATGATCGGATACAGGTAGGCGTACGGGATCCGGAGCATCTGTGCGAACACCGGAGCCATCGGCAGGTTCAGCACGATCAGCATGGCGTTCCCGATAAAGAACGAGACCAGCAGGCCCCAGACCAGCTCGGGCTGGTTCTCGAAGAGCAACGGACCCGGTTGGATGCCGTAAATGGTGAACGCTCCCAACAGGACGGCGGTCGTTCCACCACCCGGGATGCCGAGCGCCAAGGTCGGAACGAAGTTTGCGTTTGCGGCCGCGTTGTTCGCGCTTTCCGGCGCCGCGACTCCCTCGATAGCTCCCTTGCCGAATTCATCGCGGTTCGGCGAAAAACGCTTCTCGATGCCGTACGACATAAACGAGGCGAGCGTCGAGCCTGCGCCCGGAAGACAGCCGAGCAGGAAGCCGATGAAGGTGCCTCGGATGATTGGCGCCCCGCTTCGCTTGAGGTCATTCCTGCTGATCACCATGTCGCGGAACTTGGCCCGAATCGGCGCGGCCGCGCCCACCCTGATCTGGTAGAAGACCTCTCCCAGGGCGAATAGGCCTATCATCACCTCGACGAACGGAATTCCGCCAAGCATATTGACATTGCCGAAGGTGAACCGTGCCTGCCCGGAGGCAATTGCGACGCCGACCGTGGCGATGAGCAGACCGGCCGCGGCCATCATCAGACCCTTGTTGAGCGAGCCACCCGAGAAACTCACCACGGTTATCAGGCCGAGAATCATGATGGCAAGATTCTCGACCGGGCCGAAGTTCAGCGCCAGCTTCGCGAACGGGGGAGCGAGCGCCATCAACAGCGCAAGCGAGATGATGGCGGCGACGAACGAGCCGATCGCCGCAATAGCCAGCGCGGCACCGGCTCGGCCCTTTCTGGCCATTTGATAGCCGTCAAGGGTTGTGACGACGCTGGCCGCTTCGCCGGGGGTCGATATCAGCACCGAGGTGATGGTGCCACCATATTGGGCGCCGTAGTAGATGCCGGCGAGCATGATGAGCGCCGTCACCGGTTCCATCGCCAGGGTGAGCGGAATCAGGATTGCGACGCCGGTGGTCGATCCGAGGCCAGGCATCAGCCCGATGATTGTCCCCATCAGCACACCGATGAAACACCAGAGCAGATTCTCAGGGGTCAGGGCCGTTTGAAAGCCCAGCATTAAGTTTTCCAGCACAGTGACTCCTAGAATCCGAAGATGCCTTGCGGCAGCGGAACCCGCAACAGGATGACGAAGATTCCGTAGATAGCGGCCAGCGCCACGACGGTGACGATGATGGACGTAAGCAACTTCTGCCGTTCAACCAGGAACGAAATGCCGAAGAGCATCAGCGCGAACGACACGATAAAGCCGAGAAGCGGAACCAGCAGAACGGTGATCACCGTCGCGCCGACCACGATCAGCAGGATCTGATTTCGCCTGCGCTGGGACCGGCCGAAGATGTCCACCTCGCCGATGCCGGTGCTGGCCTCCTGTTCAGCCGGTTCGGTTGCCCCGCCAGCCGCCGGACCTGCAGTGCCCTCGGAGGTTGCGGCCGCAGCACTCCCAACCGCCGGTTCGGTTGCCCGCCCGGCCGCCGCTGTGCGTGCGGCGGCCGGTGCCAGAGCGGCATCGGTCGGCAGGCCAAGCCGTTCCGCGGCCAGCTCTTCGAGCGTGCCCCCTCCACCTCGCCACGTGGTGACGAGGTCGAGGGCGGCGAACACGGTCATCAGGCTACCGGCGAAGACGGGCAGGAACCCGGCGCCGATCTGGCCGTTATCAGCGAAGATTCCGTAGCCGACCCCGGCGATGACGGCGGCCACGCCGATGGCAATAACAACAATATTTGCGGTGATTGTGCCGACTACGATCTTCGACATGATTACTTACCCAGTACCGTCTTGAGATCTTCGTTGTTGGACTTCAAGTACGCGGCGAAGTCATCACCGTATGACACGTTCGGCTGCATCATGTTGTCCTCGATGTACTTCGTGTAGGCATCCGAGTCGGCGAACTTCTTGGCAGCGTCGATCCAGTACTGCTTCGCCTCGTCGCTTATCCCGCCTGGGGCGATCACGCCGCGGAACTGGGCGAATGACACATCGATTCCCTGCTCCTTGGCAGTTGGAATATCTTTCAGCGAATCGTACTTGTACCGCTCTTCTGCTGCGGCGCACAGCGGCTTGACCGTGCCTGCCTCGAGCTGGCCGGTGATCTCACCTGGGTTCACCGAGATGACGTCGACCTTGCCTCCGAGCAGGCCAGTCGTCGCTTCGCTGCCGGACTCGAAGGGCACTCGGTCAAACTTCGCGCCAGCCTTCTCTTCCATCAGGGTGAAGACGATGTTGTCCAGGCCGGTCGCCCCGGAGATCGCCGCGACCACTCGTTCATTCTTGGAGGCGTTCACCAGGTCGCTGCAGGTCTTGTATGGCGAATCCTCTTTCACCACGAGAAGGGTGTAATCGTCGCCGAGCTTCATGATCGGGGTGAAGCTGGTGTAGTCGAACTCCACTTTCTGGGTGAGCGGCAGAGCCAGTAGCGCCGTTTCGGAAGCCAACAGGTACTCGGCGTTGCCGTTCTGGGCCAGGAAGTTCGAGTAGCCGACCGCGCCGGAACCACCCTCCTGGTTCTCTACCGAAATGTTGACGCCGCTGGCTTCTTCAAGTCCGGCCGCCGTGGCCCGGCCTGCGATGTCGCTGCCGCCTCCGGCCGCGAACGGGACGATCATCTTGACGTCGCCCTCCGGTTGGAACTCCTCGCCGCCGGAGGCTGAATTCTCGGAGTTCATACCGCAGGCCGACAAGGCCAGTGTGCTGATCGCCGCGATTGCGACGGCACCTGCAAGGCGGGTTCGCATTTTCGACATGATCTATCTCCTTTGATAAATGAGTGCTAGACGGATTGGTTGGTTTTGCCTTCGCGGACAGCTTTTCTGGTAGCGATAGTTGCGGCGAGCCTGAACGCGTTAAGGGTTGCGCCCAGACCAGCCTTGTTCTGGCCGACGATGTCGAAAGCCGTTCCATGCGCGGGGGTGGCAATGGGAATCGGAAGCCCGCCCTGCACGGTGACGCCCTGGTCGAATCCCATCATCTTCATGGCGATCTGCCCCTGGTCGTGATACATCGTCACGACGCCATCGAACTGACCCGCGCGGGCGCGCAGGAAGATCGTGTCCGACGGGAAGGGCCCACTGGCATCGATCCGGTTAGCGCGGGCGGCCGCGACGCCGGGAGCGATTTCGTCGATTTCCTGCCGCCCGAAACTTCCGTTCTCTCCGGCATGAGGGTTGAGCGCCGCGACGCCGATCCGCGGGGAGTCAAGTCCGGAATCCTTGAGCGCTGTCGCAAACATCTCAACGGTTGCTGTGACGTTTTCCGCGGTGATGCGCTGCGGAACGTCGGCCAGTGCGATGTGCGACGTCACCCTGGCGGTCCAGAGATCGGACAGGATGTTGAATTCCGAGGTGCGGCCGCCGAAGTGAAGCGTATCGGCGAACCATCGGAGTTCATCTTCCGTGTTCATTCCGGCAAGATGCAGCGATGACTTGTTCAGCGGCGTGAAGCAGATAGCGTCCACCTCGCCGTCCTCGACGAGCCGCAGGGCGTAGCGCAGGCCATCGAGCGCCCAGGCGCCGGCCGCTGCGCTGACTACTCCGAGTTCGGTTGGCAGTGGGCCAGATCGTGGCGGAGGCATCAGCACCGGTCGTCCCGAGCCCGGCTCGTCGGCAATGTCGAGGCTGACCTGGGCGTGGTCGGCGGCCCGGTCCAGTTCTTCCCGGCTGGCTAGTACCAGCACGTCGGCGAGGTCGCCGAGGTCCGGCTGGCTGAGCAGCTTCGCACCGAGCTCGGGGCCAACCCCGGCAGGATCGCCGAAGGTGAGTGCGATGCGGGGGCGGTAGGTCACTGGGTCTCCCTGAAGTGGCGAACGATTAGGCATGGCGCAGTCGCTCCAGCCAGGCGGTGGATTCGGGTGTTGCGCCGTCAAGCTGGTCGACGACATCGACCAGGAATGTCTGGTGGCCGTGTGCTTCCAACTCGTCGATCGCGTCATCCAGGGTTCCGGTCTCAATTACGCGGAGCATGCGGCGATGACGGTCCAGGTTGCCGTGCAGGTCTTCGATGCCCCGGCGGGCCTTGTTGTTCATCGCCATGCACAGCTGCAGCTGCATCGCCATCGACCGGTAGGTGTCTTCCAGGCGCCGATGCCCGGCCAGGCCGACGACAGCGATGTGAAACTCGAAGCCGGCCCGGGTCATCGCGGCCTCGTTGCCGAACTCTGCGACTTCCTCCATCCGGGCGATCGCTCGATGACAACGGGCCAGTCTTTCCGGTGCCAGCTTCGGGAACGCCAGCCGCATCGCCATCGGCTCCAGATCGTTTCGCAGCGTGACAATCTCGTACACATCGTGCTGGGTGAGCGGAGTAACTATCGCACCGCGCCGGGGAATCTGGACCACGAGTCCGCTGTGTTCCAGCACCTTGAGTGCTTCTCTGAGAGGCGGGCGGGAAATGCCAAGCTGGTCGCAGAGTCGTTCCTCCACGAGACGCTCGCCAGGCAGGAAGTCGCCGGACAGGATGGCGTCCGTGAGGTTCCTGGTTGCCAGTTCGGCGAGGCTGGGCGGGGCGGCGATCTTACCCGGCACTCCTGCCGTGACAGTAACTGAGTCCATTGACAAATCCTCTGATCTGGTGCCGAGCGGATCGGTTAGTACTTGACCGATCCGGTGGGTGTGGGTCTATTGTATACAGTATTCGGTTGAAATGTAACCCAGATCACATTTCAGCGCAAGCACCTATCAGGAGGTTTTCGATGGCAGGCTCCCCGCACGCCCCGCTCGAGGGCGTTACGGTGATCGAGGTCGGCGTATTCATGGCCGGCCCGTTCGCCACGATGCAACTGGCCGATCTTGGCGCACGGGTGATAAAGGTCGAGTCGCCGGTCACGGGAGAGCAAACCCGGGCAACCGGACCGTTCATCGATGGCGAGAGCTCCCCATTCATCCGACTCAACCGGAACAAGGAATCGCTTGCCCTGGACCTCAAGTCAGCCCAGGGGAAGGAAGCGCTGGTGCGTCTCGCGGCCACCGCAGATGTCATCGTCGAGAACCTTCGCCCAGGGGCAATGCGCCGACTCGGGCTCGGATACGACGATCTTCGGGAAGCCAACCCGGGCCTGATCTACGCCTCGGCGTCCGGATGGGGGCAGGATGGTCCGCTGTCGCACTTGCCCGGTCTTGACATCATGGCCCAGGCACGCAGCGGCCTGATGAGCATCACTGGCTATCCCGATATGCCGCCGGCAAAGGTCGGAGTACCGATCTGCGACTTGACCACCGCGCTCTATGTCTCGCTGGCGATCACTGCCGCGCTGCATGAGCGGCATTCTTCCGGCACCGGCCAGTTCATCGACGTTTCGCTGATGGAGTCCGGTGTCTCGTTCGGCGTATGGGAGGCCGGCGCCTACTTTGCCGAGGGTACGGTCGGCGGACCGAACGGTTCCGCGCATCAGAACCAGGCGCCGTACCAGGCGGTGCGGAGCAAGGACGGGTACGTCACGATCGGGGCCAATACGCCCCGGAACTGGCAGGCCTTCTGCGCAGCGCTCACCCTGGATGAGCTGCTCGAGGACCCGCGATACGCCGGTGCGTATGACCGGCTGCAGAATCGGGAGCCGTTGATCGAGGCGATCGAGCGGCGCACGGGCGAGCTCACCACTGCCGAGGTTGTCGACATCCTTAATCAGGCGGGCGTTCCCTGCGCACCTATTTCCGACTTCGGCGAGGTGTTCAACGACGAACACCTCGCCGCGCGCGAGTTCTTCTGGGATGCCGAGCATCCCGCCATCGGCCCGGTCCGGCAGATCGGATCCCCGATGCGGTTTTCCAGGACGCCGGCGGTCCGGCGGAATGCCGGCCCGGTGCTTGCCTCGGGCAACAGGGAGATCCTCGAGTCGCTTGGCTACCAGGGCGACGAGCTGGAGGCCCTCTGTCCCGAGGCCGGGAGCACGCCATGACCGATCAGCTATTGGTCGAGCAGAAGTCCGACGCCCTCTATGTCACTTTCAACCGGGCGGCACAACGCAACGCGATGTCCTGGGAGATGTACCAGGGTCTGCAGGCTGCTTGCGAGCGGGCCGATGCCGAAGACTCGGTGCGCGTCATGGTGCTTCGCGGCGCCGGCGGTACCGCCTTCGTCGCCGGGACCGATATCGCCCAGTTCAAGGGCTTCACCGGGCAGGACGGCATTGAGTACGAGCAGCGGATCAGCGCAATTCTCGGGCGGCTGGCCGCTGTGCGGGTCCCGGTGATTGCCGCGATCGAGGGGTTCTGCATCGGCGGCGGCCTTGGGATCGCGGCGGTCGCGGACCTGCGGATTGCCGACCGGGGGGCGAAGTTCGGGGTGCCGATAGCTCGCACCCTTGGTAACTGCCTCTCGGCGAGCACGCTATCCGTTCTGGTCAGCCTGGTCGGGCGGGCCCGTGCGACGGACCTGCTGATGACGGCCCGGCTGATGTCGGCTGATGAGGCACTCGCCTCCGGGTTCGTCACGACGGTGAGCGACGATGTGGATGCCGAGGTCGAGGCGCTGGTGCGGCGACTCGGCAGTAGCGCGCCGTTGACGCTATGGGCAACGAAAGAGGCGATGCGCCGGATTTATGCAGGCTCGACGGTGGACGACGAGGACATCGTATCGCTGGTCTACGGCAGCGAGGATTTCGCGAACGCGGTCACGGCCTTCACCAGCAAACGGAAGCCGGTCTGGCAAGGGCGCTAGCCGGCTGCGCTCCCAGCCGAAACGGTCCGGTTTGTGGCTTACTGGGCGTGGATATTGCCGCGCCGTGAAGCAGAAACCGGACCGTTTCGCTTGGTTGGAACCGTTACTTGACGTCCTCGTCTACCCAGTCGAAGGTGCGGGTGACCGCCTTGCTCCACAGCCGCAACTGGCGCGCCTGTTCCTCGGCGTCCATCTGCGGCTCCCAGCGGCTGTCTTCCTGCCAGTTGGCCCGCAGCTCGTCCAGGTCCTTCCAGAACCCGACCGCGAGCCCGGCGGCATAGGCTGCGCCCAGCGCCGTCGTCTCGGCCACCACCGGGCGGATCACCGGAACGCCGAGCATGTCCGCCTGGAACTGCATCAGCAGGTTGTTTGCGATCATCCCTCCGTCGACCTTGAGCTCGGTGAGCGGCACGCCCGAATCGGCGTTCACCGCATCGATCACCTCGCGGGTCTGGAATGCAGTGGATTCCAGGGCGGCCCTGGCGATGTGGCCCTTGTTCACAAAACGGGTCAGGCCGACCAGTGCGCCGCGGGCATCGGGACGCCAATGCGGTGCGAACAGGCCGGAGAATGCCGGCACGAAGTAGGCGCCGCCATTGTCGGCAACCGTTTCGGCGAGTTTCTCCACCTCGGGCGAGTCCTTGAACAGGCCGATGTTGTCCCGCAGCCACTGCACCAGCGAACCGGTGACGGCAATCGACCCCTCGAGCGCATAGTGCGGCTTGTTGTCGCCGAGCTTGTAGCCGAGCGTGGTGAGCAGGCCGTTCTCGCTGTGCACAATGTCTTCGCCGGTGTTGAAGATCAGGAAGTTTCCGGTGCCATATGTGTTCTTGGCCTCTCCCTTGTCGAAGGCTGCCTGACCGAAGGTTGCGGCCTGTTGGTCGCCGAGGATGCCGGCGATCGGCACCTCGCGCAGCAGGCTGTTCGGCGATGCCGTCCCGTAGACCTCGGAGGAGCTCTTGATCTCTGGCAGCATCGACCTGGGAACGCCGAAGACTTCGAGAATCTCGTCGTCCCAGCTCAGCGTTTTCAGGTCCATGAACAACGTGCGGGAGGCGTTGGTGACGTCGGTGACGTGAATGCCGCCGTCCACGCCGCCGGTCAGGTTCCACAGCACCCAGGAGTCCGTGGTGCCGAAGAGCAGGTCACCTGCCTCGGCCTTTTCCCGCGCGCCCTCGACGTTCTCCAGGATCCAGGCGATCTTGGTGCCGGCGAAGTACGTGTTCAGCGGCAGTCCCACGGTCTGCTTGAATCGCTCAACCCCACCGTCGGCGGCGAGCCGATCGACAATCTTCTGGGTGCGGGTGTCCTGCCAGACGATGGCGTTGTAGACCGGTTCGCCGGTGTTCTTGTCCCAGACCACGGTGGTTTCGCGCTGGTTGGTGATTCCGATGGCTTCCACATTGTGCCTGGTGATGTTCGCCTTGCTGAGCGCCTGGCCGATCACCTCGCGGGTGTTGTCCCAAATCTCCTTGGCGTCATGCTCCACCCAGCCGGCCTGCGGGAATATCTGCTCATGTTCGAGCTGGCCGGAGGAGACTATCGACCCGGAGTGGTCGAAAACGATTGCCCGGCTGCTAGTGGTTCCCTGATCGATAGCTACGACATATTGCGTCATTGCGAAGTGCCTTTCGGTGAGAATTTATTGAAGATGTATACCGGCGGGTCAGAACACCGCGATGCTGGCCAGTCCGGCAAGCACGCCGCCGACGATCGGTCCGACGATCGGGACCCAGGAGTACGACCAGTCCGAACTGCCCTTGCCCTTGATCGGCAGAATGGCGTGTGCGATGCGCGGACCGAGGTCGCGGGCCGGGTTGATCGCGTAGCCGGTCGGTCCGCCGAGGCTCACGCCGATTGCGAGCACGATCAGCGCGACCGGGAGCGGGCCGAGTGCGCCGGGCCATTCCCCGCCGGATTTCGTAATCGCGTTGGTGGCCAGGATGGCGAAGACCAGGACGAAGGTGGCGATGACTTCCGTCACCAGGTTCCAGGCGTAGGAGCGGATCTGCGGACCGGTGGAGAAAACGCCGAGCTTGGCGGCCTGGGATTCCTCAGCATCGAAGTGCTGTTTGTACGCCAGCCAGGCAACGACGGCGCCAAGGAAGGCGCCTACCAGCTCGGCTGCCAGGTAGGTCATTGTCGAACCGAACGACACGGCGACACCCGGAGCGTATTCTTCTGCGCCGGAGGACAACAGGCCGAGCGTCACGGCGGGGTTCAGGTGCGCACCGGACTTCGCGGCGACGATGACGCCGGCGAAGACGCCGAGCGCCCAGCCCCAGCTGATCATCAGCCAGCCGCCGCCGAGTCCCTTGTTTCCTTTCAGGATGTTGTTGGCCACCACACCGGCGCCCAGGATGATCAGGAATGCTGTGCCAAGGACTTCGGAGGCGAATACCTGGCCGAGCGAGGTCGAGGCGGCGGGAGCCGCGAGGATGACTGAGGGGAGAGACAAGGCATTTCCTCTTTCTTCGTTGAACGGAAAGCTTCCCACTGGGAAGTGCGCACCATAGCGCGTTTGTGAGTTAACCTACCGGCTGGTAGGGGCTATTTGGTCGCCGGAGCCCGGCCTTTTTTGGTCGATGTTTGTGTCAGTTAGGAGACATCGGTTCCAATCGTCGGTTGAATTTCCGGAACGGCCTCGCGCAATGCGGTAGCGGCCTCGTCGTCCGGTTGATTCTGAGCAGCCAGCTCGGCTTCAACCCGTTTGCGATAGCTGTCGAGTTCCTGCTGCTTTTCCGCGTCGCTCCAGCCGAGTACGCCAGCCATCAGCGTTGCGACGTCGGCGGAAGCTGCCATGCCGCGCTCGCGCTGCTCATACGACAACCTGGTGCGTCGAGTCAGCACGTCCTCCAGGTGCATTGCGCCCTCATGGCTGGCGGCATAGACGACCTCGGCCTTCAGGTACTGCTCGGCGCCATCGAGCGGTTCTCCAAGCTCCGGCCGGTCGTCGACGAGCTCCAGCAGCTCGTCGATCAGCGCGCCATAGCGGCGGAGAAGATGGTTGACCCGATGCAGCTCCCAGCCGTACCTGTGCGCGATCCTGCTGCGCTGGCGGAACCGGATACCGAATCCTTCGGCTCCGACGATCGGCAGCTGGGCGGTGAGCGACGGACGACTTGTTGCTTCGTCGCCGAGCGCGAGGTCGACGACGTCCTCGGCCATCACCCGGTACGTCGTGTACTTCCCGCCGGCAATGACGGTCAGACCGGGGGCGGGTTGCGCGGCGGTGTGTTCCCGGGAGACCTTCGCGGTGCTCTTGGCCGCATTCTGGACCGGCTGCAGCAGCGGGCGCAGGCCGGAGTAGGTGCCGATCACGTCGTCGCGGCTCAGCGGCGACTGCAGGACCTGATTGGCGTGGTCAAGCAGATAATCGATATCGGCGCTATTGGCCACCGGATGGGCCTTTGCGTGGTGCCAGTCGGTGTCAGTTGTGCCGATAATCCAGTAGCCGTCCCACGGGATGATGAACAGGACGCTCTTCTCGGTTTCGGAAATGATGCCTGCATTGCCGACGATGCGTTCGCCGGAAACCACTATGTGCATCCCCTTCGAGGCACGCACCTTCAGGCCACGGCTGACCGGCGACGTCGCGGCGCTGGTGTCGGTGCTACTCGGCAGGCCGGGCAGCGATTCGGTCTCCTCCGTCCAGACTCCCGTGGCCCCGATGACCTGGCTGGCCCGTACGTCGAACTCCTCGCCGGACTCGAGGTCCTTTGCACGAACCCCGGTCACCCGGCCGCGGTCGCTGAGGTAGCCGATCACCTGGGTGCGGGTGGCGATCAGTGCTCCGTGTGAGGCGGAAGTCCGCGCCAGCTGCGTCACCAGCCGGGCGTCGTCGACCTTGGCGTCGTAATAGCGGATTCCGCCGATGGCAGCGTCGTCACGCAGGCCGGGAAACAGCTTGTGCACGCCGCGCCGGCTCAGATGCCTGTGCAACGGCACACCCCGGGAGGTGCCACCGGCGAAGCTCAGAGCATCGTAGAGCGCCAGGCCCGCCCCGACGTAGGCCCGTTCCCAGATCTTGTGCTTGAAGGGGTAGATGAACGGCACGGCCTCGACCAGGTACGGCGCGATCGTGGTCAGCAGCCGGCCGCGCTCGGTCAGCGCCTCGCGGACCAGGGCGAAATCGAGCATCTGCAGATAGCGCAGCCCGCCATGGATCAGTTTGCTCGACCGGGAAGAAGTGCCGGAGGCCAGATCCCGGGCTTCAAGCAGTCCGACCGTCAACCCGCGGCTGGCGGCGTCCAGAGTCGCGCCCGCCCCGGTAATACCTCCGCCGATCACCAGGATGTCCAGTACCTCGCCGCTCTTCATCTGCTCGATGGCGGCGGTTCGGGAGTCGGTGGAGAGTGCTGCTGCTTTCATTCTCTTTTACCCTGTCTTCGCTAACTGGGGAGTCTGCATCGTTCATTTCACTCTGAATCGCCGTGCACGATTTCACAAGGCGTTTGCACATACGTGCATAATTAGTCCGAGTCAGGGAGATAAATCGGGCTGAAAGAGGCAAAAGGTGGTCGCCGAGAACAAGGCGCAGCAGGCGTTGCGGATTGCACATTTGTATTACGTGCAAGGCGTGACGATGGAGGCGATTGCCCGGCAGATGCGGGTGTCGCGATCGACAGTGTCCCGGCTGCTCAAGTACGCCCGGGACGCCAAGCTGGTCGAGATCACGCTGAACGTCCCACACAGCACTGAGAAGGACCTCGAGAAGGTATTCCGCCGGGAGTTCGGCATTTCGGCGCAGGTCGTTCCGGTAGCCGACAGCTCCAACGAACTCGAGCGGCTGGAAACCGTCACCGCACGGGGCGCCAAGCTGTTGGGACAGATCTTCGGCGGCAATATGACACTCGGTATCGCCTGGGGAACCACGACCGCAGCGGTCGGACGCCAGCTCGTCCATAAGGTCACCCGCGGGGCGAACGTGGTCCAGCTCAATGGCGCTGCGAACCCGAGCACGACCGGTATCGGCTACGCGGCGGACGTCATCTCACGGTTCGGCGCGGCCTTCGACGCGCCGGTGCAGCATTTTCCGGTGCCGGCGTTCTTTGACTATGCGGCGACCCGGAAGGCGATGTGGCAGGAGCGAAGCATCAAACGAATTCTGCGGATGCAGCGGAATGTGGATGTCGCGCTGTTCAGTGTCGGCGCGGTCGCCGGCGGCGTGCCCAGCCACGTGTACACCGCGGGCTACCTCGATGACGCCGACTTCCGGTCCCTGCGCACCGAGGGCGTGGTCGGCGACATCAACACAGTTTTCATCCGGGCGGACGGCAGCCACCACGACATCCCGCTGAACCAACGTGCCTCGGGGATACCGCCGGACGAGCTGCGCCGAATCCACCGCAGGCTCTGCGTCGTTTCGGGCGAGAACAAGGTTCCGGCGCTGCGTGCCGCGCTGGCATCTCATCTGGTGACTGACCTGGTGATCGACGAACCGACAGCATCGAGTCTGCTCGAAGTGTGAGCTAGCTGCCGCCGGCTGTGGACCTAGCTGCCGGCACCGTCTGTACCGGCTGCATCTTTAGAGCCGGCCTCCTTACGGCTGTATCTATTAGAGCCAGCCTCCTACCGGCTGTCTAAATGCCGCCGGCCTCGTCGCCGATCGTGGTCGATTCGCCATGGCCGGTCCGCACCACGGTTTCGGCCGGCAGGTTGAGCAGCTTGGTCGTGATGGAGTCGATAATCGTCGGATGGTCACTGAATGACCGGCCGGTAGCGCCCGGGCCGCCTTTGAACAGGGTGTCACCGCTGAAAACTGTGCCGAGATCCGGGGCGAAGAGGCAGACCGCGCCGGGAGAATGTCCCGGGGTGTGCAGCACATGTAGTTCAATTCCGGCAATCGAGATCCGCTGACCGTCGGCGAGCTCGTGGCTCGGCGACCGTTCCGGATGAGTCCGATCCCAGAGCACCCGATCCGCCGGGTGCAGGTAGGTTGGTGCGGCGGTCACGTCCTGCACATCGGGCACGGCGTCGATGTGATCATCGTGGGCGTGCGTGCACAGGATGGCCACCAAACGGCGCTCGCCAACAGCCTTCAGGATCGCTGCGCCATCATGCGCCGGGTCGATGACGACGCACTCGGCATCGTCGCCCACGATCCAGACGTTGTTGTCGACATCCCAGGTGCCACCGTCCAGGCTGAATGTCCCCGACGTGACGAGCTGATCGATTCGGGCCGCCATCTACAGCACCACCACGGAGCGCAGGACCTCGCCGCGAGCCATCTTCTCGAAGGCGGCGTCGATGTCGCTGATGCCGATCTTCTCGCTGACGAATTCATCCAACGGCAGCCGGCCCTGCAGGTACAGGTCGGTGAGCATCGGGAAATCGCGTTCGGGCAGGCAGTCGCCGTACCAGGAGGACTTCAATGCTCCGCCGCGACCGAACACGTCCAGCAGCGGAATTTCGAGCATCATCTCCGGAGTCGGCACGCCGACGAGTACTACGGTGCCGGCCAGGTCGCGGGCGTAGAACGCTTGCCGCCACGTTTCAGGCCTGCCCACGGCATCGATCACGACATCAGCACCGAACCCGCCGGTGAGATCCTGCACCGCCGCGACCACGTCATCCTCATTCATTTCGGAAGAGTCGATTGCGTGTGTGGCGCCGAGCTCCTGCGCCTTGCTCAGCTTCCTGGCATCGCGATCGATGGCGATGATCGTCGAGGCGCCGGCAAGACGTGAACCGACGACTGCTGCCACGCCTACCCCGCCGCAGCCGATCACGGCGACAGAGTCACCCCGGCTGACGTTTCCGGTATTCATTGCCGCCCCGATGCCGGCCATAATGCCGCAGCCGAGAAGCCCGGCCGCAGCCGGGTCGGCGTCCGGGTTCACTTTCGTGCACTGTTTCGCGTGCACCAGCGTCTTCTCTGCGAACGCGCCGATGCCCAGGGCCGGGCTGAGTTCGGTGCCATCTGCCAGCGTCATCTTCTGCCGGGCGTTGAAGGTGTTGAAGCAGTACCAGGGCTCGCCACGCTTGCACGCCCGGCACTCTCCGCAGACCGCCCGCCAGTTCAACACCACGAAATCGCCGACTGCGACATTGTCGACGCCATCGCCGATGGCGCTGACCCTCCCGGCGGCCTCGTGTCCCAGAAGGAAAGGGAACTCGTCGTTTATCCCGCCCTCCTTGTAGTGGAAGTCGGTGTGGCAGACGCCGCAGGTCTCGATGTCGACGACGACCTCGCCGGCGCCAGGATCCGGAATCACAATATCCGTGAGTTCAACTTCAGCGCCCTGAGAACGCGCTATGACACCTTTGACCGTTACGGACATCTTGCTCCTTCAATCTGCGACGTACGAGTTCGATCTTCAGACTAGCCCGTCTACGCCGCGGCTTGGGCCTTCTTCTTCGCTGCCGCGGTAGCCTGCGACCGCACGGTGGCCTTGACCTTGTTTGTCAGCTTCGACCTCGCTTTTGCGGTGGCTTCCGACTTGGCTTTCTTGCTGATGGACCGGGCGCTGGCCGCCGTCGCATCCCTGACCGCATGTTTTTCCCCGGCCTTGCGGGACGCGGAAGCCGCCGAGTCGCGCGCATTTGTCCGGGCTATTGATACAGCCGCCGACTTTGCTTCGGTTGTCGCAGCACTTCTGGCTTGGGTTGTCGCGGCGTCCCTGGCCGCCTGTTTCGCTGCCTGCTTCGTCGCGGCGATCGCCGAGCGGGTCACCGTCACAGTCCTCGAGGCGCTCTTGGTGGTGGTGGCCGATTTCTGTTCCCTAGCCGAGGCGCTGTGCTTCTTGCCCTCGATCGTGTGCGTTCTGGTTGCCGAGGCCGTTGCCTTTGCGGTGTGGCCGCTATAACGGTATCTGGCCGTATAGCTGTACTTCGCGGTGCCGGTGTAGCGCGCCTTCGCGGACCTCGTCACCTTGACCGCGGCCTTCTCGGTGACGGTCGCGCTCTGGCTGACCGTCTGCCGCACCGTGACGGTAGCTACCTGCTGACTAGAGGAGCCCGCACCGGATGTGATCAGCCGCCCCAGATTGAGGATGCCGGTCCCGCAGCTGCTCGTAGTGCAGGTCCAATCGGCTTCCTTATGCTTCGGAAAAGCGCTGATCGATGACTTCAGCGCCGACTCGACTGCGTCTGGCCCGGCGCCCGGCGCCAGCGAGTAGAGCAGAGCGGCCGCGCCGGCGACGGCCGGGGCCGCCATCGATGTGCCCTCCATCTGGCCGTAACCTGCCTGTTGCGGCACGGTCGTTCCGGTGTTCACCGCGGACCAGATGCCGTTGTAGTTGTTGTCACCACCCGGCGCACTGACATCGATGCCCGTGCCGTAGTTGGAGTACCAGGCCCGTTCGCCGATCTCATCGGTGGATCCGACGGTGATCACGCCGGAACAGTTGGCTGGGGCCGAGTTTCTGACATTCACCGACTCGTTGCCGGCGGCTACCACGACAGTGCTGCCGAGTGATCGCGCCTTGTCGATGGCGTCCTGATACGACCTGGGGCATCCCTCAGTCGAGTATCCGCCAAGGGACAGGTTGATCACCTGTGCCGGATGAGTGTTTTGCGGAACATCGGGCACTGAGCCGCCGGCAGCCCAGACTATGCCCGCCGTGATGTCGGAGTCGTAGCCGCCACAGACGCCAAGCGCCCGCACCGGAAGCAGGCTTACCCCAGGGGCGACTCCAGTGATTCCCTCGCCGTTATCGGCCTGTGCGGCGACAATGCCGGCCACGTGCGTACCGTGCCACGAACTGTCGCTTCGTTCGCAGTCTTCCCCCTTGAATGTCCCGCCTGGCCACCAGTCACCGGGATCTTCAGCGTCATCGTCTCGCGAACCGGCTTCCTCAGTTGCCGGCACGTCGCGGGCCACCTCGGGGTCGTCGCGGGCCACTTCGGGGTCGGAGACCAGGTCGTAGCCGGGAAGTACCTGGTGGTCAAGATCGGGATGGTTGGTGATTCCGGTGTCGATAACGGCCACGACGACAGACGAGCTGCCCTTGGTCTTGTTCCAGAGCTCCGGGGCGTGCACGCTGTAACCGCCAACCGGCAGTTTCACCTTGCCGCTGTTGACGGAGACGACGGAGTCCCGGTCGTCCCAGACGTTGTACTGCTTGCCGTAGAACGGATCATTCGAGCCGATGGGCGGCTGGGCGGCAATTTCCCGGCGATAATCCGGCTCGGCCCAGACCACATCGGCTCGTTCGGCTAGCTGCTCGGCAATCTTCTCGGCGGCCGCTGCCGGCAGTTCGTCGTCGAACCTGAGCACCGTTGTCTTCTCACTCACCGGTGTGGCCGACTCAATGGTCGAATCCGTCAGGGCCTCGGACTTCCGCAGCAGCGCAGGCGATGGCGTCGTCGTGGTCGTCTTGACAATCAAGCCGTTGGCATACTTCGGGGCGGCAGGTGGCGGGGCATGTCCCGGCCCGGTTGGATCGGTCTCGGCCCGTGCAATGCCGGCCATTTCGGCTCGCGCAGTGTCCGGCGCTGACGCCGCTTGCGCCGGGCCAACCGCCGACGCTTGCGCCGGGCCAACCGCCGACGCTTGCGCCGGGCCAACCGCCACAGCCATCGCCAGCAGGATCGCCGGGCCTATTGCCGCGATGATACGAATCCGCCTGGAAAACAGGCCGGGGGAGGTAAGGGAAGACATACAGGACTCACTGGTTCACGAGGAGGGGACCGCGAATATGAAGCTAACTGTAGCCGGACGGGGCGAGGCCGGAGAATGTACTTGTGGGACGCAGGCCACAATCGTTCGCGAAGGATCGAGAACATCGTCGGGATGCTTGCGCGCGGGGAGAAGTTCTACGATTGACCCGCACTGCACTGCCTCGTCCGCCGTCAGTGCGGGCCTGGCATTCTTGGCGGCAGCTATTCACTGGGTAATCTTAGGTTCGTGACCCTTCGCCTCTATGACACAGCCCAGCGTTCCATTCGCGATTTCGTGCCGATCAACGAGGGGTCCGTAGGCATCTATGTCTGCGGCGCGACAGTGCAGGGTGAGCCGCATATTGGCCACCTCCGAAGCGCAGTCGTCTTCGACCAATTGCGTCGCTGGCTGACGTACAAGGGGTACGACGTCACGCTGGTTCGCAACGTGACCGACATCGACGACAAGATCCTGTTGAACGCGCAGGCCGCTGGCAATCAGTGGTGGGCACATGCCTATCTCTACGAGCAGCAGTTCTCGGCGGCCTATGATGCGCTCGGCGTTCTGACGCCGACCTATGAGCCGCGCGCCACCGGGCACATCACCGAGATGATCGAGCTGATCCAGCGACTTATCGAGGCGGGCCATGCCTACCCTGCGCTGGACAACTCGGGCGACGTCTACTTCGATGCGAGGAGCTGGCCGGATTACGGGCGGCTGACCAGGCAGCAGCTCGACGACATGGAACCGGCCGTGGATTCCGCGCGCTCCGGGAAAAAGGATTCGCGCGACTTCGCGCTGTGGAAGGGGCACAAGTCGGGCGACCCCGGGACCGCCGCCTGGCCGACCCCCTGGGGACGTGGCCGTCCCGGCTGGCACCTCGAGTGCTCCGCCATGGTGACGAAGTACCTCGGACCGCATTTCGACATCCACGGGGGTGGCCTTGACCTCCGGTTCCCGCATCACGAGAACGAGCAGGCGCAGTCGCAGGCTGCCGGTGACCCGTTTGCCAACTACTGGATGCATTCCGGGCTGCTGACGATTCACGGCGAGAAGATGTCGAAGTCGCTGGGTAACTCGTTGTTCGCCTCAGATCTGCTGCAACAGACCAGGCCGGTCGCGCTCCGCTACTACCTGGGCGGCGCACACTACCGGTCGAGTCTTGAGTACGGCGCCGATTCGATGGCCGAGGCCAATGCTGCGATGAGCCGGCTCGAAACGTTTGTGGCCCGGGCGGTCGACCGTCTGCAGTTGGCGGACGACGAGATCCTGCGGCATTCCGGGGTCGCGCTTCCCGATGAGTTCGCCGCCGCAATGGATGACGACCTATCCGTCCCGGCGGCGCTAGCCGTCATTCATGAGCGCGTGCGGGCCGGCAACTCGGCATTCGACAGAAACGATGAGGACGGGCTGCGTTCCGCGCTCCTTGAGGTAGTCGCCATGCTCGACATCCTTGGTTTGTCGCCGGTCGCCGCGGAGTGGGCCGGTACTGAAGGCAGCGAAAGTAATGGAATGAAGGCCGCATTGGATACTCTGGTAGCTGCGCAGCTGACGAAACGGGACGAAGCCCGGGCTGCGAAAGACTTTGCTACCGCCGATGCGATACGGGATTTGCTTGCGACCGCAGGAATCGTGATCGCAGATACGCCCCACGGCGCGAAATACACCGTGAAAGGTGAAAACTGATAATGCCGAAAAAACCACGCCCCGGTGCGGTCCGGAAAAGCAAGAAGGGCCCGAAGGTAGGGACTGGCGGACACAGCCGAAAGTCGCTGGAGGGCCGCGGCCCGACGCCGAAGGCAGTCGACCGTGAATACCACCCTGCCGGAAAACGGGCCGCCGCTGCGGCGAAATCTGCGGGTAAGACAACTGGGAAACCTGGCGCCAGGGATACCCGTCGGCCCGGTCCCGGTGGCTCCCGGGGTAGCAGGAAGACAACCTCGGTGGAGGTGGTCGCCGGCCGTAACGCTGTTGTCGAGGCATTGCGCGAGGGTATTCCGGCAACCGCGCTCTATGTCGCACATCAGATCGATGCCGACGACCGGGTCAAGGAAGCCATCAGTATTGCCGGTGCAAAGGGTATTGCGCTGCTTGAGGCCTCGAAGATCGATCTGGACCGGCTGACCGACGGCTATTTCCACCAGGGACTGGCCCTGCAGGTACCGGCCTACAAATACGCTCATCCGGAGGACCTCGTCGCCCGGGCGCTCAAGGCGGGCGAAGTTCCGCTCATCGTTGCGCTCGATGGCATCACCGATCCCCGCAACCTCGGCGCGATTATCAGGTCGACGGCGGCCTTCGGTGGTCACGGCGTTGTGGTGCCCGAGCGGCGCGCGGCCAGCGTGACGGCGTCCGCCTGGAAAACGTCGGCGGGCGCGGCGGCACGAATCCCGGTGGCCAAGGCCGCCAACCTGACCAGGACTCTGCAGGCCTACAAGAGCCAGGGATTGTTCGTGCTTGGCCTGGACATGGCAGGGGACGTGGAGTTGCCCTCGCTGGAGCTCGGCCGGGAACCTGTCGTCATCGTCGTCGGCTCGGAAGGCAAGGGGCTCGGTCGGCTTGTCCGGGAAACCTGCGACCAGATTGTTTCGATTCCGATCGCTGCAACAACTGAATCGCTGAATGCGGGAATCGCCGCCGGCGTCACGCTGTACGAGGTGGCGCGCAGCCGCGCCTAGGGAATCTGACCGGGCCTCACGCCAAGTGGGTACGGTGAGTACGGGTGGCCAGGCACTGCGGGCATGCGGGTCGGCGCGCCAAACGCTGAGGTTTAGCGCCACGAATACTGAGGTTCGGCGCCACGAATGCCGGAAGGGCGGGAGAATGTTCTCCCGCCCTTCCGCTGTTGAGCCTTGCCGGCTCAGCGCTCCTTGCCGACCTTGCCGATCAGGTCGGTTTCGATAGCGGTTTCGTCGTCTGCCTTCGGGGCCGCCTTCAGGGCGACCGCGAGCAGGCCTGCGAGGACCATCACGACGCCGACCACCCAGAGGCCGGACTTCTGGTCGCCGGTGAGGTCCGCCAGCCAGCCGGTGATGTACGGAGCCAGGAAGCCCGCGCTGTTGCCGACCGAGTTGATCAGGGCGATGCCGGCTGCTGCGCCGACTCCGGAGAGGAACATCGTGGGGAGCGCCCAGAAGTTCGGCAACGCACCGCAGATGCCGATCGCACACACCGATACAGCAATCATGGCGGTAAACGGAGAGTCCATGTAGAGCGCGATTGGGATCGCGACACCGCCGACCATTGACGGAAGCGCCACATGCCAGACTCGTTCGCGGGTCTTGTCGCCGTGCCGCGACCACAGCACCATCGATATCGCGCCGAACACGTACGGCACGGCGGTGATCAGTCCCTGCTGGAAAATGTTGAAATCGGTGCCGTACTGCTCTGAGAAGCCATCGATGATGGTCGGCAGGAAGAAGCTCAGGGCATAGAGGCCGTAGACCGCGCCGAAGTAAACAAATGCCAGCGCCCACACGCGCGGCTGGGTGAGGGAGCGCCGCATCGGGTAGTGGTAGCGGGCCGAGGTCTGTGACTCCTCGTTGTCCATCTCACGGGTGAGCCACTCGCGTTCCTCCGGCTGCAGCCACTTGGCGTCCTTGGGGCGGTCCGTCAGGTAGAACCAGCAGACGACGCCGATCAGGATTGCCGGGATGCCCTCGATCAGGAACATGAACCGCCAACCCGCCAGACCCCACCAGAGGTTGTGGCCCTGCTCGATCAGTATGGCGGACAGAGGCGCGCCGAGAATGGTGGAGAACGGGATGGCCAGCATGAACAGGGCGGTGGCCTTCGCACGTTCCCGCTTCGGGAACCAAAAGGTCAGGTACAGGATGATGCCCGGGAAGAACCCGGCTTCGGCGATTCCGAGTAGGAAACGAAGTCCATACAGCGTGCCTGCATTCGGCACGAAGGCCATCGCGGCGGCCACGATGCCCCAGCTGACCATGATCCTGGCGATCCACCTGCGCGCCCCGAACCGATGCAGCGCGATGTTGCTCGGCACCTCGAGCAGCAGGTACCCGACGAAGAAGACTCCGGAGGCAAGGCCGAACATGGCGTTCGTCAGGCCGAGGTCCTCGTTCATGCCGTTCGGACCGGCAAAGCCGATGTTCGTGCGATCCAGGTAATTAATGAAGTAGAGGACGGCGAGGAAAGGGGTCAGGCGGAGGGCGACCTTCCGCATTACCCTTTTCCGCATCGCCGGATCTTCCGTCGGTAGGGCGGACGGCTGGGACATGATTCTCCTCGCTGAGAACGGGATCGGGGGACAGCAGAAGTAATCAAACTCCTAATGCTCACCGGTTGACCAGTGTTGTCCAGAATGCGGACAGTTTTGCCTGGATTCGGCGCGCGGACCAGCGGCACCCTGGCCGCAGCCGAGAATTGCAGCCGCTAGCACCATTCAGGGCTGGAAATCGGCTCGAATCGTGAGATATCGACCCGGCTTAAGGGCTCAGTTCCTGCAAAAGTGCCGCGACGAAAGCGCCGCGGCAACCAAGGCGCCGCGACGACGAAGGCGCCGCGACGAAAGCGCCGCGACGACGAAGGCGCCGCCGTTAGACCTTGGGCTCGAACCGTCCGTCGTTCGCCATCCAGCCGCCATCCACGAGTTGTGACGAGCCCGTGACGTAGGAGCTGGCATCTGAGGCCAGGAACGCGACCGCTCCGGCGATCTCGTGTGGCTTGGCCCAACGCTTCAGCGCGCTCTTGTTGGCGTAGGCGTCCCACCACTCGGTGTCGTTCTTGATCTGTGTGGTCAGCGGGGTCTCGAACGAGCCTGGCAGGATTGCGTTGACCCGGACACCCTGGGTGCCCAGTTCGGTCGCCATCGTCTTGGTGAGCTGCACGACCCCGGCCTTCGCGGCCGCGTAGATTCCCTGTCCGGGTTCCACCACGAGCGCGCGGAAACTCGCGAAGGTGACGATGCTGCCTTTTCCGTTGGCCGCCATCGTCGCGCCGAAGGCCTTCATCAGCCGGTACGTGCCCTTGAGGTTGATGTCGATGACCCGGTCGAAGTCGTCCTCGGTGGTGTCCAACAGCCGCTTCCGGGCGTTGTATCCCGGCGTGATCACCAATACCTCGGCGTCCTGGTGCTCCCGGGCCGCGGCCTCAACGGTGGCGGTATCGGTGACGTCGATGGCTAGTGGGCTCGCGGTGCCACCGGCTTCCTGGATCAGTCGAACTGTGTCGGCCGCGCCCTCAACATTGAGATCGGCCACTATGACCTCGGCGCCAAAATCGGCCAGGCCGAGCGCGCTGGCCTGACCGAGCCCTGACCCGGAGCCCACCACGACCGCTTTGCGTCCGGTCAGGTCGAAAAGATCCTTGATATTGGGGCTCATGCGAGGGTTCTCCTTATGAATGCTGATTCTTAAGCCTGCCGTCAGGTTCCGACAGCCCGAAGGTGAGACGAAGTCTTGCTGCTTGAGACCTTAGCCGGTGTTCGCTAGTCGAGTTCTTCCGGGTGGCGACTGCTTTGCGGAATGGCCTGTGTCGCGGTGCCGATAAAAGAAGCCTCGTCGCGACGATGCGCCAGCACTTCACTGATGTAGGACTGGACGGCTTCATCGAGCGGGATGTCGCGCATTTCCCTCTCGGCCAGCAACCAGCGGTGCTCAAGGACCTCATGGAAGATCTCGGCCGGCTCGAGCTTCCGGGAAAGCTCGCGCGGCACCGCGTGGATGACGGGTTCGAAGACCCGGGTCAGCCACTGATGGGCGACGAGTTCTTCGTCGGCGGCCTGCTGATCGGTTGCCGCGCGGTAGCTGTCCAAATCGTTGAGCAACCGGCGCGCCTGGTTCTCCTGGGCGTCCAGGCCGGTGAGCCGAATCAAACGGCGCTGATGATGTCCGGCGTCGACGACCTTGGGCTGCAACTGAACGGTCGTGCCGTCAAAGTCGGTCGTGATCGCAAGTTCGCCGACATCGAAGCCGAGTTCGTTGAGCCGGCGGACCCTGGCATCCACCCGCCACCGCTCTTCGGACGCGAAGGACTCGCTGCCGGTGAGCTCTGCCCAGAGCGTGCGGTAGCGGGTGATGATCAATTCGCTGATCGGCAGCGGGTCGAGGTCCTCGTCGGCGAGGCCGCCGGCCTGCAGATCGAAGAACTCGCCGGCGATATTCACCCGGGCGATTTCGAGGTCGTGTTCGCGCTGCCCATCCGAAAGGGTGTCGTGCAGTTCGCCGGTTTCGGCGTCCACCAGGTAGGCAGCGAAAGACCCCGCGTCCCGCCGGAACAGGGTGTTGGACAGCGACACGTCACCCCAGAAGAACCCGACCAGGTGCAACCTGACCAGCAGGACTGCCAGAGCGTCGACGAGCCGTGTCGCGGTATCCGGTCGCAGCGTCTGTGAGTAAAGCGCCCGGTAGGGCAGCGAGAACTTCAAATGCCTGGTCACCAGGGCGCATTCGAGCTCCTCGCCGTTGACATCGCGGCGACCGGTGATCACTGCGGCCGGCTGCACGCAGGGCACGTCCAGCCGGTTCAGCAGCCGAAGGAGCTGGTACTCGTGGCGGGCATAGTGCTCCCGGGTTTCCTTGACGGCGACGACCTGGCCGGAGAGGCCGACGAATCGCACGGTGTGGCGGGAGATACCGCGGGGCAGCCCCACGAGCACTGATTCCGGCCAGTCCTCCAACGGCAGGTTCCAGGGCAGATCCAATAAGGCGGGGTCGGGCGCAACCGCCGTTATATTGAGCGCCAGAGGTGCCGAAATCGCCATACCTTTGAGCCTACGTTCCTTGAGCGGTGGTGCTGGCCATTGACCATCATATTGTCGCTGCCCGATATTTACGCCGGCCGGCCGTTGGGCCGCACTGGCTACCCGCACGGCCGGCACAACGACAACGGGTGACGGACCAGGATTCAGGTCCGTCACCCGATGGGAGTCGGCGCTTAGTGCTGTCTAATCGCCGGAGCCGCGCCCCGACGCTTAGCGCGGTCTAGTCGCCGAGCCGTTCGCCGGTCACCGTGTCGAACAGGTGGACGTGCCCGGGTTCCGGAATGAACGCGATGGTGGCGCCCTTTTCCGGCGGACGGCGACCGTCAACCCGTGCGATCACTGGTGACTCGGTCTCTCCGTGCTTGGCCCGACCATAGATGTATGCATCGGCGCCCAGTTCCTCGACAACATCGACCTCGACCTGCAGTCCTTCGCCGGTCTCGCTGATGTTGAGGTCCTCAGGGCGGACACCCAGCGTGACCTTGTCGCTGCTGGCTTCTCCCAGCACGTCGCGAGGCACAGGGAACACGGCTCCGCCGAAGCTGACTCCGCCATCGACCTGCGGAAGTTCGATCAGGTTCATAGCCGGCGAGCCGATGAAGCCAGCGACGAAAACGTTGTTCGGGTGGTCGTACATAGCCCGTGGCGTGTCGACCTGCTGGAGCTTGCCGTCCTTGAGCACAACGACCCGATCGCCCATCGTCATGGCCTCGGTCTGATCGTGGGTCACGTAGACGGTGGTCACGCCGAGCCGGCGCTGCAGTGACGCGATCTGGGTGCGGGTCTGAACCCGGAGCTTCGCGTCGAGGTTGGAGAGTGGCTCATCCATCAGGAAGACCTGTGGTTCGCGGACGATTGCCCGGCCCATCGCAACCCGCTGGCGCTGGCCGCCGGAGAGCGCCTTCGGCTTACGGTCCAGGTAATCCTCGAGGTCGAGGAGTTTAGCTGCGTCCCGGACGCGCTCCATTCGCTTTTCCTTCGGCACGCCGGCGATTTTGAGCGCAAAGCCCATGTTGTCGGCGACGCTCATATGCGGGTAGAGCGCATAGTTCTGGAAAACCATGGCGATGTCGCGGTCTTTTGGCGGTACATCGGTGACGTCGCGGTCGCCGATCAGAATCCGGCCGGAGTTGACGTCTTCGAGGCCGGCAAGCATTCGCAATGAGGTGGACTTCCCGCAACCTGACGGTCCGACCAGAACAAGGAACTCACCGTCGGCGACTTCGAGGTTCAGCTGGTCGACTGCGGGGCGGTCGCCGCCGGGGTACACCCGGGTTGCGGCGTCAAATGTGACAGTAGCCATGAGCAATCTGTCCCTTCACTGGCAGGTACGTGCCAGACGATCCGTTGTGATGGGTACCGGCAGTGCGCTTTTGCAATGCCGTCGGCTCAAAAAACTCGCCTTTGAGCCTTCTGATCGTAATTGATTCCGATCGCTCACTGCCACAAAAACCCGAAACCAGTGAAGATTGCCACTATAAATTCTTACTAGCCGTGGGCCGCTACAGTGATTCCTATGGACGTTCGGCTGCCCGATATCGCGGAAGAGGCAGGAGTTTCTCTTGCCACGGTCTCCCGGGTGCTTGGCGAACGGGGAAAGGTCGCGCCAGCTACGAGGGAAAAGGTCAGGGGCGCAATCGAGCGACTCGGCTACAACCGCTCGACGCTGCTGCAGCGGAGCACCGGCAGGATGGTCGGGCTGGTCGTGCCCGCCCAGCCCGAAAGCTGGCAGTCTGCGGCAATCCATGAGCTGTCCAGGCGCCTGGAAGACAACGACCTGTGTGTCGCCGTTGTTCTGGCCGGCGAGGGCTCCCGCCGGCTGAGTCATTTCGATTTGCTGATGAACGGATCGGTCGCGGCGATAGCGACGCCGGCGGTCGTTGACCGGCCCCCGGAGTTATCACGCAGCGTGCCGTTCGTTCGGCTGGGACTTACCGGCGAGAGTACGCCGGATGACGCAGGCAGCGGTGGGGTCGCCGCGCGGCTGGATGTTGCCGGAGCGCTGGAAATGGCCGTCCAGCATCTTGAAAGTCTCGGTCACCGCCGGATCGGCATGGTCTGTGACACCGAGGGGCCGGTCAGGGCCGAGTTGAGGTCCGCACTGCACCGGGTGCACCCGACCAGGCTCGTCGACCCTGATATCGACCGATGGATTGTGCCGGCGCCCCGAACCGTCAGTGGAGGCCAGCGGGCGACACGTCAGTTGCTCGATGCGACCTGCACCGCGCTGATCTGTCAAAGCCAGCTGCAGACGCACGGAGCCCTGTCAGCGATCAGGGAGCACCGGATGGCGGTTCCACGTGATGTTTCGCTGATCGATTTTTCCGACAGTATCGGCGCGCAATTCGCCAATCCGCCGCTTAGCGTGCTGCGGCTGAATGCGGACCAAATCGCGCTAGCAATCAGCGAGCTGCTGATCGCCAACCTTGAACCTGGTCAGGCTGCTCCGATCGCGGCTACAGAGACCCCCGAGCTGCCACTGGAACTGCTGGTCCGGGGCTCGACCGCGCGTACCCGCTTGTAAGCGGCCGCTCAGGCGGGTGCGATAACTTAAGGCAATGGTGTTGCGCTTATCCGATGTGTCGACTCGGGCAGGAGTAAGCGTGGCGACGGTTTCCCGGGTGCTGCGCGATAAACCGGGCGTTTCGGAGTCGACCCGGCAAGCCGTCCTCGCCGCACTCGATGTGCTGGGCTACGCCCGGCCGACATCGCCGGTCGAAGCGAATCCGGTGGTCGGGATCGTGGCTCCCGGCTTCACCGTTTACTGGCATGACCCCTGGTTCCAGCTCAGGCAGGAACTGGTCAGGGCGCTGCAAAACGCCGTCTGCCTTCCGGTCGTGGTGCATGTTCCGCACGATTCGGACTACCGAAGCACGACACATGCCGGACGGAATTCAAGTAGTCCGACCAGCCCGCTGGACCAGTTGTTGCTACGCGGAGTGAATGGGATCGTCTGGATCGGCGACACAGGCGCAACCGAAACGCTCACCGAATTGGTGGCCGCCGACATACCCAGGCTTGTTGTCGGGACAGCGGCCGAACCCGGAGTGTCCCGGATGGCGGTCGATCTTGGCGCGGCCATCGACCTTGCGGTAAAACATCTGGCCCAGCTCGGACACCGCCAGCTCGGCCTGAGCATTGCGGCGGATCCGCTTTCCTCTGCGGCGGTGCAGGCTTTCCGGCGGTCGGTTGCCGGCCGGCTGCACATCGCCGGCACTCGCGCCCAGGCGCCGGTCGTCACCTCGCCGCACGGCATGGAAGCAGGTGCGCAGGCGGCATCCACCCTGCTGCGCGCGGGTTGCAGCGCGCTGATCACAGGAGCCCCCAGCCTCACGATGGGCGCGCTGCAGGCGGCCCGAAGCCTCGGGGTGAGCGTGCCGGACCAGCTCTCGATCCTCGGGGTCGGCGACGTGGATGGCGGAACGATGACCGACCCCGCCCTGACCATGATCACACCGCCGTGGCGATTTATGGCCGAGGCCGCCGTTACCGACATCCTGGGCCAGATCGAGCGGCAAACGACGGGACCGGGAGTCGTGCTGCCCGAAGCGGCCGAGCTGAGCTATCAGGCCGAGTTGGTGCTTCGGGCGTCCACGGCACCCCCGCCGCGGCGCTAGCGCCCGCCAGCCGCCGCGAGTTAACCGTCTCGGCTCTCCACTAGTTCCGCGAGTTGTTCCAAGACGTCGCTCACCTGCTGCGGGTCACGCACCCGGTAACGGGCGGCGGTCTCGCCCGGCCCGACCTTGATGCCGACATCCTCCGGGCGAAGAATTGCGAAGGCGTCCTCATCAGTCGTGTCATCGCCAGCGAACAGCACGGCCTCGGGACGCAGGCTGCTCCGGACCCGGCTGAGGCCCTCACCCTTGTTGCTGTGCCGGAGCGCGAACTCAAGCACATGATGGCCCTTGGTGACCTTGACGGTGGGGAAGTCGGCGGCGGCTTCGCGGGCCTGTTCAAGTGCCCGCGCTGCCTCGTCCTCATCGGCGCCGCGGGTATGCACGACGACCCCCGCCGGTTTGGACTCCAGCCAGGTGTTCGGGGTCCGGGAAAGTGCCGACGCCAGGCGTGAGTTGAGCGCCGCGAGTCGATCCGCCTCATCCGTGCTCAGCTCGACAGCATCGGCATCGGCTCCATCATCGCCGTTCATAGCCACCTCAGCGCCGTGGCTGCCGACGAACACGGCACCCGCTGGCGCTTCGGCCCGGCTCCGCAGATCCGCAAGCGGCCGGCCCGAGATGTAGGCGATGTGCACGCCCGCACGGGACAGACGATGCACCGCGGCAACGCTTGAGGGCATCGGCGCGGCCGCATCCGGGTCGCGCACGAACGGTGCCAGGACGCCGTCGAAATCCAGCGCGACGAGGATCTGCGGCCGCTGGGCGAATTGCCGCAGCGCGGCGTCGAGTTCTGCTGACCCGGGGCCGTCGCTGCCGGGATTGCGGCTGTGGCCGGGATTAATTGTCACGCCGCAAACCAGCCAGTGTCTCGAGGAACATACGTGACCAGTGCTGGACGTCGTCCTCGGCGACCCGTCGTCGAAGTGCGCGCATCCTGCGGGCGGACTCCCGGGGCGTCATCTCGACCGCCTTCATGATTCCGGCCTTGAGCCCGGTGATGTCGTGCGGGTTGACCAGCACCGCCTGGCGCAGCTCGTCCGCCGCGCCGGTGAACTCGCTCAGCACGAGTGCGCCGTCGTGATTGACCCGGGTCGCCACGTACTCCTTCGCCACGAGATTCATCCCGTCGCGCAATGCAGTCACCAGCATGACGTCGGCAGCAAGGTAGAACGCCACCATCTCATCGCGCGGGAAGGAATGGTGCAGGTAGTTCACTGCCTGGGTGCTCAGCCCGCCGTACTCGCCGTTGATCCGGCCGACGGCGAGTTCGACATCGTGCCTGATCTGCTTGTAATGCTCCAGGCGCTCGCGGCTGGGTGTCGCGATCTGCACCAGGGTGACCTCGCCGACCGAAAGGGCCCCATCTTCCAGCAACTCGGCGAATGCCTTGATCCGGTGCCGGATTCCCTTCGTATAGTCCATCCGATCCACACCGAGCATCAGGACTTCCGGGTTGCCGACCTCCTCGCGGATCTGGCGGGCTCGTTCCTGGATTTCCGGCTTCAGTGCCAGCCGCTCCAGCTCCGCGGCATCGATGGAGATCGGGAAGGATTGCGCCTTGGCGGTATGACTCTCCTCGCCGTTTTCGTCCGTGACCCGGACCAGGCCGTTCCGTGCCACTGTGCCGACGTTTCGGCGGACCGCACGCAGGAAGTTCGCCGAGTCGTAGGGGCGCTGGAAACCGATCAGGTCTGCGCCGAGCAGGCCGTGCAGGATCTGCTTGCGCCACGGCAGCTGCGCGAAGATCTCGTACGGCGGGAACGGAATGTGGTTGAAGAATCCGATCCTGACGTCCGGCCGGAGCTTGCGGATCATGCCGGGAACGAGCTGCAACTGGTAGTCATGGATCCAGATCACCGCGTTCTCCGCGGCGACGGTCACGGCAGCCTGGGCGAATCGCTCGTTGACCCGCAGATAGGCGTCCCACCAGGTGCGGTGGAACTCGGGCGGTGCGATGACGTCATGATAGAGCGGCCACAGCGTGGCATTCGAGAACCCCTCGTAGTACTGAGTGAATTCGTCATTGCTGAGCGGAACGGGAACGAGTCGCATGCCGTCGAGGTCGAACGGTTCAATTTCCTCGTCGGGAGTACCGGCCCAGCCAACCCACGCGCCGTCGTGAGTCTTCATAACCGGAGCCAGACCGGTGACCAGGCCGCCGGGTGACTGGCGCCACCCTGCCTCGCCGTCCGGGCCAACTTCCCGGTCCACCGGCAGGCGGTTTGCTACGACAACCAAGTCGAATTTTGCAGGCTTTTTGTTCACGGCACCCCAGAGGTAGAAGTAGTCATGTATGACTTTATCCGGTCAAGTACCGTAGATCAGGTGGCGGATGAGATATACGTGGGCGGTTACCGTCTGGCCGAACGATTGGGCCAGGGTGGAATGGGCGTCGTGCACCGGGCCGTGGATGCCGACGGTGCCGAGGTCGCCGTAAAGGTGCTGCACGCCCATGTGGCGATGGATCCGGAAGCTCGCCGCCGGCTGGCTCGGGAAGTTCGCACCCTGCAGCGGGTGCGACATCCGCGGGTTGCCGAAGTGATCGATGCCGAACTAGAGGCTGACAGGCCCTTTTTGGTGACTCAGTACGTTCCTGGCATGTCGCTTGCCGATGACGTTGCCGAGCATGGCCCGTTTGCCGAGGACGAACTCGTGCATCTGGGACACGGCCTGCTCGACGCGCTGGATGCAGTCCACTCAGCCGGTATCGTGCACCGGGACCTCAAGCCGGCGAACGTCATGCTGCTCGACGGCGAGCCGGTCGTGATCGACTTCGGGATCGCCCAGGTCGCGGACGAGGTTCAGGTCACAGCCACCGGTTTGGTGATGGGAACCCCCGGCTACTTAAGCCCAGAAGTTGCCGAGGGTGACCCGGCGACGGCAGCCACCGATTGGTGGGGTTGGGCGGCCACGATGGCGTTCGCCGCAACGGGTGCGAATCCCTTCGGCAGCGGCCCGCTAGAGGCAGTCCTCGGCCGGGTTCAGCGCGGAAGCGCGGATGTCGCCGATGTCCCGGAGAATTTCGGCTACCTGCTGAAGGCATGCTTGCATCCCGATCCTGAGCGTCGTCCGTCCGGAGACGAGATCCTGGACGCCCTCGTCGACATTGAGTCCGGCGAGCTGCCGCGGCTGCCCACCCGGTGTGGAATCTTCGTGCCGCCTGTCAGCGGATCAGAGCCCACCACCGTCTACGACCAGCCGCCTGCCGCGCAGACGGAGCTGATGGCGGCGCCTCGGCAGGCTGATTACGACTACTATCCGTCGCCACCCCCGCCGACTCAGGACTCGCAGTATGGCCAGTCCGGCCAGGGTCTCTCCGGCCAGGGCATGACGAACTCGCTGAACAGCCAGTACCCGCCGTATGGCCAGTCCGGCCAGGCTGCGCCGACCCCACAGTCCGCGCCATACGGTCAGGACGGCCGGCAGCACCAGCCGTACGCTCCTTACGGTCAGGTCGCTCGGCAGCACCCGGCGCCGAGCCAGCAGGCTGAGTATCCGGGCCCGCGGGGTGAATACCCCGGACACTATCCGGCGCAGATCGAGCCGCCACAGCCGCCGCCATCGCGCACCGGTACCATCGCCGCCCTGCTGCTCGCCTGCATTTCGGTAGCCGGGCTCGGTCCCGGAGTCGTGCTGTTGCTCGCCCTGGTATTCGGTGTGATCGCCCGCACCGTTGGCCGGGTCTCCCGGGTGAGGGAGTGGAAGGCGTATCGCCAGGGGCCGGGATCCGTCAGCGGGATGACGACGGTTGGCGCCATTCCCGGTTCGCTCCTGCTCTCGCTGCTCGTCTCTGTGGTTGCCGCCATCCTGCCGCTGATCGCAGGGCTGTCCGGCGCGATCCTGGTCTGGCTGGCAGGAGCGGACGGGCTGCCCGCCGAACGAGTCATCACCTTTTCGCTCTGGGCCGGCGCCGCGCTGGCCACCCTGACCGCCTGGTGGGGACCCGGCGGTCAGGGCTTGCGAAGGGGCACGAAAGTCACGCTTCGGGCAATGACGCCCGGGCGACTCGGTGCGTCTATTGCCATCCTGATCTTCCTGGCACTTGCGCTGCTCGGCGTGACAACGGCGCTCGGCGGTGCGGCCGTCACCTGGTGGCCGCTGCCGGAGTCTCCGCTGAACTTCGTCAACTAGCGAGGCAGCGCATAGGATTGCCGCGTGGACATGACGTGGCGGGCGACGATCTCTTCGGCATCGCGCCCCCGCGTCCTTGAGTGCCGCCGCCGAGTCCTTGAGTGCCGCCGCCGAGTTGTCGGCTCAATGAACCTAGTTCCGCTGTTGTGGCAACTGACCGTCGTCGTCGGCCTGCTGCTCGGCATTGCCCTGGTCACTGTCCGGACCCTCAGCGTCAGCCATCACGTTGGACACTGCGTGCAGCTGGCGGCGGACGCGGCGACGATCGGGATGAAGTTCGCGCTGCTGCACGTCTCTCCTTACTGTCCGGCGGAGACCGTCGCGCTCGGAGGGGAAGTCGGCGTCGCAATGGCATGGACCGGCGGCTTCCTGGCTCTCGCGCTGACGGCGCACATTGGCACGATTCTGCTGAGCCGCCGCGTCGTTGCCGCGCTGGCGCGGTTGAGCAGCTGTCTCGGCAAAGTCTGGGATCGTCTGCTTGGGCTCTGCCAGCACAATGTGACCTCGTCGTCGATTCGTCGAGACGGCGTCTTCGAGCGCCAGGTATGGGTGCCTGAATTCACGCCGGGACTTCGCTATCGCCGCGGGCCTCCGGTCCGGTTCGGGCTCGCCGCATAGCCGCTGACTGCTGAAGTCACTCGACCGGCACGATCGCAGGCGGAGCCACCGACACGAAGACTCGCGTCATTCATCCAGACTTATCTTTTGAGGAACCATGGCAACCAGCAAGAAGAAGCAGCCGTCCCCGGCCGGTAAGGCCCAGCAGCGCACGGCCGCCCGTGAAAAGGCCAGGCAGATCGCCGAAGTGCAGGAGCGTAAGGAGCGTCGCGGGAAACTCATCCTGCGCGGTGGGGTCGCCGCTGTCGTCCTGGCGCTCGTCGTGGTCGTCGGCGTCGTCATCGTCAACGCCAACAAGCCTGCTGTCGCTCCGGTCAACTATGCCAATGAAGGCATCACCTTCGGAAAAGGCGGCGAGGTCATCGCTTCGCCGGACGCCGAGAAGGGCGACATCCCTGAGGGCCTGACACCGGCAAGCGAGAATTTGAACGAGGGCGCCGCTCACCTGAAGGTCTACCTCGATTTCCAATGCCCGGTCTGCAAGACGTTCGAAGAGTTGAACGGTGCGAACATCAACTCCTGGGCGCAGGCAGGGAACGTTTCCATCGAGTACGTTCCGCTGCCTTTCCTTGACCGGATGTCGGGAGGCACCAAGTACTCGACCCGCTCAGCCAACGCGGCTGCCTGCCTTTCGGATGTCGCGCCGGACAAGTACCTCGGCTACATGACCACGCTGTTTGAGAATCAGCCTGAAGAAGGCGGCACGGGACTGCCCGATGAGGACCTGATCACGTACGCGAAGGAGGCAGGCGTCGACGTCCAGGCACCAATCAAGACCAAATCCGAGGACGACGAGCCGGTCTCGTTCACGGAATGCGTGACCAACCTGCACTACGGCGACTGGGTGAAGACCGTCAATGACGCCGCTGCCGAGGACAACGTCAGCGCGACGCCGACCGTCTTGCTGAACGGCGAGGATGTCGGAACCGACTGGCAGGATCCCGAGGCATTCGCGTTCACTGTGCTTAAGGCGGCCGGCGCGCTGGACGAAGGTGCCGATCCCACCGAAAGCCCATCCGTCGCACCGACGAAGTAGCTGTCTGTCCGCGAAACCTGAGCTGGCCGAAGGCACGCTCGATGTGCGCCCGAACCCAATTGTGGTTTAACATCGAGCGTGCCCGTTGCGCAGTGTTCAATGCGTAAAGTGGCATTGCGTAAAGTGCGCCGACTTAGCTCAGCTGGTAGAGCACCGCTCTTGTAAAGCGAAGGTCGTCGGTTCGAACCCGACAGTCGGCTCTGCTCCCAGATGTCCCTGACCAGCACGTATGCCGGTCAGGGACATCTTCCTTTCTTGCTGCATCGCCTCTCGCGCAGCAAAAGTGCAGCCACCAGCTTCACGATAGTCTCGACGCCATGAATCCCCACGAGCACCTCGCCGCTCTGTATAAGTTCCTCGGCCTGCCCGCGGATCAGGTCGCGGACTTCTGGACGGACGGCGCGACGGTGCTAGTGACGGTGGTCGAGGGGGAGTGGCGTTAGGATCAGTCGCATGTGTGGACGTTTCGCGATGGATACAGGACCGGGAAGTATCGATATCGGGATTGTCGGTCACACCGCCGATCGACGGAAGGTGCGTGCCGGCGGGTTTGGGCAAACTACGCCAATCTGCGCACGCCGCACTAGAAGGCGACAGTCACCGGTGTTGCCCCGTCCACCGGAACGATGGCGATCTCAACCGGTCAACGCACCACCTGGTCGATGATGCGGTGAGACCGCCATCGTTCTTGATGCATGCCAAGTTGGCAGGCTAGTGCACAGGCCAGGCCCGTCTAGCGTGCGCTTCTTATGCGGCAACCGTTTCGTCGAGCGGTGCTGCGGGGAGCGGGGGCTGGGTACGCTGCCACACCGAGCCGTACCGGGTGTACTGCGCGGGCGGCTCGATCGGACTGCGGAGCTCGTCGGCGGCGGTGCGTGCCCAGAACGGGTCCTTGAGCATCTCGCGCCCGACGAACACCAGGTCGGCGCGTCCGTTCTGGAGGATGTCCTCGGCCTGCTGACCGGTCTCGATGCGACCCACGGCGCCGGTGAGGATCCCGACCTCGCGGCGGACGAGCTCCGCGGCAGGAACCTGGAACCCTGGGAACGAGGACACCTTGACCGGCGCGGTGCCACCGGAGGAGGCGTCGATGAGGTCGACGCCCTGCTCCTTCATCCACCGCCCGAAGATGACGTAGTCATCCGGGGTGTTGCCACCCTCCACGTAGTCGGTCGAGGAGATGCGGACGAAGAGCGGACCGCTCCAGACGGCACGGACGGCGTCGAGGACGGCGCGGACGATGCGGTACCGCCCGGCGTGGTCGCCCCCGTAGTCGTCGGTGCGCTTGTTTGAGATCGGGGAGAGGAACTGGTTGAGCAGGTAGCCGTGGGCGGCGTGCACTTCGATGACGTCGAACCCTGCCTGGGCCGCGCGCTCTGCGGCGGCGCCGAAGGCCTCGACGATCTCTGCGATGCCGGCCTGGGTGAGCTCCTCGGGGGTGCGTGAGCCTGGTCCCCACGCGATCGCGGAGGGAGCCACGGCGGTCTGCTCGGGCAGGCCGAGCTGGCGGCCGGCGTGGCCGATCTGCACCCCTGCACGGCCACCCACCAGGTGGACTGCGTCGACGACGCGACGAAGGCCGGGGACGTGCATGTCATCCCAGATCCCGAGGTCGCCGGGGCCGATCGGGCCGTTCGGTGCGACCGCTGCGGTCTCGGTCATGACCAGGCCAGTGCCGCCCAGGGCTCGCGAACCGTAGTGGACGACATGGAAGTCGGTGGCGATCCCGGTCGTGGTCGCCGAGTGCATGCACATCGGGGACATCGCGATGCGGTTGCGGAAGGACACCCCGCGGATCGTGTACGGCTCGAGAAGGGTTGCAGACAAGATTTCTCCTTTGGGGCTGCCGATGGCAAGCAAGCGGTCGGTTGGTTGGTTGAACAAGCGGGAACCCGCAGCGTGGCCGGGGCGCTCCTGGCCGGAGCGCCCGGCGCTGGCTGGTGTCAGCTCGCGGTGCTGGGGTGGGTGTAGAACGTCTTGGCCACGATCTGCCACTGCCCGTCGGCGTTGAGAAGGTGGAAGAAGTCGCTGAAGCGGAAGCCGTCAACGTCGTCGGAGTCGACGCGCGCACTGGCGACGTTGCCCACGATGTCCACCGTCACGACCGCCGAGCTCGGCGTCGACGGCTTGAAGTCGTTATCAATCCCGTCGAACAGATCGTCGTAGACGGGCACACGGATCACCGCAGAGTCGGCGGCGCTGAACATCACCGCGTCAGGGTGGAAGGCGGGGCGCATGAGCGACCCCTCGGCCTTCGCGCAGCCCTCGATGTACTTGGCCAGCGTCTCCAGCACCGCGTTGTACTCCTGGACGTACGTCGTGTCAGACATTTGCGCTCCTCGCACTCATCAGCCTTATGTAGCGGTCACTACAACTGATACTGTAGTGACCGTTACATAGAATCGTCAACTTTCTGGAGACGCAATGACGAGCACGAGTGCACGGGAGCCTGCGCGCGGTCGACGCCGCGGCTTCGATCGTCAGCAAGCACTCGAGACTGCGATGGACCTGTTCTGGGAGCACGGCTACGAGGCGACCTCAGTGAGCCAGCTCTGCGCCGCGATCGGGATCAACCCGCCGAGCCTGTACGCCGCCTTCGGCAGCAAGTCACAGCTGTTCCTCGACGTCGTCGAGTACTACGAACGCACTGTCTGGCAGCCGGTGTGGGACGCCTTCGAGGGCGGGTCGCGCATCGTGCCAGCGGTTCGCCAGTTTCTCGACGACACCGTTGAGGTCGTCTCCGCCCCGGGGGCTCACCTCGGATGTCTGGTCACCCTCTCTACAGTCAGCCTGAGAGAGCGAGACACCGATGTCGCCCGCGCACTTGCCGCCATCAGGGAAGACGGAGCGCGTCGCACCCAGGCCAGGCTCGACTTCGGCGTCCAAGACGGTCAGATCCCAGCCGGCACCGACACGCTTGCGCTCGCCCACGCCATCGGCATGGTCGTCGACGGTCTGGCGATCCGGGCGCACGACGGCGTGCCCCCTGACGTGCTGAGACGCCTGGTGGTCTCAATGATGCCGACGATCCCAAGAACCGCATAGGAGTCGACGGGATCGGTCGAGTGCCGACTGCCGATCGGCGGTCGAGCTCATTCGCTGCCCACCAATCGATGTAGGTCCAGCCATTGCCGCAGATCCCGCGCCGCTCATCGGTGTCGTACCGATCTATGTCGCGTTCCTCGCGATCATGGCCGCGGTCGGCATGCCAACGGCCCTGGTCGTTGACCTCGGCGCCGCCGATGCCACATCCGGCCGCTCGCGTTCTCACATCCCTAGCGATACGAGACGTCTCGTAGAGTCCTCACCTTTGCCGGACCAACTCCACTGAACGCCGAGGGCGACACCCTCGTCATCACGACACTCGACCGCCTCGGACGCTCGACGCAGAACATGCTCGCGTTCGCCGACGAGCTGCGCGCCAGAGGTGCAGGCCTGCGCGTGCCGAACCTGGGAGGTGGCGACGTCGACACCTCGACGCCGATGGGGTCGATGCTGTTCACGATCATGGCCGCGCTTGCCCAGATGGAGCACGAGATCAAGCGCGAACGCGTCACCGACTCCATCGCCAAGCGACGCGCGGCAGGCCAAGACCTCGGCGGTCGCCCACGCCGCATCACCGACAGTCAGGTCCGCAGCGCGCTCCGCCTGGTCGAGGGCGGCACGCCGGCCGCGCAGGTCGCACGCGACCTCGGCATGTCCTGGGCCACCTTCTACCGCCGCTCCAACGCGCTGAAGGCCGCCGACAGCTGATCAGGCGTCAACCAGCGCAAGCGGGCTGCGAGCTGGTGGCGAGGGCTCGCCGTGGAGGTGGGGCAGGAACGACTCGGCCGCGCTTGCCCATCCGAGCACGCGACGCGGGCGCGTGTTGATGCGGTCCGCGATCCCTTCGAGGTCGACCCGGGAGAACCGTCGCAGGTCGGCCCCCTTCGCGAGGTACTGCCGCAGGAGCCGATTCGTGTTCTCGTTGCTGCCGCGCTGCCAGGGCGAGCGCGGATCACAGAAGTACACCTCCAAGCCCAGATCTGCCGAAAGCTGCTGATGCTCGGCCATCTCCCGCCCGCGGTCCCACGTGAGCGTCTTCCGCAGCGCCGGAGGCAACAGGGCGAGGTCAGCAGCGATCGCCGAACGCACCGCCGCCTTGTAACCGTCCGGCAACGGGACGACCCGGACGTAGCGGGTCGAGCGTTCAACGAGCGTCGCGACGGCGGACGGGCGGGCTCCCATGACGAGGTCGCCCTCCCAGTGGCCGATCTCGGCGCGCTCGCTCACACAGACCGGTCGGTCGCGGATCGAGACCATGTTGCGCAGCACCCCACGGCCATGTGCGCGCTGCGGCACCCTCGCCCGCCGCACCGACCGTCCCGAACGCAGATGCTTCGCAGACCCCGCTCCCAGCTCGCGACGACCAGCGACGTAGATCGAGCGATAGATCGTCTCGTGCGAGATGCGCAGCAGCGGATCGTGCGGATGCGCGCGCCGCAACCAGTGTGCGATCTGCTCCGGCGACCAGTCCAACGTCAACCGTTCCCGCACGATCCGCAACAGCTCCGGCCGCGACTCGAGGCGCGATGCCTTCGGCCGCCTGGCCCGCTCCCACGCAGCTCGATCCGCCGACGTCGCACGGTACGCGGCGCGTCCACCGTTGCGGGCGATCTCCCTCGAGACCGTTGACGGAGCGCACCCGACCAAACCGGCGATTGCCCTGCTCGACCATCCAGCCGCGATCCCACGCGCACCTCCCGTTCGATTCTTCAGGGGTGGTGCGTTGACCGGTTGAGACCGCCATCGTTTCTGGCGCGATCGCGTTTCGCGGCCTGGAGCGGTTGTCGCTAACGTTCGCCAGAATCCCCTTACGGCAAGGGCTTTCGGTGCGTGATGACGTCCTCTCACGTCACCGCTGGCAGGTGAAGCCCACCGAGGCGGAGGTGCCTTCGCGGGGACGCAATCGCCGCGTGTCGCGGGCTGGATCTCGCGCTCTTCGGGGACTGAGAATGTGCCCCCCGACCGCGTGAGTTTGACCCTCACGCGACGTGAGGATTCAGACTTTCTCACATGACTGATTACTTCAATGCATTCGAGATGAGCCCCGTTCCCGATGGCCCGGACGCAGTCGCGCCGGATCCGTTCCTCGGTATTTACGCGATGCCGATGTTCGTGAAGATCCCAACGAGGGACCTTCACGCGTCCACAGATTTCTGGGTCCGCGGACTGGGGTTCATCGACTTGTTCAGCGTTCCCGGGCAGATCGTGCATCTGCGACGTTGGGCGTTCCAGGACGTCCTGCTCGTTCCCGCGGACGACGATGCGGCCCCGTCAGCGGCGTCGACGGTTCAGGTGTTCGTCTCATGCGTACTCGGTCAACTCGAATCCGTGGCCGACGCATGTCGAGCCCTGTCACCGGATTCGGTGAGTGGGCCGTACGACACGGCGTGGAGAACGCGCGACATCGGTGTCATCACTCCGGAGGGGACGCACGTCACGTTCACTGCGGCGACGCCGTTCACTCCCGACAGCGACGTGGGGCGCGATTTCGCGTCCGTTGGGATCTTCGCGCCGGGAGACTCCGAAGAAGGAGCACAATGACAGGGATGGTTGACAACGAGATCGATGAGGATGCGACGGTCGGCGTCGCCGCCGACCTCCTCGGCCTGACCGTGCGCACTCTCCACCACTGGGACGAGATCGGTCTCGCATCGCCGTCCCGCCGCACGCCCGCCGGCTACCGCCTCTACACCTGGGATGACCTCGAGCGCCTTAGCCGGGTCGTGGCGTATCGCGGGGCCGGCCTGACGCTCGACGCGATTCGTGATGTGCTCGATGATGCGACCGCGGAGATCGGAGATACGCTGCGCGAGCAGCGGGCGCAGCTGGCCGAACGGATTCACGATCTGCAGCAGCTCGACGAACGACTCGAGCGCATGACTGACGCGCACGAGCGCGGCATCCTGATGAGTGACGACGAGCAGCGTGAGGTCTTCGGCGAAGATTGGGACCCGCAGCGATCGCGCGCGGCCCGCTTCGTGTGGGGAGGGTCGAGGCAGTGGGCGCAATTTGCGGAGCGCTCCGCGTCCCGGTCGCAAAGCCAATGGCGGGCACTCTCCAAGGCCATGTCTGCTCTCCAGCGCGACTTCGCCGATGCTGTGAGCCGAGGCGTCGAGCCGGGGAGCGAGGAGGCGGATGAACTCGCCGAGCGCCACCGGGAGCTGTTCTCGAACTTCTTCCCACTGACGCGACAGATGCAGGTGTGCCTGGGCCGGATGTTCGAGACCGACCCAGGATTCTCGTCGTACTACAACGGGATCGGAGACGGGCTCGCCACGTGGTTCCGCCAGAGCATCGACGAGTCCGCGCGCCACCACGGCATCGATCCGGATACCGCGACCTGGGAGTAGCTAGTCTGTGTCCTGGATCTTTCCGCGCTACATCCTGACTCGGCGCAGCTCGGGCTCCTTGGCGCTGCGGCCGTCGCCGGACGAAGTGCGGCGGATACGCCGGCCGACCCACGGTGCGAGATGCTGCCGGACCCAGGCTGCCTCTTCATTGACCGCCTGGCGCAGCGGGCGAGCCGGCCGTGCGACCGGCACCTGGCCGGCTTCGGGCGTAGGGCGCCCCTCGAGCACGGCCAGTGCCTGTTGCGCGACGATCTCATGGCCCTCGGCGGAAAGATGCAGGCGGTCCTCAGACCACCGGCTCAGGTCATGTAGCGGCTTCAGGCCCCAGCTATCCAGGACGAATGCGCCTCGTCTCTGGGCTATCGTCCAGATATTCGCGTTGAAGATCCCGACCCGGCCCCGGATCGCGCGCAGCAGCGGAGTCATCCGGGTATCGAAGCCGGTAGCGAGCAGAACCGTTGCGCCGGACTCCTGCAACCGGACGACGGCGTCATCCAGTTTCGCCGCAAGAGCGTCCGGGTCAGCGCCAGGCCGAATGCAGTCATTGCCGCCGCCGACCAGGGACACCAGATCCGGCTTCAGTTCGAGCGCGCGCGGCACCTGCTCGGCAATGATCGCGTCGAGCAGCCGACCGCGGATGGCGAGGTTGGCGTAGGTCAGGTCGGGGGAGCCCGTCGTGCTCGTGGTCAGCAGTTCGGCCAGCCTGTCGGCCCAGCCGCGATACCTGTCCGGCGCGCCGTCGGGAGCGGGGTCATTCATCCCTTCGGAGAATGAGTCCCCGAGCGCGCAGTAGCTGGTGTACGTCATTGTCCTGCTTCCTTCATCGCCGTGCTGAAACGCAGCTCAACCTCGCTGACGTTTATGTCGCCCGGCGTGGACCCGGCAGCGGCTGCCCGGCGGGTCATTCCCTGGACGACTTCGTTCATAGGGGCTGGGACGCCGTACAACCGGGCCAGGTAGACGATCTCGCCATTGAGAAAGTCGGTTTCGACCGAGCCGGTGTTTCGAGCCAGGGACTGCCAGGACGATCCACCCATGCCCGTCGGCTCTCCGGGGACAGGTTGCACGTCGAATGCGCCATTTCGCAGGGCAGCTTCCTCCTCGGATGGTGCGGTACGGACGCCGGACGCCTGATATACCAGCCTGGCCTCGTCCTGAACCTGCTCGACCAAGTGGGTGTACGAGGCGCCATCTGTGCCCAGCAGGGCCTGCAGGCCGTTAGCCAGGTTCGACATCAGCTTCGAGTACTTGAAGTTCATCACGTCGGGCCGCAGATGCACGGTGAAACTGCTTGCCGTCCAGTCGTGGGCGAGCCGGTCCAGCACCTTGCGATCATCGACGTCCGCCGCGGGCGATGCGCCGGGCCGGCCGCCATCCGTAGCCTGAGCGGGATACCTGCCGATAAAGAACGTGCCACTTCCTGGCGCAATCCGTACAAGGACCTCACCGGCCGACAGGTGTACGGCGGGCAGCCAGACACAGACCGCGAAAACCCGGCGGAAGTACCGAAGCGCCATCCGTTCGCTGGCGACGCCGTTCAGTGCCGTGAAAATTGGCAGCCGTTCGCCAGCTGTGCCGACGACCTTCCCGTTGCCGTCATTCGAATACACCGGACGGTCCACCCATTGCCGCAGGGCCGCCTCGGCTTGCTGGGTCTTCGTGGTCAGCACCAGGACGTCGCCAATCGCAAGTTGGAGCTCCTCCGGCCCGCTGACGACAGTGGGGCTCACCCGGGTGGTGTCCTGCGGGGAGCGAAGCGTCAGGCCGGATCCGGCGAGCGCCTTTCCGTGTTTGCCGCGAGCGACCAGCACGACCTGGCTCCCATGCACGTGCTGATACTGATGGAGCCGGCCTCCTATCGTGCCGCCGATTGCGCCTGCGCCAATGAAGATGTACCGGGTCATGGTCCTAGCCTGCCACGGCAGGATGACAACCGGCACCCGGTATCCGCAGACGCCAGGATGAACCGGGTCGGCCGAAAGGATGATATTCCCTCCCGACCGCCGATTTGATAGCGAAGTTCGGGCGATTAAATGCCAGTCTGGAGATACACAAGAGATAAGGACTATCAAAATGACTGAACTAGTTCGTCCTCGGCAGGGCCGCCTGATCGGCGGGGTATGCCTCGGAATTGCCAACCGTTTCAACATGCGACCGACCATCGTCCGGCTCATCTTCGTCCTGTCGTGTCTGATTCCCGGACCACAGTTCCTGATCTACCTGGCGCTCTGGGGTTTGGTCCCGAGTGACAAGCCCCGCAAGCGCTGACCCGTCCGGCCAAGCGTGTGCGCTCTCGCCGGCATGTCGTTATCCTCGGCTGATCTGCGGATGATCGCGACATGCCTGCGGCGCACCGGGGTTTTCCGGTTCGCCCTGGCCGGCGTGCCAAGATCGTAGGGAGCAGAATTCTTCACGATCGAAACGGATGAGAGTGGCGCTTGTGACTTCACTGGGACGGCCAATTGCGATAACCGGCGGCTATGTGGTTCCGATAGCCGACGACAAGGGACAGCCGGCTGCCCCGGTAGCCGGCGCTACCGTGCTGTTGCGGGACGGAAAGATTGACGCGGTTGGCGTGGATCTGCAGATCCCGGACGATGCCGAGGTTGTTGACGCTACCGGACAGTGGGTGCTTCCCGGACTTCTGGAATCGCATGGCCACGTAGGTATCGACGAAGAAGCCGAAGGCTGGGCAGGCGACGATACCAATGAAATGACGGACCCCAATGGCGCCCGTCTGCGGGCCATCGACGCTGTCAACCCCGCCGATGAGGGGTTCCGCGATGCTCTGCGCGGCGGCATCACGACCGTCGTCGTCAAGCCGGGTTCGGGTAATCCGATCGGTGGCCAGACCGTTGCCCTGAAAGTCTGGGGACGCATCGTCGACGAAATGCTGCTCAGGGCCGAGGTGTCCGTCAAGAGCGCACTCGGCGAGAACCCGAAGCGGGTCTACGGCGACAAGAAGCAGTTGCCCTCGACGCGGCAAGGCGTAGCCGCCGTGATTCGCGACGCCTTCCGGGACGCCGAGGACTATCGCGGGCGACGCGACGAAGCGCAGCGTGAGGGCAAGCATTTCGACCGTGACGGAACGCTGGAGGTGCTCGCTAAGGTGCTGGACGGTGACCTGGCCTGGGACCAGCACACACACCGTGCCGACGACATCGCCACCGCAATTCGGCTCTCGGAAGAGTTCGGCTATAAGCTGGTCGTGAACCACGGAACGGAAGGACATCTGATCGCAGATGTCCTCGCCACAAAGAACATCCCGGTCATCATAGGGCCGCTTTTCACCAGCCGATCCAAGGTCGAACTGCGCAACCGGCACCTTCGAAACCCGGGCTTGCTGGCCAGGGCGGGCGTGAAAATCGCAATAACCACCGACCATCCCGTTGTGCCAATCGACTTCCTGATCTACCAGGCCGCGATCGCGGTCAAGGAGGGGCTCGACCGGGACGAGGCATTGCGGGCGCTGACTATAAACCCCGCCCAGATGCTGGGTCTGTCCGATCGAGTGGGCTCCCTGGTACCTGGACGTGACGCCGATGTCGTGCTGTGGAGCGGTGACCCGCTCGACGTCACGCAGCGGGTGCGGGCCGTGTTCGTAGAGGGCCGGCAGGTTTATCAGTGGGATGTTGAAAGTAACTCGGGGTCCGTTGCGGATCCGTACGACGTCAGGGAGTAAGACGCTGTGAGCTCGGGAATTGGCGGCCAGGACAAACATGTCCCGGACGATCAATGGCCAACGTCCGGACCGAGCCCGCTGATCAGCACCACCGGTGTTCCCACGGCGCGACAGTACCGGCAGTCGAGGCGTGCCGAGCAGATCGCCCGGCGGGCCGTGAAGCGGATCATCTCGGACAATTCGCCTGCCACCCAGCCGATCCCGATCGTCGAACGGCTTCGCGGCACGCCCTACAGCAAGCCGTACGAAATGTCGGCGCCCCCGGACGCCGAGGCGCGGCGGATTCTCGATTTCGCGCTGAGCGTGGGTGAGACGATGCTGCGTTCCGGCGCGGGCACCGCGGACGTCGAGGTGAGCGTGATCGCCGTCGCTGCCGCCTGTGGCTTGAAAGATGTTGACGTCGACCTCACCTATCAGACAGTGATGGTGCACTACACGACTTTCGACGGTCGGCCGCTGACCGTGCTCGGCGTGAACCGCTCCGAGTCGATCAGCTTTGCCCGGCTCTCCGCCGTGCACCAGTTGGTGTCCGACCTGGCCAACGGCCGGCTGGAGCGCGAGGACGCTATCGCGCGGATGGACGCGATCAAGACGCAGCCCAAACCGTTCAATCGTTGGCTGGTCTCGCTGTCCTGGGCCGTGCTGTCCGGTGCCCTCGTTGTGCTCCTTGGCGGCGGCTGGCTCGGCGCCCTGGTGGGGACGTTCATGACGTTCAGCATGGACCGGCTGGGCCGTCGGCTTGCCCGGACCGGGATGCCGTACATGTTCAACGTGCTCATCGTTGCGCTGCTGACCACCACGGTGGCCATGCTGCTTGCCCGGGTCGGCCTGCCGATCGGGCCGCAATACGTCATCGCCGCGGGTCTCGTCCCACTGCTGCCAACCATGAGCCTGTTCAGCGCGGCGCAGGATGCCATCACTAACTTTCCGTTGACGGCGGCCGGACGGATGATCAACGTGCTGATGGCGATGGCGGCAATCGTGTCCGGCATAGGTATGGGCACCCTGATCGGACGGTCGGTCGGGCTCAACGAGATCGATGTCCTGGTCAGCGGACTCTCACCGCTCGCCGCGTCGATTCTCGGCGTGCTGATGGCGTTCATCGTTGCCGGCACCGGATCGATCGCGCATCAGAGCCGAAGGCGTCTCGTGCTGCCGAGCGCCGCCGTCGGAAGCGTCGGCTTCATCGTCATGCTCGTGATGCAACAGTTCGGCTTCGGCCCGATCCTGGTTCCAGCCGTGGCAGCCGCAGTGGTCTCGATACTGGCCAGCGTGATAGCGCTGCGGCTAGGCGCGCCACCCGTGACCGTGATCATCCCGGGCATTTTTCCCTTGTTGCCGGGACTGTCGATCTTCGGCGCCGCCTACCAGTTGGTGCAGCCGGAGGAGGCGGTCAGCCTTGCGACATCGCTCTCGAGCCTCTTCGCCGCGTTGGGCGCTACCGCCGCGCTCGCGGTCGGTGCCGTGTTCGGCAATTTCATTGCGTCGCCGCTAAGGACTCGCCGGAAGACGCCAGGAAACGGGGGCAACCCCCTGGTCGGCTAGCAGCTGGTTCGCGCGGCTGAACGGTTTCGAGCCGAAGAACCCACGGGATGCCGACAGTGGACTGGGATGCGCCGAGCACAGACAGGACGTGTCGCCGAGCGCCGGCTGGAGGGACTGGGCATCGCGTCCCCACAGGATTGCGACCAGCGGCTGGTCGCGGCCGACAAGCGCGGCGATGGCGGCATCCGTGATCTGTTCCCAGCCCTTGCGCCGGTGCGACGCGGCCTCGCCTGGACGGACCGTGAGTACCCGGTTGAGCAGCAGGACCCCCTGGTCCGCCCATCCGGTCAGGTCGCCGTGCGGCACCGGCGGAATGCCCAGGTCATCGCTCAGCTCACGATAGATGTTGGTCAGGCTGCGAGGTATCGGCCGCACGGCCTTATCGACCGAGAATGACAGACCAACGGCGTGGCCCGGAGTGGGGTAGGGATCCTGGCCGACGATCAGCACCTTGACCTCGGCAAGTGGTCGCTTGAAAGCCCGCAGGACGTTGTCGCCGCTCGGCAGGTAGCTGCGGCCGGCCGCGACTTCCTGACGCAGGAAGTCGCCCATCCGGTGGATCTGTTCCTCGACAGGGGCAAGCGCCTCGGCCCAACCCGGATCGATCAACTCCACGAGCGGGCTGGGGGGCGAGTTCAGTGTCTGGTCGGTGTTTACGGCATCCACGACAGCCCACTCTAGTCGGCGAGCGTTGGTTGGCGAGCGTTGGTTCGTGAGCGCTAGTGGTCCGTCTGTGAATTAATCCGGTGGAGGGGCCTTTCCAGTAGTCTTCGCTGCCGCTCGAAGCTAGGGTGTCGGGCATGGCCATTGCACGCTTTCCCGGTGTCATCATCGATTGCCCGGACCCGACAGCACTCGCGGAGTTCTATGGCTCGCTCCTCGACTGGGGAGTCACGGTCGACGAGGGCTGGGCCGAGATCCGCCCCGTCGATGGCAGCGACTGCATCTCATTCCAGCAGGTCGAGGGATACCGAGCGCCCCAGTGGCCCGACCAGAATGTGCCGCAACAGATGCACCTTGATCTGATCGTGGATGACCTCGATGAGGGCGAGGAGACGGCGATCCGGCTCGGCGCCAGCACGGCGTCCACCGTGCCCGACAAGTCCTTCCGGGTTCTCCTCGACCCAGCGGGACATCCCTTCTGTCTCTGCGTGGACTGAGCTGAGCGCCATGATCGTGGACCCTGGGTACCACACGCGTCTGCTGACGCCGGAAAAGTGGGACGACTTCGCAGCCTTGGTCGAGGCGAACAATGGCGTGTGGGGCGGCTGCTGGTGCATGGGCTTCCATCCCGAGGGATTCGGCAAGGCTCCCACACCGGAGGGCAATCGTGCCGCGAAGCAAGCCCACACCACCGCCGGCACCGTTCACCAGGTCTTGGTCTACTCAGGAGACGAGTGCGTCGGCTGGTGCCAGTTCGGCACTGCCGCCGAGTTGCCGAACATCAAGAACCGGAAGGCGTACGAGCGGGAGTTCGAGGTGGCCCCGACATGGCGGATCGGATGCATCTTCACGGGGAGCATGCATCGGGGGCAGGGCATTGCGCGCGCACGCGGGAACGCCGACCCCAAGCCGTTCATCTGGAAAGTCACCGCCCAAGACATCATCACCAAAGTCCAACGAGGCCGCGCAACCCTCCGAGCGGCGAGCGTTGGTTGCCGAACTCTAGTCGGCGAGCGCTAGTCGGCGAGCGCTAGTTGCCGAGTGCGGACGGGATGCCAAGTAACTCTCCTCGTGCGTCCTCCATTCGGATCCGGATCGCCTCGACGACCGCCCTCACCGCCTCCCTGCGCATCGACTCGGGCCGGCCGACCAGCCAGAACGCCAGTCTGGCGGCGACCTCGCCCGGCATCACCCGGACCAGGTCGTCATGCCGATCGGCCATGAAGCACGGCAGCAGGCCGATGCCAGCACCCGCCCGGGTGGCCTCAACGTGTACGAAGACGTTCGTAGAGGTCAGGGGAGAAGGGCCGGCCGGAATCGACTTCCGCGAGGAGTCGAGGTCATCCACGTGCAACATCGAGTCGATATAGAAGACCAGCGGGTGGCTGGCCAGTTCGGCCTGCGTGGTCGGGATGCCGCGGTTTGCCGCGTACTCGCGGGAGACGTAGAGACCTAGCACGTAATCGCCGAGATGCAGGGTCTCGGCGCGGTGCACCTGCGGCTTGCCGACCACTATTTCGATGTCGAGGCCTGATCGGTGCTGCAGCACCCTTCGCGTTGCGGTGATGATCTCGACGTTGAGCAGCGGGTGGGTGCGCTGCACTTCGGCGACGGCGGGGGCGACGATGTAGGCGCTCAGGCCATCGGTGCTGGACAACCGCACCAGCCCGCGAAGTTCACTGGTGCCGGCCGGGTGCGGCCCGAGGCCGTTCAACGCCGTCTCGACCTGCTCCGCGGCCAGGAATGCCTCGTGTCCGAGATCGGTGAGTTCCCAGGAACCAGAGGACCGGGCGAGTAAACGGCCGCCAAGCTGTGACTCGAGAACCGAGAGCCTTCGGGAGATGGTGGTGTGGTTGATTCCGAGAGACTCAGCGGCCCGGGTGAACCGGCCAAATCTGGCCACCGCCAGCAGAATCAGCAGGTCATCTGCACTCGGCGCTCCGGTGCGAGGGGTGGGCACGCTCATATCTGCAGTTTTGCACATCGCAACTGCAAACCTAAAGGTTTACCGGGGTCATATCTGCGTGTATCTTCAAAGACAAAGCACGGCGGGTGGGCTGGGTCACATCTCTGCAGGCTCAAGGTGGCGACAGCGCACCGGAAATACACCTCATCAAGCAAGGGAGCTTGTCCTCATGGCAACAATCGCATGGCTCGGCCTCGGACACATGGGAGGTCCCATGACCGCGAATCTGGTGAAAGCCGGACATACCGTGCGGGGGTTCGACCTCGTTCCTGCCGCGGTGGACGCGGCCGCGGCGAACGGCGTGACGCCGGCGGCCTCGGCAGCCGAGGCGGTCGCCGACGCGGATGTCGTGTTCACGATGCTGCCGAAGGGCGAGCACGCCCTGGCCGCGTACACGGGCTCAAATGGCGTGTTCGCCACTGCCCGTCCCGACGCGTTGTTGATTGACAGCTCGACCATCGACATCGATTCCTGCCGCACGTTGCATGATCAGGCGGAGGCCAAGGGCTTCCGCTTCGTCGACGCGCCGGTTTCGGGCGGCATCAGCGGCGCGAAGGCCGGAACGTTGACCTTTATGGTCGGCGGCGCGGTCGGCGACGTCGAGTCCGCCCGGGAGTTCATCGAACCGATGGCGGGGAACGTCATCCCAACGGGCGCCGCGACCACGGGGCAGGCCGCGAAGATCTGCAACAACCTCATGCTCTTCATCAACCTGGCGTCGACCTGCGAAGGCGCGGTATTGGCCGACCGGCTCGGCCTGGATCCCAAGGTCTTCTGGGACATCGCCTCGGTCTCCTCGGGTGACAGCTGGGCATTGCGCACCTGGTACCCGATTCCGGGCATCGTTGAGACCGCTGCATCGAACAATGATTTCGCGCCAACGTTCACCACTGACCTGGCGAACAAGGACATCGGCCTCGCGATTGCGGCGGCCAAGTCCACCGGCACGCCGTTGCAGATCGGGGAGCATGTGCAGAAGCTGCTGCAGCAGGTCGCGGACGCCGGTTTTGGCGGCAAAGACTGCACGATGATCGTGAAGCTGGTCGACGAATCGCTGGGAGACGGATCATGAGCACAGCCAACGCCAACTCCGGTGCCAAGGCTCCTTCCGGACTGAAGAAGGTCGTCGCCGCATCGATGGCCGGGACGGTCGTGGAGTGGTACGAGTTCTTCCTCTACGGAACAGCTGCCACCCTGATTTTCCCGCAGTTGTTCTTTCCGGAACAGGATGAACTGACCGGCATCATCTCCTCGTTTGCCACCTATGCCGTCGGCTTCGTCGCCCGGCCGATCGGCGGAATCGTCTTCGGTCACTTCGGCGACAAGTTCGGTCGAAAGCGGCTATTGCAGTTCAGCCTGTTGCTGGTCGGTTCGGCGACGTTCCTGATGGGCTGCCTGCCAGGCTTCGACCAGATCGGGCACTGGGCGGCAGCCATGCTGGTTACGCTGCGCTTCATTCAGGGCTTTGCCGTCGGTGGCGAGTGGGGCGGCGCCGTTCTGCTGGTCGCCGAACACAGCCCGAATAACCGTCGTGGCTTCTGGGCAAGCTGGCCGCAGGCCGGAGTCCCGGGCGGAAATCTGCTGGCAACCATCGTGCTGCTGGTGCTCTCGACCACGCTCTCCGAGGATGACTTCCTCGGCTGGGGTTGGCGAGTCGCCTTCTGGCTTTCCGCGCTGATCGTGATCATCGGTTACTACATCCGGACGAAGATCTCCGATGCGCCGATCTTCCTCGAGGCGCAGAAGCTGGTGGAGAAGAACAAGGCAGTTTCCTACGGCGTTGTCGAGGTGTTCAAGCGTTACCCACGTGGCGTCTTCACCGCTATGGGCCTGCGCTTCGCCGAGAACGTCATGTACTACATGGTGGTGACCTTCTCGATCACCTACCTCAAGACACAGGTGAACGAGGACACCAGCCGGATCCTGCTGCTGATGCTGGTTGCACACGCCATCCACTTCTGCATTGTCCCGTGGTTCGGTCACCTGACCGACGTCTTCGGCCGCCGGCCGGTGTACGCGGTCGGAGCGGTTCTCACCGCAACCTGGGGATTCATGGCGTTCCCGATGATGGACACCGGCAACGATCTGGTGATCCTGCTGGCAATCGTGATCGGCCTGGTCTTCCACGGTCTGATGTACGCCGGACAGCCTGCCATCATGGCCGAGATGTTCCCGACCCGGATGCGTTACTCGGGAGTTTCGCTCGGCTACCAGGTAACCGCGATCGTCGCCGGGTCGCTGGCTCCGATCATCGCGACCAAGCTGCTCGAGGCGACCGGTTCTTCGGTGCCGATCGCGGTCTACCTGCTGATCGCTGCCGCGATCACTCTGGTTGCCGTGTACTTCGCCCGGGAAACCAAGGGAGCTTCTTTGCAGGATGTGGACGAAGCTGATAGGAAGATGCTCGCGGACGAGCTTGCCGTTTCCGAGGCAGAATTGCGCGCCGCCAGCAAAAACACGGAGGAATGACTTTAATGACTGAGCACAACCCGACGCCCAAAAAGATGTTGATTGGCGGGGAATGGGTTGAGGCCCTCGGTGGGGAACGATTCGACATCGTCACTCCGATCGATCGCAACCAGGTGATCGGAAGCGCCCCGCGAGCGCGGGAAGCGGATGCCGACCGTGCCGTCGCGGCGGCGCGGGCGGCGTTCCCAGCCTGGGCGGCGTTGCACTTTACCGAACGCCAGAAGATGCTGCTCAAGATTGCCGACGCATTGGAAGCAGATGCAGAGAACCTTGCCCAGCTGACAGCTCTTGATACCGGCAACGCGCTGCGCACCCAGGCTCGCCCCGAGTGCAAGGTGCTTGTGGACCTGTTCCGCTACTTCGGCGGTATTGCCGGTGAGGTCAAAGGCACGACCCTGCCCGCCGGTGACAACCAGCTGAACTACACCCGGCGTCAGCCGCTGGGTGTAGTGGCGGGCATCCTGCCCTGGAACTCGCCGCTGATGATCGCCGGATTCAAGACGCCGGCGGCGCTCGCTGCCGGGAACACGATGATCCTGAAGGCGGCCGAGGATGCGCCGCTGACGGTTATCCGGATGGTGGAGATCTGCGAGCAGTTCCTGCCGGCCGGCGTGCTGAACCTCGTGACCGGTTACGGTCAGGAAATCGGCGAGGCTCTTGTGCAGCATCAGGGAGTCGACAAGGTCTCGTTCACCGGGTCGACCCTGGTGGGCAGGCATGTCGCCTCGGTGGCCGGCGCACGGTTGGCGCACTCGTCGATGGAGCTTGGTGGCAAATCGCCGTCCATCGTGTTCCCCGACTCCTGCACCGACGACGTGGTCGACCAGGTGCTGCTCGCGACCCGCTTTGCCCGTCAGGGCCAGAGCTGCACCTCGGGTTCACGGCTGTTCCTGCACAAGGACATCTACGAGGATTTCGTCAATCGGCTGGTCAAGAAGGTTTCGGCGCTCAAGGTCGGCGACCCCCGCGATGAGGCCACCGACATCGGAGCGGTGATCAACAAGAAGCAGTACGACCGGATTGCCGACTACATTGCAGAGGGCAAGGCGGAGGCCGGGGTCGAAATCGCATACGACGGCGCAGAGTCGTTGGATGTCGGCGAGCCGGGATTCTTCCATGCGCCAGTGATTCTGTCGCGAGTGAAGAATGACTGGCGGATCGCCCAGGAGGAGATCTTTGGCCCGGTGCTCTCGGTGATTCCGTGGGAGACCGAAGACGAGGTTGTGGAAATGGCCAACGATTCGCACTACGGGCTTGCGGCGTTTGTTTTCTCCAAGAACATCGACGCAGCACTGAAGACCGCGCATCGCATCGACTCGGGCTGGGTGCAGGTCAACCAGGGCGGAGGCCAGGTCGTCGGCCAGGCCTACGGCGGATTCAAGACTTCCGGTATCGGTCGCGAAGTGTCGCTGGAAGGGATGCTCGAGGGCTTCACCCAAATCAAGCAGATCAACGTCAAGCTCGGGTAGGTCGCCCCGGCTCGGGCGAGGCTCAGACGGCTCGGCAGCATAAAGGCGGCGAGGGGTTTCCCTTCGCCGCCTTAGTGCGGGTTTGCGTCGATATTGGACACTGCCGCGGCCACCTGGCGCAGGTGGTTGGACATGGCGTCCCTGGCCTGCTGGGCGGAGCCGGATTCAATGGCTCTCACAATTTCCGCGTGCTCAACATCCGAGGCGTGCTGCCGGGCCTGGGTGATGTTCAGGAATTCTGATTGGATATCCAGGGCCTGTCGAGTGGATGTCACGACCGAGATGAAGACTGGATTCCGGCTGGCAACGGCGATCGCGACGTGCAATTCGCCGTCGAGCTTCACCCAGGTGTGCAGATCCTGCGCGTCGTCGAGCTCGGACAGGATCCGGTGCAGATTGGCCAATTGCTCGGACGTGCGCCGCTCGGCTGCGTATCCGGCTGTGGGCACCTCAATGTGGGGCCGGGCTTCGATCAGATCCTGGGCGCTGAAGTCGCCGAAGACAAGTTGCGAACTTCGGGTCTTGGCGAGCAGGAAGGTTCCGCTTCCGGTGCGGGTCTCGGTGAGCCCCAGTGTGGCGCAGGCGTGCAGTGCCTCGCGGACCACGGACCGGCTGACGCCGAACTCGCGGGCTAGGGCCAGCTCGGCTGGTAGTCGGTCGCCTACCGCATATCGCTCACTTTGGATCATGGCGGTCAGTGCCCGGAAAACGGCTTCCGTGGCACTAATACGCTCAATGCCAAACTTGGACGGGTCGGCAGTCGCTGTCATTCTCTCAGTATTGAAGTACCGGGATCGACAGTCAATTTGGTGCCCCGCACCGTCCGAGGCCGCGTGCTTGTGTTCTGGACCACATTCACCTTAAGCTACGAAACGGATAATCTGTCTGACAGCTCGACAGCTCGACAGCTCGAGGTAAGCGAACGAATGTTTCCGAAGTTTTTCTTAAGAAGGGCACCTGGATGACCGAGAACAATGACGTTCTGCAAGCTAAGAGCTCGCAGTCTCAACAAGTGGATATTGGCGATGCCGGCTACCAGAAGGGGCTCAAGCGCCGGCACATGCACATGATCGCCATTGGCGGCTCCATCGGAACGGGCCTGTTTCTAGGTGCCAGCGGCCGGATGGAGCTCGCCGGCCCGTCGCTGGCCATCGTGTACATCATCTGCGGGGCCTTCGCGTTCTTCGTGGTGCGGGCCCTCGGCGAGTTGGTGATGTACCGGCCGTCGTCGGGCGCATTTGTTTCCTACGCCCGTGAGTTCATGGGGGAGAAGGGAGCCTACTCCGTAGGCTGGCTGTACTTCCTGAACTGGTCAACTACTGTCGTGGCAGACATTACGGCCATTGCGCTCTATGTGCATTTCTGGTCCATGTTCGTCTCCATACCGCAATGGCTGTTGGCGCTGACGGCACTGTTGATCGTGGTGGTTATGAACGTCATCTCCGTGAAGCTCTTCGGTGAGATGGAGTACTGGTTCGCGATCATCAAGGTAGGCGCCATCGTAATCTTCGGCATCATCGGCATCTTCCTTATTGTGACCGGAACCGAAATCAGCGGGCACACACCCGGCCTGGCCATGATTGCCGACAACGGTGGATTCTTCCCCCTGGGCATTGCCCCAATGTTCGTCATCGCGCTCGGTGTGGTCTTCGCCTACGGCGGCACCGAAATGGTCGGAGTCGCGGCCGGCGAATCCGACAATCCCCGCGCCGTGATCCCCAAAGCAGTCAACTCCATCATGTGGCGCATCATCCTCTTCTACGCCGGTTCGGTGGTTCTGTTCACCCTGCTGATGCCGTGGACCGCCTACTCGGCGGATGAAAGCCCCTTCGTGACAGTCATGAACGCGGTGGGCATCCCCGGTGCCGGCGACATCATGAACCTAGTGGTCCTGACGGCCGCCATGTCCAGCCTCAACGCCGGGCTCTATGCCACCGGACGCACCTTGCGTTCCATGGCAATGGCCGGGACGGCCCCCAGGTTCGCCAAGCGGATGAACAAGTCCGGCGTTCCCTATGGCGGAATCCTGATCACCAGCTCGGTCGGCGTAGCCGGCGTCATCCTGAATGCCTTCGTTCCGGAGAAGGCCTTTGAAATTGTGCTCAACCTGGCAGGAATCGGCATCGTTGGCACATGGGTGTCAATCATGGTCTGCCACTGGCTGTTCCTGCGCAAGGCGAAGCGCGGCGAGGTCGAGCGGCCCTCGTACAAGCTGCCGTTCGCGCCGGTGACCAACGTGGTGACGCTGGCCTTCCTTGCCATGGTGGTCATGCTCATGGCCATGGACGCCAGCGTTGGCCGGATAACCCTGGGTGTCTTCGCGATCGTGGTGGTGGCGATGGTGATCGGCTGGTACGGCGTCCGCAAACGCATCAACCCGGATGCACTGTCCAGCGTTGCCGGGGGTTCCGGCAACGGCACCGTTGACGAGGAATCTCTTGAAAAGTAAGGCATCAGCAAACACCTCGGAACCTCGCGCGGCCAGACTCGGCATCATTACCGGGTCTGGTCCCGAGGCCGGCCTTGATCTGTGGTCGAAGGTCCTCCGCCACAACCGGTCCATGCTCGGGGAGCTCTACCAGGGCGACGCGGATGCCCCTCACCTGATCATTGTCTCCGTGCCGGAATTGGGCCACTCCATGGAGCTGGAATCGCAGGAAGAGCGCGTGTGGTGGGCGCTGGAGCGTACCGCGCGGCAATTGTCGCCGCAGGTGGATTACTACGTGATCGCCTGCAATACGCTCAACTACTATGCCGACCGCCTCGACGCACTGGGGCTCAGCGCTCGGCTCATCACCCCTACGCAGGTGGTTGTCCAGGAGCTGCAACGGCTGAACACCGACTCCGAGCAAAGCGTGGCGTTGCTTGGCAGCCGGCAGACCATGGACGTCGCCCGGTGGTCGTCTTATGCATCACTCGCCGAGCATTTCCGCGTGGAACTGCCGGCCGACGACGACTCGCTGCACAGGCTGATATACGACGTTAAGCAGGCTGGCGGTTCAACGCCGCGGATCGAGGATGCCTTTCTTTCGTTGACCGACTCACTGGACAGCACCGTGGTGTTGCAAGCGTGCACGGAGCTGCCGCTGATCAATGTGAGCAGCGAAGCGGCCGCAAAAACGTTGATCGACGTGTCCGATCTGTTGGCGCGGGCCTTGGCGGAAAAACACGTGGATGCCCTGCTGGCCGGCCTCGGTCACGACGCGGACGGCGCCGACCCACGACTGCTCGTCGTATACACGGGCGGAACGTTTGGCATGCATGACTTGGGTGCCGGCCTGGAAGCCAATGCCGAGCTGAAGGCGGAAATCTCGGCACTGATCGACGAGTACGACGAACGCCGGACCACCCGGCTGCGCTGGGGCTACGTCAAGTTGGACCGGATCATCGACAGCGCGGAATCGAGCCAGCAAACGGCCGTTGACCTTGCTGCGGAAATCCGTAGCAACCTCGACGGGGCGGCCGGGCAAGCGGAGTATGACGGCGTGCTCGTCATTCACGGCACGGACACCCTGGCCTATACGGCATCCCGCGTAGCCTTCGAGCTTGCGGACCTGCACATTCCGGTGGTCTTCACCGGAGCACAATTGCCGCTCGGGTTTACCGGCAGCGATGCGCCGTCGAACTTTGCGTACGCCCTGGACGTGCTTACGGGAGTGGTCACCCGGCAAACCTGGGTGGCGTTGAACCATGAGCTGCACCCGGCCGTCCGGGTCAGCAAATATTCCAGCGAAAGCATGGCTGGTTTTGCCTCACCGAGGCCCCTGGCGCCGGTTACCAACCAGGCTCTGGCGGACGCCGTCGTTGTCGACAAGGCCATGCAAGGGGCTGGGAATGCCCGAAACATCGGCCTGCTCTCTGTCTTCCCTGGTATCTCCGCGGAAAATCTGCGCGCGGCCCTGGCCTGCTACCCCGACGGCTTGGTGATGGAATGTTACGGTGCCGGAACCGCGCCCGTGAACACGCCGGGGTTCGTTGACGCGCTGGCGGCAGCCGTGAACGCGGGAACCCCTGTGCTGGCCATTACCCAGTGCCAGACCGGGGCCGTGAGCCTTTCGCGCTACGCGGTGGGCTCGGTCCTGGCCGACGCCGGCGTGATAGGCGGCGGTGACATGACGCTGGAGGCGGCCCTTGCCAAGCTGGGCTACCTGGTGAGCCGGGACTTGGACCTCGCCGCAATCCGGGATGCTCTCGCCGTCAACCTGATAGGTGAAATCACCACCGCCTACTAGGCTTGGGGATTCCGTTGCCAATGTTGCCCCGTTGCCAGAGTCCGGCGGAAGAGATCAGATTCACCGGCACCACTTACAACCGAACCGAGTTTCAAATGACACACACCAGCACCTCCCCGCATCCTTCCCCCACGAGCCGCACGGAAACAGACTTCATGGGCACCCGGGATGTGCCGGACACGGCCTACTGGGGCATCCAGACACTCCGGGCCAAAGAGAACTTTCCGATTACCGGCATCCCCATCTCTTCCTATCCCGTACTGGTCAAGGCGCTGGCTCAGGTCAAGCACGCAGCCGTCCTGGCCAACTACGATCTGGGGCTGATCGACGAAACCAAAAAGGATGCCATCGTCCGGGCGTGCCTGGACATCGAGAATGGCCAGTTGCTGGACCAGTTCGTCGTCGATGTGATTCAAGGCGGGGCGGGGACGTCCACGAACATGAACGCCAACGAAGTGATCGCCAACAGGGCACTGGAACACCTAGGCCGCAGCAAGGGTGACTACGCCGCCATCCACCCCAACGGAGACGTCAATCTCGGACAATCAACGAACGACGTGTATCCAAGCGCCCTGAAAATCGCGGCCATCAACGGCGCCGGCCAGCTCCTGGAAGCAATGGGCTACCTCCGTACGGCGTTCTCCCGCAAAGCCCTGGAGTTCGAAGACGTCGTCAAAGTCGGCAGGACCCAGCTGCAGGACGCCGTACCCATGACCCTTGGGCAGGAATTCAGCACGTACGCCGTCATGGTCGAGGAAGACGAGCTCAGGGTGAAGGAAGCCTTGGTGCACCTGCACGAAATCAATCTCGGAGCGACGGCCATCGGAACGGGCATCAATACGCACCCGCAGTATGCTGCTGCCTCCTGCGCGCATCTGCAGCGAATCACAGGACTGCCCCTGGCAACGGCGGCGAACCTCGTGGAAGCGACCCAGGACTGTGGTTCCTTCGTCCTGTTCTCCGGAACCCTCAAGCGGGTGGCCGTGAAACTCTCGAAGATCTGCAACGACCTGAGGCTTCTATCCTCCGGCCCCCGTGCCGGATTTGCTGAGATCAACCTTCCCCCGCGGCAGGCCGGCTCCAGCATCATGCCCGGCAAGGTCAACCCGGTCATCCCCGAGGTCGTCAACCAGGTTGCTTTTGAGGTGATAGGAAACGACCTCACGATCACCATGGCCGCAGAAGCAGGCCAGTTACAGCTCAATGCCTTCGAACCAATCATCGGCCGCTCTCTGTTCGCCAGCCTGTCGCACCTGACCGCTGCCTGCACCACGCTCGCGGATCACTGCATTGACGGGATCACCGCCAACAAGGAATTCCTCCGGTCCCAGGTCGAGGCCAGCATTGGAGTCGTGACCATCCTTAACCCGCTCATCGGCTATGACGCCGCGACATCAATCGCCAGGCAGGCTCTGGTAACCGGGCGCAGCGTCACGGAACTCGTCCTCGAACGCGGCCTGCTCAGCGCCGAGGAACTAAACGAGATCCTTCGCCCCGAGCACCTCGCCAACCCGCAGGACTCAGCCGATATCGACGTCCAGCAGTGACTGCGTAGCGAGCTATCCAGCAGTCCACCCGCCATCCAGCACGATGTTGCTACCGGTCATCGAAGTGGCCGCATCTGAGCAGGCGAACGCCACAGCCTCGGCGATCTCGGATGCCTCTGCCAGGCGCTTCAGCGGCTGTTTGGCGAGCAGGATCTTCTCCAGCACCTCGGACTCGGGAATTCCATGGGTTCTGGCTTGATCTTTCAGCTGCGCTTCGATTATCGGCGTTCGGACGTAGCCGGGATTGATGCAGACGCTGGTCACACCGTGCGGCGCGCCTTCGAGTGCGGTTACCTTCGAGAGCCCCTCCAATCCATGCTTGGCGGAGACGTAGGCACCCTTGAATTCGCTTGCGCGCAGTCCGTGAGCGGAGGAAATGTTCACGATCCGTCCCCAGCCCCGGTCGTACATCGCCGGCAGAACTGCTCGGATCAGCAAAAACGGCGCGGTCAGCATCAACTGCTGGATCAGCTGCCACTTCTCGACCGGGAATTCGTGCAATGGGGCAACATGCTGGATCCCGGCGTTGTTCACCAGGATGTCGGCATCGAGGCTGAGGCCCGCCAGAGCGGCAGTGTCGCTGAGGTCAATAGGCCAGCTCTCAACCTCTGCACCGGTGCCTCGAAGCTGCTCGGCAAACGACTCGAGCTTCTCCTGGTTAATGTCCGCCACGGTGAGCCGGGCACCGGCACCGGCCAGCCGGGTCGCCGTGGCGGCGCCGATGCCGCTTGCTGCGCCGGTAATGATTGCGTGTCGTCCGGTTAGGGTGTTTTCAGTCATAGCCTCAGGCTAATCGCCGGGTTGGAATGACAGCGATGTGATTCCCCTTTACGATGGAGGAGGTTTTGCAATCGAGAAGGAGTATTCATGAGTCGAGCAATGGTGAACGGCGCGGTGTCGTCCGTCGATACCGATGTCGCCGATGATCATGGACTCTCCGAGCGAGATCAGCAGATCCTCGCGTTCGAACGGCAGTGGTGGCGCTACGCCGGCGCCAAGGAGCAGGCGATCCGGGACCAGTTTGGCCTGAGTGCCACGAACTACTTCCAGATTTTGAACGGCCTGCTGGATTCCCCGGCCGCGCTGCAGCACGATCCGATGCTGGTCAAGCGCCTTCGCCGGATGCGGGACTCAAGGCAGCGTGAACGCTCCGCGCGCCGGCTTGGCCCGACCAGGGCGTAATGTAGTAGCCATATGTCTGATCAGTATCCGCGTGACGAATTCGACGATGTCCCTCCCACCGATCGCAAAGGGGCGCACCGTGTCGCCCCATCGAAACTGGGTGGAGTGTCCGCACGTGTATTCGTTGCCATAGTCGCTCTCGTCGCCATCCTGCTGGGAGTGGCGGTCTTCAACATTGTCCGTTCGGGGCAGGCCGGCGTCGATGACACGGTCGCCGAAAGCACCGCGACGCCATCGAAGGGTGCGGAGCCGAAAGAGACCGAGACGGCAACCGATAAAGCCACGGATGAGGCAACCGAAGAAGCGAAGGACGTCGACAAGACGGTCAGTATCTCGGTGCTGAACTCCACCTCGCAGAAGGGGCTGGCGAGCACGGTCGCCAAGCGGCTGAAGGACGACGGCTGGAAAGCGCCATCGACGGGCAACTACCGCAGCTCCGTCACCACGACGACTGTGTACTACGTCTCGGACGACTTGCGCGACACCGCTCAGGCGATCGCCGACGCACTCGGCTCTTCTGAGATCCAGGAATCCCGGGACTTCAATGCGAAGATCACTGTCGTAGTTGCCTCGGATTACCAGGACTCCTGACCGCCCAAAGTTCTGCGGCCAGACCCGTTGACTGATGCCTGGCCGAAGAGCGCTGCGCCGGGAAACGTAACGGTTGTATCTCGCAATTCATGACTCACGTCACAAACGGCATCGCGTCCTATTAGTGTTGTGCCTGGTCAAACAGTTCGATAAGCAATCCCTCTCCCCGAAAGTTTCCTCGTCATCTGGCGAGACGAATCCCCGGACGGACGGGCCAGGCAAGTTGAACCATCGCGGAACGCGTGAGCGTTGGACCCTGTCCGATCGGGATGTGCCGTTGGACGGCAATTTTCAGCAAGTGAAATTGGAGCAACACATGGCTCAGGGAACCGTAAAGTGGTTCAATGCCGAAAAAGGGTATGGATTCATCACTGTGGACGGTGGCGGACCGGACGTTTTCGTCCACTGGTCGTCGATCCAGATGGATGGCTACCGAAGCCTCGAAGAGGGTCAGCAGGTTGAATTTGAGGTGGGTACCGGTCAGAAGGGTCCACAGGCAGAGGCGGTTCGCCCGGCCTGAGCATCTGCTCAGCTGCATCCCGCAATAGCTATCGCTTCATCGTGAGCAGTTTTCGAAGTCTGACGTCGTCCGAGGTTTGGGCGGCGTCTTTCTTCTTGCACTCTCGAGCTGAGAGTGCTAAATCTAGAGTTAGCACTCTCGCTATGAGAGTGCCACCATCTCGGGTTTAGTGAGAGTCCTACGTCGCTTCGCGTGCAGGGATCGTTGAAGCGGCTGGCTCGGCCGTCGCGGGCGCTTTACCCGGGATCTCCATCCATACCCGGTACCGGGAGGGACGATAAGCCGCCATGGCTAAGATCATTACTTTCAACGAAGAGGCCCGTCGCGGCCTCGAGCGGGGACTCAACACCCTCGCTGACGCGGTTAAGGTCACGCTTGGCCCCCGCGGTCGCAACGTTGTTTTGGAAAAGAAGTGGGGAGCCCCCACTATCACCAACGACGGCGTGTCCATCGCTAAGGAAATCGAGCTCGAGGATCCTTACGAAAAGATCGGCGCGGAACTCGTCAAAGAGGTCGCAAAGAAGACCGATGACGTCGCAGGTGACGGAACCACTACGGCTACCGTTCTTGCTCAGGCACTGGTTCGCGAAGGCCTGCGCAATGTCGCAGCCGGAGCAGATCCGCTCAGCCTCAAGCGCGGCATCGAAAAGGCCGTTGCTGCCGTCACCGAACAGCTGCTGAACAGCGCCACCGAGGTTGAGACCAAGGAGCAGATTGCTGCTACCGCCGGTATCTCCGCCGGTGACCCTGCGATCGGTGAACTCATTGCCGAAGCAATCGACAAGGTCGGCAAAGAGGGCGTCGTAACCGTTGAGGAGTCCAACACCTTCGGCCTTGAGCTTGAGCTCACCGAGGGTATGCGCTTCGACAAGGGTTACATCTCCGGCTACTTCGTTTCTGACGCAGAGCGTCAGGAGACAGTCCTCGAAGATCCTTACGTCCTCGTGGTCAATTCGAAGATCTCGAACGTCAAGGACCTGCTTCCGCTGCTTGAGAAGATCCAGCAGTCCGGCAAGCCGCTGCTGATCATCGCCGAAGACGTTGAGGGCGAGGCTCTCGCCGTTCTCGTCGTGAACAAGATCCGCGGAACCTTCAAGTCGGTTGCCGTCAAGGCTCCTGGCTTCGGAGACCGCCGCAAGGCTCAGCTGGCCGATATCGCCATCCTCACCGGTGGTCAGGTCATCGCCGAAGAGGTCGGCCTGAAGCTCGAGAACGCAACTCTCGAACTGCTGGGAACCGCCCGCAAGGTAGTTGTCACCAAGGACGAAACCACCATCGTTGAGGGTGCTGGCGACGCCGAAGAGATCGCGGGACGCGTTGCACAGATTCGCGCCGAGATCGACAACTCCGATTCGGACTACGACCGTGAGAAGCTGCAGGAGCGTCTGGCGAAGCTTGCCGGCGGCGTTGCAGTCATCAAGGCCGGAGCCGCTACCGAAGTTGAGCTGAAGGAGCGCAAGCACCGCATCGAAGATGCAGTGCGTAACGCCAAGGCAGCCGTCGAAGAAGGCATCGTCGCCGGTGGTGGCGTTGCTCTGATTCAGGCTGGCGAGAAGGCTTTCGCAAGCCTGCAGCTCGAGGGTGACGAGGCAACCGGCGCTAACATCGTCAAGGTTGCCATCGACGCACCGCTGAAGCAGATCGCGTTCAATGCCGGGCTCGAGCCAGGCGTTGTCGCTGAGAAGGTACGTAACCTCGATGCGGGCCACGGTCTGAACGCCGCGACCGGTCAGTTCGAGGATCTGCTTGCCGCTGGAATCAATGACCCGGTCAAGGTGACCCGTTCCGCTCTGCAGAACGCCGCCTCTATCGCCGGTCTGTTCCTTACCACGGAAGCAGTTGTCGCCGACAAGCCGGAAAAGTCTGCTCCGGCAGCTGCCGGTCCTGAGGGAGACATGGGCGGCATGGGCTTCTAGTCCACACCGCTCCTGAAGAGGGCCGGCCCGAGTAGTCTCGGGCCGGCCCTTTTTGTCGTTTTCGCTAGTTGCGGCGTCGGTCGTCGCGACGCTGGGCACGCCATTCCCGCAGGTCCTGCCGCCGTTGATCCCGGCTGTGCGGATGCCGGGCCAGATGTTGCTGCGTCGGCGCGACTATTGGCCGGGCGGGAAGCGCACCCGGCTCGGACTCGATTGCCTGCCTGCGCTTCTGCTCCCGGCGCTCCAGATGCCGCACTTCGTCCTCGATGACGTCCCGCTTGTTGATCAGCTGTGTCACCACGCCGATTCCGGTGCCGACTATCGGGAAGATCGGCCAGAAGAAATAGGGGTCGCCATTCATGAAGGACGTGGCAATCCAGATCGCTCCGGTTATTGCGGACGTGCTGGCGAAGCCGGTGAAACGCGCCCGTAATCCTCGTCGGTACGATCGTTCGGCTTGGGCGGGGAAGTCCTTCCCTGACGCTTCGGCGATGCCGGTGACTGGCAGCAAATCCTCCAGCAGCGGCGGGAACTCACCAAGCATTCGAGCACTAAGGACTGACTCGGCCCGCTCATCGTACTCCTCGCGGTCAAGGCGTCCGTCCGCGTATGCGTCCGCGACGACCTGGCTGACGATAGCGCGATCCTGATCCGAGGCGCGAAGCTGCGCATACTGCGGATCCCGTGGATCTTTCGATAGCTGTTCCCATACGGGCACAGCGTCATCGGACGAAGTCATAGCTCTAGTCTCTCACTGTCTCACCCGCGTTCCAGGTCTCGAATATCGATCCCGTTCCAGGGTGCCCGGGCGGTAAGAGGATAGTCTGACCGATGTGGTCATTTCCGCCCTGATCCTGCTGGCGATATTTGTCGGCGCCTGTTCTCAGCGCATCACCGGGATGGGCTTTGCCCTCGTCTCGGCTCCTTTTCTGGTGCTTCTGCTCGGTCCGTTCCCTGGCGTGATGGTTGTCAATCTGTGTGGCATCATTTCCTCAGGATTTGTGCTGAGCCGGGTATGGCGGTCCGTTGAATGGAAGACCTGCGGCTGGCTCGTCATGTTCGCGGTGATCGGCATCATTCCCGGTGCCTGGCTGGCCAGCGTCGTTCACCCCACGGCGCTTGAGATCACGATCGGCGGCCTGCTGATCGTGGCGCTGTCCATTTCGATCCTGGCATCGAAGTTTGCGGATGCCGCCTCTCCCACCCTCCCGAACAAGATGGCGGCCGGTTTCCTGTCCGGCGCCATGAACGCTGCGGCCGGCGTCGGTGGCCCGGCGGTGAGTGTCTACGCTGTGGCGACGCGCTGGGAACAACGGGCATTCGCGGCCACGCTGCAGCCGTATCTGTTGGTTGTCTCCGTTTTGTCGCTGACCGGAAAGCTGATCCTGGAGCCGACTGGCTGGCCGACCATTCCGATCTGGTTGTGGGCATCGATGCTCGGAGTGCTGATGGCGGGAGTTTTCGTCGGCGACAAGCTGTCCCATCGGGTCTCGCCGCTGACCGCGCGGCGGATACTGATCGTCCTGGCCTATGCCGGCGCCCTGGCAACCCTGATCAAGGGGCTGGTCTCTCTTGGGTAGCCAGAGTTTGCCAAGGTGAGGTAGCGGTTCGTCACACCTTCGCCAGAGCAAGCGCAACGGCTTCGATGTCGCGAGGCGTGGTTCGGCAGCAGCCACCGATTATTGCTGCACCAGCCTGGTACAGGCCACGGCCGACATCGTCGAAATTCTGCCTCCCGGCGGTACCCAACCAGGCCTGGGAGCCCGCGTCCCACAACTCACCTGAATTCGGGTAGGCAACGATAGGCAGACTGGTGTGGTTCCGCAGGACGGCCACCAGTTGGTTGGCCAGCTCGGCAGGAACACAGTTGACGCCGATCGCGGAAACCTCCTGTCCTGCCATCCGCGCGCAGTCGGCGAGCGGCGTCCCATCGCTGATTCGCGCCCCGTCACGCGCGCTGAACGTGAGCCAGGAATCGATCTCCGGGAAGTCGGCCAAGACCGAGAGCAGAGCTTCGGCCTCCCGCGCCGACGGTATGGTCTCGCAGGCGAACAGCTCAGAACCGGCCTCGGCCAGGATTTCAATCCGAGGACGATGAAACGCCGCAAGCTGGCGGACAGTCAGGCCGTCGTCCCCCCGATACTCGGAACCATCAGCGAGATAGGCGCCATAGGGGCCGATGGACGTCGCGACAATCGGCTGGACTAATCTGCCCGGCGCCGCCGCAGATGCCTCGTCCCGAGCGTGCTTGGCAAGCAGCAGACTTGACCGCAGCAGCTGTTCGGCTTCGAGGTTGGTATACCCCCGGGCTTTGAGCCCGGGGAGGGTCGCCTGATAGCTCGACGTCAGAATGATGTCCGCCCCGGCATCGAGATAATCGCGATGCACCGCGGAAATGACGCCGGGCTTCTCGGCAAGGAGCTGGGCTGACCACAGGCCCCCGTCGAGTGCCTCCCCTCGACGGGTCAGCTCTGTGCCCAGCGCGCCATCCAGAACCAGGTACTTCCTCGCCGCGAGCATGGCGTTAAGGGAACTCACTCCTGCACCTTCCGCGGTCATCGGTTTTTGTTCGACGGGTCGATGGTAACGCTCCACAAGCCAACCATGCACCGGCGAAAGCTGGCCGACGATGTGTCATCCCTTCCGCGTCGTAGGCTAAACAACAGCGCAATGTGATGTCGAGGAAAGGAACAACCCGATGGCCGCAGGTCCCGGAGCTCGATTCGAGCCGCCAGGTGACGGGTCAGCTGATCCGCACGCCCCATACGTCGCTGACGTACGGCGGTACGCAAACTTCGAATATCGCCGGGTCGGCACTTCGGGGCTCTTACTGCCGCCGATTTCGCTCGGGCTTTGGTACAACTTCGGTGACAATCGGCCCTTCGACACCCAGCGTGAAGTTCTTCGGTTCGCCTTTGACCACGGCATTACCCATTTCGATCTGGCAAACAACTATGGGCCACCTGCCGGTTCGGCCGAGGAGAATTTCGGCCGGATGATGCGCGGGGATTTTTCCGCCTACCGCAACGAGCTGGTTATCTCGTCCAAGGCAGGGTGGGACATGTGGCCCGGGCCGTACGGCAGACTCGGGTCCCGAAAATACCTGCTGAGCAGCCTGGACGAATCGCTGAAGCGAATGAACCTCGATTACGTTGACATCTTCTACTCGCACCGCTTCGACCCGGACACGCCGCTGGAGGAAACCATCGGCGCCCTGGACACGGCGGTACGGTCCGGGCGGGCCCTGTATGCCGGGATCTCCTCGTACTCGCGGGACAGAACTGAGGAAGCCGCGAAGATCGCATCGGATCTCGGGTTACCGCTGATAATCCATCAGCCGGCCTATTCGTTGCTCAACCGCTGGATCGAAGACGGCCTCACCGAGACGCTGGCAGCGCAGGGGATGGGCGCGATCGCTTTCACGCCACTGGCTCAGGGCATGCTGACCTCAAAGTATCTGGGGCATGCCGGAGAAGTGGAACGCGCCACCGATCGGCCAAGCTTCAAGTCAAGTTTCCTAACCGATGCGAACCGGCAGACGCTTCGTGCGCTGAACGCAGTGGCGGAGCGACGAGGGCAGAGTCTGGCTCAGATGGCAATCGCCTGGGTGCTGCGCGACCGGACGGTTACCTCCGCGCTGATCGGAGCCTCCAGCGTGGGTCAACTCGAGGAGAATCTCGGCGCGATGGACAACCTTGAGTTCGCCGAAGAAGAGCTGGCCGAAATAGATCAGATCGCGACGGACGGCGACGTCAACAACTGGGCGGCCTCATCGGATTTGTGAGCCACAAGGGGTGGTATATACAGCGATCACACAGCTTCGTGTTTGATAATTAGGTACTTACCGGCCGGTTCTCGCAATAGGGTTATGGCCGGGCGAAACTGCGGATGGGGAGATCTGGTGACTGTAGTTTTCATTGTCATCTTGCTCGTTCTGGGCGTTGTGCTGTTTGCCAAGTACCGTCAGAACGAGAAGAAGAAGACTGAAGAGCTCGAATCACAGTTGGCCATCGTGAAGTCGGCCGCCGAGGAAGACGTCACAAAGTTCGGTGAGGAAGTCGTCGATCTGGACAATGTCACTGCCGGTGCGTCACTCGATACCGGTGGGCGCCAGGACTACCAGCGCGCGCTCGACTCCTACGAGACCGCAAAATCCCAGCTCGACCGGGTCGCCGTGCCAGATGATATTCGCGGGGTGACTGAGGCGCTTGAGGACGGTCGTTACGCGGCCGCCTGCGTCAACGCCCGGGTCAACGGCGAGCCGCTTCCGACCAGACGACCGCCATGCTTCTTCAACCCGCAGCATGGCCCATCCACGCAGGATGTCGACTGGGCTCCGGCAGGCGGCCAGCCCCGGCCAGTACCGGTGTGTGCGGCCGATGCCGAGCGTGTTCTGGTCGGCGCGGAACCGGCGGTGCGCAAGGTTTCCACCGGCAACGGCACAGACCGTCGGGCCTACTGGGAAGCGGGGCCCGCCTACGCCCCCTATAACCAGGGGTACTTCAATAGCTACGCGGGCTCCGGCCTGCTGCCTGGTGTGCTGATGGGCGCCATGCTCTTCGGTGGCTTTGGTGGCGGCTGGGATTCGGCCGGCGCAGGATACGAAGGTGGCGGAGAAGGTGGCGACGGCGGCGGCGGAGATGCTGGCGGTGACGGCGGCGGCGACGCAGGGGGAGACGCCGGTGGTGACGGTGGCGGCTTCTTTGACGGTGGTGGCGACGGCGGCGGCTTCGACTTCGGTGGCTTCGACTTCTGAGCCGATGCCGGATCACCTGGCGGTCGATTCGCACACGTCGTCCGGCAATTCGCGCTAATGGCAATTTTTGTTGATGCGCCCATCTGGCCCGCACACGGGCGAAGATGGGCGCATCTCATTTGTGATACCGGTTTCGCCGAACTGCATGCTTTCGCGGCAAGCCAGGAGATTCCGGCCAGGGCGTTCGATGGCGACCACTACGATGTGCCTGCGGAGTCCATTTCCAGGCTTCTCTCCGCCGGAGCGACACAGGTCAGCACCCGGGACATGGTCCGCATCCTCCGCGACAGCAAGCTGCGATCGATGCGGCCGCGAAGTGCCAAACCCGGCTATGCCTCCCGCCGGATCGCCGTGGGCGCTGGCATCGTCCTTGCCGCCGCACAAGGGGCCGGACAGCAGCCCCCTGAGCGGGCTGCGCTTTCTGAACTCGGCTTCGCGGCACTCGCGGTCGGAAAGTCGCTGGGGGACGTGGTCGCCCGAGCCGAATCGTCCAGGCCGGCGCTTGATTCTGTAGTGGTCGTCGGGGCGTTCGAACCAGCACCGGCACTCGCTCAGCTGCAGGCGGTGAGCTCGGACTTCCGGCTTGCCGATGGCGGCTTCGCCTCGCTCGACGGTCGGACCCGACTTCGGCATCGCGACGGAGCCGAGATTATCGGCCGGGTGCACTGGCCCGCGCTTCGTGAATAGCCTCGCAACATGATTGAGTTAGACACTCACCACCCGTACACCACGAATGAGGAATGACATGCGCTCTGTCCAGATCCGCGACGACATGATCCGCCTCGGTCAGTTCCTCAAGCTCGCCGGGCTGGCGGAGGACGGCACTGAAGCCAAGGCATTGCTGGACGACGATCTGGTGAAGGTGAACGGAACGCTCGAGTTCCGCCGTGGCCGGCAGCTGCACATCGGAGACGTCGTCCGATTGGGCAAGGAAGAGGTCGAGGTGATCGGCAATGCGTGACGAATCCCGACTCTCATCGCCTGGTAGATCGGTACGCCGAGCAGTGGTGACTGCAGACCCGATCGTTCCGCAGGAACTGCAGGACCTGGTCGCCATGGATGCGGCAGGTGCCGTCGTGGGCTTCAGCGGAATCGTTCGAAACCACGACAGGAGCCGGCCGGTGACCGGACTCGACTACGAGGCGCATCCGGATGCGGATCGCACCGTGAAACAACTGGTGAACGAGATCGTGGCTGCGCACGCCGTGGACGCGGTGGCAGTTGCCCACCGGACTGGCCAGCTGAGAATTGGCGACGTTGCCTTCGGCGTGGCGGTGTCGGCGGCACACCGGCACGAGGCTTTCGCTGCCTGCGAAGAGATCGTTGAGACGGTTAAGCGCGAACTGCCGATCTGGAAGCATCAGACGTTTGAGGACGGCAGTGCTGAATGGGTCGGCAGCGCGTAGCAGACGCCGACTGTCCGCGCCTGGCAGACGGGGCTATCCGCCTGGCAGACGGGCTATCCGCCTGCGAACGGTGGTAGCACGTCCACGGTGTCGCCGGACCCGATCATCGGTGTCTGACCGCTGGAAACCGCCGAGGCGGATACCGAACGGCCGTTGACCAGATAGCTGCAAGCCGGCAGAACCGGCCGCAACGTCTTGTGCCGGGCGCTGAGCACCTCGAGCAGCTCGGTGAGGGTCAGCGATACCGGGAGCTCCAATGCCTCCTCATCGCGTAACACGGCAGCGCGCGCCGCAGCGAAGTAGCGCACGGTCACAGCAGACGTCATCCTGGTCAACCCCCGATCGCGCTCATCGAGCGTGACGGATTCGCGAAGCCATCTCCGGTTCCGTTGACGTCGATGCCGTGACCGGCCTTCTTGCGCCACATCGATCCCTGCCAGGCGTGCATGATCTGTTCGTCGCTTGATCCGTCCCGGAGTAGCGAGCGGAGATCCGTCTCGGAGGTGGAGAAGAGGCAGTTCCGAATCTGACCGTCGGCGGTGAGCCGGGTGCGATCGCAGCTGGCGCAGAAGTTACGGGTCACCGAGCCGATCACGCCGACGATTCCGCTGGCGTCAGTCACGCGAGACCGTGCAAGCCATGTCTCGGCGGGCGCGGCGCCGCGAGCGGTGGGATCGGTTGCCGCCAGCTCGAAGTCTCTGTTCAGGGACTCAAGAATCTGAGCTGCCGTGATCATGCTGTCCCGGTCCCAGGCGCCCTGGGCGTCGATCGGCATCTGCTCTATGAAGCGCAGCTGATAGTCGTGCTCAAGCGCCCATTCCAGCAGCGTGGCCGCCTCACCGTCATTGACGCCAGGGAGTAACACAGCATTGATCTTGATCGGGTCCAGGCCGGCGGCCCGGGCGGCTTCGAGGCCGGCGATAACCTCGTGGTGGCGATCGCGGTGAGTTATCGCATTGAAGCGCTCGGCGTCGAGCGTATCGAGGGAAACGTTGATTCGGGTGAGACCGGCATCTACCAGGCGCTGGGCACGATGCCGGAGGCCCATCGCATTGGTCGTGAGCGAGGTTTCGATCGCCGCACCGGCCTGGGTCCTCAGCCTCGCGGTGGCGCCGATGATCTTCTCCAGCCCTTTGCGCAGCAAAGGTTCGCCGCCGGTGAAGCGCACCTCGGTGATGCCCAGACGCTCAACCGACAGTGTGACCAACCGGATGATCTCGTCATCGGTCAGCACTTGGTCGTTCGGCAGCCAGTCCAGGCCTGCCTCGGGCATGCAGTACGTGCAGCGCAGATTGCATTTGTCGGTCAGTGACACGCGCAAATCTGTGCCGATCCGGCCGAAGCTGTCGATGAGCGCGTCCGTTGCCGGCCGCTCAGGTGGAGATGCCTCCTGGCCGGTTAGTCTGACCTGCGGAAGGCCCAGATTGACGGACGTCATGTCGTAGCTTTCGCCTGTTGCATCTTTTCGGCCCGCTTCTCTTCACGGAATACTTCGTCTGTCTTCCCAGCTCGCCAGTAGCCGGATATCGACAGCTGGTCGCTGGCAAGTTCGCGGTCTTCGCGCAGATGGGTCCGCAGCTTCCTGACGAAACCCGCTTCGCCGTGCACGAACGCATGGACCCGCCCGGCTGGCCAAGGTGCGCTGGTCACGGCGTTGACGATCATGGAGCCCGTGGGATCGGCGCCCCGATGCAGCCAGACGACGTCGACCCCGCTCGGTGCGTCGACCGGCTGTTCCTCCGTTTGGTCGGCGACTTCGAGAAAGACCTGGCCGCGGGCGGTATCTGGCAGCGCCTCAACGGCGTTCAGTGCGGCCGGAAGGGCGGATTCGTCGGCGACTATCAGGTGCCAGTCGGCAGCAGGCGAGGGAGAGTATGCTCCGCCAGGACCGAGCAGAATTACCTCGTCGCCCTTGTGTGCCGTGGCGGCCCAGGGGCCGGCAATGCCTTCATCGCCATGGACGACGAAGTCGAGGGCGAGCAAGGCCCGGTCGGCGTCGAAGTAACGGACCGTGTAGGTGCGCGGCACGGGGTGGTCGGCACGGGGAAGATTCTCGCGCACGAAACCGATATCGAACGGCTCGCCGTAGTCGACGCCCGGTTGCCGGAACAGTAACTTGACGTATTGATCGGCGAAGTCGTTGGCGGCGAAGCTGGCGAGCTCACTTCCGCCAAGGACAATTCGGCGCATCCGGGGCGTCAGGTCGACGACATCGACGACCTCCAACCGCGTTTGGCGAGGACTGCGCTTGACCGGAGTGGGCTGGTTAGCTGTCAAAGCCGGGTGCTCCCCAGACCGGCGACCAGCGGGAAAGGTCGGATTCTATTGGCACATCGTTGCTGATCACACCGCGAATTTGCAGTTCGAGCGCCGAATTTCTCTGTTGGGATCCGCCCGCTGCCGGAACGAAGGGGTAGAAGGTTCCGCGCTTGTAAAGGTAGACCAGCGCGAGATTGTCGCCCTGGGGGTTGTTGAAGTACATCAGGGAACAGAGCAGCATTGGGCCGAAACCCTGTGATTCCAGGCTGGTGTTCACCGCGTGCAGGTTGGTGACCAGGTCACTGGCGTCTTTGCCTTCGTCGTGGACGACGAGCCAGGTGAATCCGTAGGCGTCTTTGCTTGCCTCCACCTTGGTATCGGCGTCCGCCGCGAGCAGCGATTCGACGTCACTTTGCATGGTCGCGAAGGCGCCGCCTTCTGCTGCCCGGAACGCGACGGCCCCGGCTCCGGTTGGGGTGAAGGCGGTTGCTACCTGCAGGGTGATTGCCGCGCTGGGCAGGGCGAAGAGCTGGTCGAGGTTGGCCTTCTTGGGCTTGGAGCGACCCATCAATGCGTCGAGGAAACCCATGTCAGCTCGGCCTGCTTAGCTCGGCTGAAATCCGTCCGAGCTGTTCGAGCCGCTTTTCCAGCGACGGGTGAGTTGAGAACCAACCAATTACTTCCTTGCCGCTGAGGGCCGGAATCAGGAAGAACTGGTTGTAGGCGCCGACCTTGCGCAGGTCCTTGCTGGGTATCCGGCCCATTTCGCCGGAAATCTTCACCAGCGCCGAGGACAGGGTGCTCGGCGCGCCGGTGAGGTACGCGGCGGCCCGGTCGGCGGCAAGCTCCCGGTAACGGGACAGCACCCGGATCAGCACGAACGACAGGGCGTAGACGATCGCGCCGACCAGCGTGGCGATCAGCTGGATCGGCACTCCGTTGTTGTTATTGTTCCTGCCCAGCCCGGTGTACAGGAAGGACCGCATCATGACGCCGGCGATAACGCCCGCGACCCCCGCCACCGTCATCACGGTCACGTCCCGGTGGGCGACGTGCGACAGCTCATGGGCAAGGACGGCTTCGACCTCGTTGCGGTCCAGCCTCCGCAGCAGCCCCGTCGTCACACAGATGACGGAGCGTTCCGGTGACCGTCCGGTTGCGAATGCGTTCGGCATGTCAGCGTTCGAGATTGCGACAGTTGGCTTCTTCATGTCGGCCATCTGGCACAGCCGGTCCACGATGGTGTGCAGCTCGGGGGCTTCCTCGGGGCTGACGACCCGGCCGCCCATGGCGCGCATCGCCAGCTTGTCCGAGAAGTACCATTGGCCCCAGAAGATCGCGCCACTGATCAGCACCGCGAGGATTACTCCGCCGACGGACCGCCCGAGCATCCACCAGATGGCGAGAATCAGCACAACGTAGATCAGACCGAGCATGAACATCGTCGAACCCATACGGAACGAGAGCCCGGCGTCGCGGGTGAAACGGGTATTGGTCATTGAGTAGCTTAAGTCCTTAGGAAGTTCCTGGGATTAGTCCATCGGCGTTCAGTAGCTGCCGGACTTCCTCAACGGAGGCGTCCGGGTACGGCACCACGATGTCCGACGAGCCGAGATAGTCATCTTCAACCGGGTGGGACACGGTGACCAGGTGCTCGCGCAACTGGGTCAGCGCCCGGCTGATAGCTGCCTGGTCCCCGGACTGTACGGCTGTGTCCAACTGCTCGTCGAATTTTTGGATTTCGGGAAGGTCGGCGTCCGGAACCTGGAACTGTCCTTCGCCCAGAACGCGAATGATCACTGTGCGCCACCTTCCGGTGCGTTCTGCTGCTTGGGCTGCGCCTGCTGGTCAGGCTGGGCGGAGCCGTTGCCACCTTCGATCTGGCCCGATGTCTGGCTGCCAGGCAGGGAGCTTCGCATCCGGTTCAATTCCATCTCGACATCGGAAGTCGACGACATCCGATCAAGTTCGGCAGAGATATCATCCTTCTGCGAACCGGTGACGTCGTCGAGTGCGCCGGAGGCCAGTAGCTCGTCGACGGCACCCGCACGCGCCTGCAGCTCCGCGGTCTTGTCCTCGGCACGCTGCACCGCGAGTCCGACATCGCCGAACTCTTCGGAGATCCCGGAGAAGGCTTCGCCGATCTTGGACTGTGCCTCGGCCGCGGTGTAGGTGGCCTTGAGGGTTTCCTTCCGGGTGCGGAAAGCGTCGACCTTGGCCTGCAGGCGCTGCGAGGCAAGTGTCAGCTTCTGCTCTTCAGCCTGCAATCCCTGGTGCTGCGTCTGCAGGTCGCCGATCTGCTGCTGCAGTCCGGACTTGCGGGTGAGCGCCTCACGGGCGAGATCCTCGCGGTTGACGGTCAGTGCCTTCTGCGCCTGATCGCCGAGTTTGCCCTGCTGCTGTTCCAGCTTGCCGATCTGAAGCTCGAGCCGCTTGCGGCTGGTAGCAACGTCGGCGACACCGCGGCGCACCTTCTGCAGGAGTTCAAGCTGCTTCTGGTAGGAGTAGTCGAGGGTCTCATTGGGGTTTTCGGCAGCGTCGATGGCCTTATTGGCCTTCGCCTTAAAAATTGCGCTGATCCGTTGGAAAATGCCCATTGGCGTGTGTGGCTCCTCTTATTTGTGACTACCGGCCTGCACCGCAGCTAGCAGTTGAAAGAAACTGCGTCCTGCTTTGAAGACGAGCGTCGTCGGCTTGTAGTTCCCGTAGGCCTTCACATTATCGCCCAGGCCCCTTGGTTAGTACACCGATGTCGACGGCAGCCGCCACAATTTGTGACCTTTTCGAGGCAGGGCTCATCCGGCGAACAATCTGGTATTGGACATTTCGACCTCCGCGTACTGCTGACCCGCGACCGTGAGCGCCTCGTTGATGTTGGTCAGCGATTCCCGCACCCGTTCCTGCACGCCTCGCCATTCGGTGATCACCTGTTGAAATGACTGCGCAGCCGAACCACGCCAGGAATCCTGCAAAGCGGTCAGGTTGCGCATCATCTGATCGACCTCGTTGCTGATATTGGCCGACGAGGTGCTCACCGCGCCGGCAGCCGAGGCGACCCGATCCGCGTCTACTTCGAAAGTACCCATTTGTCTCTCCCAAGGATGAGGTGGATGTGTTTCGAAAAACGCTACGGTCGTCGATAACCGGAACGGGCGCCGACGGTCAATCTGTGGATAACCGTCGGCGCCCGCATCGATTGTGCACAGCCCGGCGACGCTACGGTCAGGCCGGCTTCGCCTGCAGGGTGATCTCCAGATCCTGGGACTGCCCGTTGCGTACCACTGTCACCTTGATGGTGTCGCCGACGGCCTTGGACCGGACCAGTGCCTGAAGCGAAATGGCACTGTTGACAGCTGTGTCGTCGACAGCGATGATCTCGTCACCCTTTTGCAGGCCACCCTTTTGGGCCGCCGTGCCGGAAACCACATTGCCGACCTTGGCGCTGCCACGTTCGACGCCGTTCAGCGCGACCGATGAACTGGACAGCTCGATACCGAGGTATGGATGCTGCGCCTTACCGGTCTCTATCAACTGGTCGACGATGGTGACAGTTGTGTCGATCGGAATGGCGAAGCCGATGCCGATCGAGCCGGGCTGACCGCCTTGTGAGCCACCGCCCTGCAGGCTGGCGATAGACGAGTTCACGCCGACCACCTCACCAGCGCCATTGACCAACGGACCGCCGCTGTTGCCCGGGTTGACCGCCGCGTCGGTCTGCACGGCATTGGTGATCACCGCGGATGGATCGCTGCTGCCATCCTCGGCGCCTTCATTCAGTGTTGTGACGGGACGGTTGAGAGCCGAGACGATTCCAGTGGTGACTGTGTCGGCGAGGCCCAGCGGGTTGCCGAGCGCCATCACCGGATCGCCGACCTTCAGCGTCGAGGACTTGCCGGCGGGCATTGCGGTGAAGCCCTCGGGCACGGTCTCCGCCTTGATCACGGCAAGGTCCGATTCGGGATCGAGTCCGACGATGCTCGCCTTGACCGTGTCACCGTTGTTGAAGATCACCTGTGCCTCGCCGCCGGCTTCTCCTGCAGATGCGACAACGTGATTATTGGTCACTATGTGGCCGGCGTTGTCGTAGATGAAGCCGGAACCCTGGCTGGTCAGCTGGCCTCCCTGTGCGACCTGGATCGCCACGACGCTCTTCGAGGCCGCCGAGGCGACCGCGGTCCAGTCCGGAGTCGTTGTCGTAGGCCCTTGTTTCTGGTTTGTGCCTTCGCCCTTCTCGGCGGTCACATTCGCACCCGCGTTGATCAGGTGTGAGAGGCCCAGCGTTGCGCCGCTGGCAAGCAGGGCCACGACAATGGCGACGGCGATGACGCCGAGCCAGCCCGGTCCGCGTCTTGCCGGTCGTTGCGTCGCCGGTGCCGCCTGCGCCGTGCCAGGGCCGGTCGTGCCCGGCCCGGTCGTGCCCGGAGCGGGGACGCCATAGCCCCGCGAGCCGGCTTCGGACTGTGACGGGTACCCCGGGGTCGTTTGCTGGCTATAACTGTTTTGCGGATGAGCCGACTGCGATGCCTGCGGCTGGTACGAGCCAGCCGTCGGATACGAACCCGTCGCAGGCTGGCTGGGGGCGGCAGGAGGTGAATTCCAGCCCGTCCCTGGCTGCTGGTTTCCCGGCTGGTGCGGCGAGCCCTGCTGTGAGCCTTGCTGCTGTGGCGAGCCCTGCTGTGGCGACACCGGCGGAGCTGGGAATCGCCGCGTTTCCTGCTGGTCCGACGATGACGGCGGGGTGGGACTGACGGGCCGGTCGTTCGGGTTCGACCCCGAATCGTGCTCTGACATCGCAACGCTCCTTGATTGGCTGAGTGCTCTTAGTCAACAACTATGAGCTAGGGTCGGTCTGAGATCCGGCTGGGAGGTCGCTGAGCGGCCCTGCCTCGGGCTCGGAGGGAAGCATGACCCGGAAAGTCGCTCCGCCGCCCTCCGTTGCTGCCACGTCGATGCTTCCGTGATGCGCGGCAACGATTGCAGCAGCAATAGACAACCCTAGTCCGGAACCGCCGGTATCCCGGTTTCTGGAGGCATCCAGGCGGTAGAAGCGTTCGAACACCCGGGGGACCTGTTCCTCGGTAAGCCCTTCGCCGTGATCCCGGACCTCAAGACAAACCTCATTGCCGCGTATCCCGACGGCAAGTTCGATCGGCGAACCTTCAGGCGTGTGCCGAATCGCGTTCGACATCAGGTTGGTGACCACCTGACGGATCTTGGCCTCGTCGCCGTGCACGGGGCTCGTCGCCGGTGCGTCCGGCCCGGAAAGGCCCACGAGTTCGACATCCCGATCCGGCGACTGTGCCTGAGCGTCGGCCACCGCATCGATGGCTATCTGGTTGACGCTGAAGGTGTGCCGGTCGGAAGGTCGTTCCTCGTCCAGACGCGCGAGCATCACGAGGTCTTCGACCAGTCCGCCCATCCGTTTGGCTTCGTTTTCGATCCGGCTCATCGCGGCGCCGATATCGTCGGGCTTGGTGATGGCGCCCTGCCGGTAAAGCTCGGCATAGCCGCGAATCGTGACCAGCGGAGTGCGCAACTCATGGCTGGCATCGGCGACGAAGCGGCGCATCCTGGATTCCGATGCGGTCCGGACCTGGAAAGCGGTTTCGATCTGGCCGAGCATGGTGTTCAACGAGGAACTGAGGCGTCCGAGTTCGGTGTCGGCTGGAGCCGTGGCAACACGTTTTGACAGGTCGCCGGCCGCGATAGCCGATGCTGCCTTTTCGATATCCCGCAGAGGTTTGAACGCGCTGCTGATCGCCAACCAACCGATTGCTCCGGCAAGTGCCAGTGCGATCAGGCCGATGCCGATCTGGGTGGCGCGCACCTTGTCGAGGATCTCCTGGACTTCCGAATCGAGCGGGATGGCGATCGCCACGTAATAGTCGGTCTGGTCGACGGGAAGTGCGAGAACCCGCCATTCACTGTCGGTGCCGTCGACGGTGAATGGCTTTCCTTCTGTTTTCCTGACCAGGTTCTCGGTGACCGGACCGATCCGGGGCTTATCCGAACCGCCGTCGGAGACCGCCGGAAATGCCTTGCCGCCATCGCGTTTGTAGAACTGGACGTAGTACTCCGCCGGCTTCAGGTTGCGCAGCGACTGTTCGATCGGCGTCGGGTCCGCCTCGTCTTGTCCGTCGGTGCCGAAGATCTCGCTTGCCGCATCGAGCGCGAGAGCCTGATAGGCATCGATCAGTCGTTCATCGTTGCGTTCCATCAGGTTCGACTTGAGATTGTTCAAAGTCCACGCGCTTGTCCCCAGCATGGAGAGCAGCAGCAGAATCATCGTGATGCTGACCAGCTTGCTGGTCAGCGACCAGTCGTCCCAGAACGCCTTGCGCTTGCTGCGCGGTGGCTGCCTCGGCTTCGGGGGCGCCGGAGGAACGGGCGGAATGTTCGTGGCCGCCCCCTTACCGGCCGTTCCCTTACTAGCCGTTCCCTTATTGGGCGTAGAGCTGAACACGAACAGGTCAGCCCGGATTGCTGGCGCGGAGCATGTAGCCGACGCCGCGTTTGGTTTGAATCATCGGTGTCCAACTGTCGCGTAATTGCTTGCCTGGCTCGTCCGGTTCCGGCGCGACGTCGATCTTGCGCCGCAGGTAGGAGATGTAGGACTCGACGATTCCGGTGTCGCCGCCGAAGTCGTACTCCCACACATGGTCGAGGATCTGAGCCTTGGACAGTACCCGGTTCGCGTTGAGCATCAGGTACCGCAACAGCTTGAATTCGGTGGGGGAGAGGTCGATCATCACACCGGCGCGGCGCACTTCGTGCGTGTCGTCGTCGAGTTCCAGGTCGCCGACTGTGAGTACCGCCGACTCGTCCTCTTCCAGGCCACGGGTGCGGCGCAGGACCGCCCGGATCCGAGCGACAACTTCTTCGAGGCTGAATGGTTTGGTGACGTAGTCATCGCCGCCGACCGTCAGGCCGGTGATCTTGTCCGACGTCTCGTCACGGGCGGTCAGGAAGACGACGGGTATGTGGCGTCCTGAGGACCGGAGCCGCCGGGTGACGGTGAAGCCGTCCATATCCGGAAGCATTACATCGAGGACGACAAGATCGGGCTGGTTCTCCTCGGCGGCCCGAAGGGCCTCATTGCCGGTGCCGGCAGCAACGACATCGAAGCCGGCGAATCGAAGGCTTGTCGCGAGAAGTTCCCGGATATTGGGCTCGTCGTCGACGACGAGGAGCCGCGCTTCGGTTTCAGGTTTAGTGGTCACGGTGAATAGTCTGAACCGCATAGCTGAGAATCAGCTGGGTGTTACTTGAAAATGATTTAGATTCGATGCACCGGAGCCGCGGCCTTCTGTTTTAGGGTGGGCCTTATGGCATCCCCTTCAACGCTTCAGGCTGGCCCCGGCACCCGCGGCTCGAATCTGCCGGCACCCCCCAGGGACAGGCGTCCGCTGCTGGCCGGCCTCGCCGTCCTGCTCATCCTCGTCGGCGCTCTGGCGAGTGGGCTGATCGCCTACCGCAGTGGGAGCCGGTCCGACGTCCTGGTTGCAGCTCATGAGATAAAGCCGGGCGAGACGATCACCGCCGAAGACTTCACCACGACGCGGGTCGCATCGGACGGCGCCGAGGTCATCGATGCGGCGTCGCTGGACAACTTCCTCAATACTCAGGCCCTCGTGACGATACCCGAGGGCACCCTGGTCAACCGGAGCATGTTCGTCACCGGGTCGGCGGTTCCGGCCGACGCGGTTGTCGTCGGCCTGGTGCTGACGGCGCAGCAGCAGCCGGCGCAGCCGATCAAAGTCGGCGACGTCGTCCGGCTGTTCAGGTCAGCCCAATCGGGTGAATCGACCGGTGGCTCGACCGGAAGCGCGGGCGAGGTGCTGGCCAACGCCGTGAAGGTGATGGAGGTCGGCAGGTCAGCCGAAGGCAGCAGCTCAACCCGGGTATCGGTGTTGGTGAGTGCGGAAGCTGCCAGCCAACTGATTCCCGCCTCGACCGCGGGACAGGTCGCCGTGGCGAAGCTTGCGGCGAACACCAAACCAGCCGTCGACCTCCAGGGAAACTGAGATGGCAGTCGTTTTGTTTACGGCCGCGAAGGGCGCGCCGGGTGTGACCACGACGGCCATGCTCGCGGCATCCCTGTGGCCCCGTTCGGCAGTTCTCGTGGACGCCGATCCTGCCGGAGGTGACATCGGCCTGAGGTTGCCACTGGCCGACGGCAGACCCGTCGACATGAACCGAGGGTTGCTGACCCTGCTGCCACTGGCCCGGCGCAGCCTGGCCGCGGCGGCGCTGCTCGACCACTCCCAACGACTTCTCGGTGGCACCGACCTGATTGCAGGCCTGGCGGGCCCTGAGCAGGCAAGCGCGGTTGGCCCGCTCTGGAATGTGCTCGCAGGGGCGTTCTCGGACCTGCCCGGCCACGACGTTCTGATTGACGCGGGAAACCTGCACGGGAGTTCAGTGCAGTTCCCCCTGGCCCGCTCTGCTGATCTGATTGTTTTCGTCATGCGTCCCCGGCTTGCCGACGTGATCCATACCCGGTCCAGGCTGACGGCGCTCCGATCCGAGCTCGTTACTGGAAGCTCCGGCAACGCACCGGACTTCGGGGTCATCGTCGTGGCGGCAGATAGGGAATTCCGGGAGGCCGAATCCACCTTCGCCTCGCTGGGTGAGGCGGCCGAAGGTGCCCGTTTCTTCGGCGCCGTCAGCCGCGACAAGCGTGGAATCGACATTTTCAACGGCGGAACTGTCCACCGGCCCGAACGCACTCATATTGTGCGTACCGGTCGGGTCGTGGTCGATGCTTTGGCGCAGGCGATCGGCATCGAAGCGCCAGCGGCGCGCGGAACGGCGAAGCCCGCGGCGCGAAAGACGAAGCGGGGCAAGGAGCAGGATCGTCGGGCTGTCGAGCCAGTTCCGACGAAGGCAGCGCCGACCGACCTCATGGAGGTGAAGCCAATGCCGACCGACCTCATGGAGAAAGACACAGTGATGGCGCCCGGAACGGCGAAGCCCGCGGATGCGGCCGTCCCTCAGCTGGTATCCGGTGCCGCGCTGCCGGCACGCCCGCAACACCCGCCAGCCGCGCCCGCGGGTCAAGCGGCTAGCCCGATGAGCCGCAAGGAGCTGCGGAAGCTCGGCAACGACCGATCGTCGAAGAAGGGCCGGTCATGAGCACGACAACCGACCACACCCTGGTCCGTGGCCTGCGCACCAAAGTTGCCGAGCGGCTGAACCAGCAGCGCCGCCGAGACGAGATCGCCGGCCGGACCGCGATGAGCAGCGAGGACGAGCGGCAGTTCGCACGATCGCTGATCGTGCAGGTGCTCGAGGACTTCGCCCGCGATGAGATCAGCCAGGGCAGAACTCCGCCCAGCTCTGAGGATGAAGAGGCCACCGCCGGCGCCATCCATGCCGCCCTGTTCGGCGTCGGCCGGCTGCAGCCGCTGCTGGAAAACCCTGACGTGGAAAACGTCGACATCAACGGCTGTGATCAGGTTTTCGTCGGCTACAGCGACGGCAGGGAGGAGATGCACGAGCCGGTCGCTGAAAGCGATGACGAGCTGGTAGAGCTGATTCAGATCCTCGCGGCGAATGTCGGACTTTCCAGCAGGCCGTTCGACTCGGCGAACCCGCAGCTCGACCTGCGCCTCCCAGATGGCTCCCGGCTCTCGGCGGTGATGGGTGTCTGCACCCGCCCGGCGATCAGCATCCGGCGCTCCAGGCTTGGCAAGGTTTTCCTGCCGGATCTGGTCGCCACCGGAACCATGACGCCCGATGTCGCCGAGTTTCTCACCGCGGCGGTCGCGGCACGGAAGAACATCATGATTGCCGGCGCTACCAACGCTGGAAAGACCACGATGCTTCGTGCGCTGGCAAACTGTGTCGGGCCATCCGAGCGACTCGTCACCGTCGAACGCTCGATGGAACTCGGCCTCGACCACTTCACCGACCTGCACCCGAACTGCGTTGCCTTTGAGGAACGGCTGACGAACTCCGAAGGCCTCGGCGGTGTGACTATGGCCGAACTGGTGCGTCGATCGCTGCGGATGAACCCCTCGCGGGTGATCGTGGGTGAAGTGCTCGGTGATGAGATCGTCACGATGCTCAACGCGATGAGCCAGGGAAACGACGGCTCGCTGTCGACGATCCATGCCAATTCGTCGCTTGAGGTGTTCAACCGGATTGCGACCTATGCACTTCAGGCCGAGGAAAATCTGCCGGTTGAGGCAACCCACATGTTGATCGCGGGGTCGATCAATTACGTCGTGTTCCTGCGGAAGCAGAACACCTATGAGTCCGGCGGCAGCCTCAACCGGGTGGTCGAATCCATTCGTGAGGTGACCGGTGTGGACGGCAGGGTGTTGTCCAGCGAGATTTTTGCGCCAGACCCAAGCGGCCGGGCCGTAGCGCACGCGCCTATCGCCTCCTCGGCGGATCTTGCCGCGCACGGCTACCAGCCCGACGCGGCACAGCGGTGGACCTGATGTCAGGGATCGGCTGGACGGTGCCGGCCGCGGTCGGTGCAGGTGCCTTCGTCGGCATCGCGCTCTTTCTGCTGATACTTGCCCTCGTCGGCTGGCCACGGCGAGATATGTCGAAACCGAGCCTGTTTCGCCGAGTCACCGGCGGCCGGTCGGCATCGTCGCGGCTCGTCTGGGCGGTCGTTTCCGGGGTCGCCGTGCTGGCGCTCACCGGCTGGATCGTCGCCGCGGTCGGTATCGGCCTGCTGGTGGGTTACTGGGACCGGCTGGTTGGCAGTGCCAAGCAGGAACAACTGGCCGTTATGCGGCTCGAGGCCCTGGCGACCTGGACCGAATCGCTTCGGGACACCATCGCCGGCGCAGTCGGACTCGAACAGGCAATTCCGGCCAGTGTTGCCGCGACGCCTCCCGTGATCCGACCGCAGCTCAACCTCCTGGTCGATCGGCTTCGAATTCGTGAACCGCTCCCGTCTGCCCTGCAGAGCTACGCCGATGACCTGAACGATCCCGGTGCGGACATGATCGTCGCGGCGCTCATCCTCAATGCCCGGCTGCGCGGCCCAGGCCTGCGCGATGTCCTCAGCTCGCTTGCGGTCTCAACCCGTGAGGAACTCGATATGCGGCGGCGGATCGATGCCTCGCGCGCCGGCATTCGCCGGAGTGTGCGGATCGTGATCGTCATCGTGCTCGGCGTTATGGGTGGGCTTGCGGTGTTCAACAAGTCATACGTGGAACCTTTCGGCGACTTCACCGGGCAGCTGGTGCTGCTCATGGTCGCCCTGCTGATATTCGGCGGACTGTACTGGTTGCGCCGGCTCGCCGATCCGGAACGCAGGGAACGGTTCCTGGTGAGGGGCAAGGAATCGGCTGCCGAACCGGATCCGGGCTCCACCTCCGCCAGACCGGGCAACCGATCCGATGCCAGGACCAGATCATGACTCTGCTGTGGTCGCTGCTGGCCGGTGCGCTCGCTGGGCTGGGGATCTACGCGCTGCTCAGAGTGTTCCTGCGCCCGAAGCCCGGTGTGGCCACGCTGGTTGCCCGAATCGACGCCGGACGAAAGTCCATGCGCAGTCAGACAACGACGGCGCTGGAGCGCTCCCGCGGCATTTCCGGATTCGGGCAGAGCCTGAATGCCAGGGTCACTGACTTTTTTGAGGTTCAGGCCACGGATCGCGGCTGGCAACTCGGCAAAGTGCGAAATGATCTCGCCATCATGGGCCGAAGCGCCGGACAGTTTCTGGCAACGAAATTGTTCATCGGGCTCGGATTGTTTCTGCTTGCGCCCTTCGTCTGGGGGGTTTTGCGCCTTTTGTCGGTTCCGCTGCCCAGTGCGATTCCATTGGTACTCGCCGTCGTTCTCGGCCTTGTCGGCTTCTTCCTCCCGGATCTGGCACTCAGGCAAGAAGCCGACCGGCGTCGCAAGGACTTCCGAAAAGTCGTTGGAGTGTTCCTCGACCTGGTAGCCATGAACCTGGCCGGTGGACGCGGCCTACCCGAGGCACTGCTCGCGGCATCGACGGTCAGCGAACACTGGAGCCTGGTGCGGATCCGGCAGGCGCTTGCCAATGCGAGGCTTTTCGGCGTCACCCCGTGGGAAGCGCTCGGCGTCCTCGGCGAAGAGATAGCCATTGACGAACTGCGGGACCTCGCCGGAGCGCTTGGCCTGGCCGCTGATGACGGCGCAAAGATCCGGTCATCGCTTTCGGCACGTGCGGCGACACTCAGGGCGAAGGAACTGTCCTCCGTGGAAGGCAAGGAGGGGGAGCGCTCGCAATCCATGCTGGTGGCACAGTTGTTGCTGTCGGCCGGATTTCTGGTTTTCCTCGCCTATCCGGCCATCGCCCAGCTGCTGGGTGCGCAATGATGTGTTTGACGTCTATTCCGCCGACCCGAGTACTATCTAAAACGTCCGGAATACCCCTGACCAGACAAAGTGGAGAATCTCATGCCCCAATCCCTCGGCGTCCCCACCACCGCAGGTGCTGGCAACCGAGTCCGACGTGCCTGGAACCGGTTGCGCTCCAGCGCCGGTCGTGCGCGTGACCGGGGTGCCTCCGCGATCGAGTGGGTAATCATCACCGCTGTGCTCGTCGTCGTGGTGTCGATCATCGGCGGCGTTGTGTACAACGTTGTGCAGACGAAGAGCTCTGAGCTTGAAAAGTGCGCCAACCAGCCGGTGGGATCAAAGGGCTGCGGCCCCTAGGGCTCGTGATGGCCCGGCTTCGGAAGACCAGCGGCGCACGAACCGGTGCGAGAGATCGCGGCAGCAGCGCCATCGAGATGGCATTCATAGCGCCGGTGCTTATCCTGTTCATCTTCTTCGTCGTCCAGGCCGCGCTGTTCTTCTATGGCAAGAACGTGGCTGTGCAATCGGCTCGCGAAGGAGTCTCGCAGCTGAGACTGCTTTCAGACCGGGAGCAGTTTGCCGCCGGGTCAGGTGACATCGAGCGCTACACCGAGAACTTCGCCTCGAGCATCGGAAGGGAATCACTGATCGGCGCGGAGGCGACCTCCAGGTTTGACGGCGAAAAGGGCGAGGCCTCGATGACAGTGACCGGCCGGGTGATCTCCCTGGTGCCCGGGCTCAAACTGACTGCCAGCGGCGAGGCTTCCGGGCAGATCGAGCGATTCGAGCCCGCCCAGTGAGGCCTCGTGCCAAGGACCGCGGCTCGATGTCGGTCGAGCTGGTGATCATCATCCCGATGCTGTTGCTCGTCGTCGCCCTGGTGTACGCCTACGCCCGGGTTGCGCTGGTCAACGCCAACTTCGAAGCGGGAGTTCGCGACGCTGCCCGGGCTGCCAGCCAGTCCCGCAGCGCCGGTGAGGCGGAGGAGACCGCACGCCGGGTGGTCGAACAAGGAGTCGCCCGGCAGTCGCCACAGTGCCTGGAAAGCCTGCGCATCGAATCGATACCTGACCTGACGCCCGGATATGTGGTCACGGTGCAGGCCGAGTGCGACTATGCGCTGAGCGACCTGCTGGTGTTCGTTCCTGGTGAGGTGACGGTGGCCTCGCAGTTCTCCTCGCCGGTCGACCCCAACCGCGGCGTCACGCCATGATGGAGCTACGTCGAAGGCTGCTGTGCATCAATCAGGGTGATAGCGACTCGGGATGCGCCGACCGGGGCTCGGTGTCTCCCATGGTGCCGATCCTGACCATCGTGATCCTGCTGCTCGGAGGCCTGATCGTTGATTCCGGACGGCAGCTCAACGCGCGCGGCCGGGCCGTTGCGTACGCGCAGGAAGCGGCGCGTGCCGGTGCGGCTCGGATCGATCTGACCTCGGCCGACCTCAGGCTGCAGCCAGTCGATCAGGTCGCGCAAGCGGTGGCCACCTACTGTGCCGAGGTCGAAGCGGACGGCGCGGTGACCTCGTGCGAATTCCGCCGAATCGATCCGGTGTCCGCCAGCGACGACCGCAAGTTGGTTGTCGTCGTCGACGTCACCCTCTCGGTGCGCGCAACTCTGATGGGCATCGTCGGAGTGCAGGAACTGAACGCATCAGGCACCGGCCGGGCCAGGCCGTTTGAAGGCGTCGACGAGCCGGAGGCTTGATATTGCACGGCGGAGTCTGGTTATTCTTGAGCGAAGGAACTTCTTACTATCCCCACTGCAGAACGGTATGAATTTCTTGGCCTCCCAGCGATCCCTCGGCGTGATGGCAGTCGGTGCGATCTGTGCTGCCCTGATTGCCGGCTGCTCGCCGCCGGGAAATGCAGAGGAGAAGCCGCTCAGCCCGGCAAGCGGATCCGCGGAATCGCCGGCCACCGCGCCGGCATCGCCGAGCGCCGAAGCAGGCGAAACTGAAAGCAGCGACGAAGCGCTGTCCGAATTCGAGGATGACCCGGCTGTGCAGGGCATGCGCGGGTTTTACTCCGCGATCGCCAAGGCGACGAATCAGGGCGACTTCACCCTGAAGGAACTGCAGAAGTATTCGACGCAGCGGCGGCAAGAACTGAACGAATCGACGATGAAGGACGCAAAGGGACTGGAGTTCCCCGGGCCGATCCCGTTCACGCCGATTAAAGTGCGGTCGGATTCCGACGATCAGAAGACCATACTTGCCTGCGGGTGGGATAGCGGCTGGGCCAAGGACAAAAAGACCGGCAAGCCGCGCGACGAGTTCAGAGTTGACGGTGGAGAGGTCGAAATGCTTCGCGAGGACGGCAACTGGAAGGTCAACAAGGTGGTTGGCGCAACGATCGACTGCTCAACAGTGGACGTGAAGAAGGTGGAATGGTGACAAGGAACCTGCCCCGTCGGCTGCTCACCGCGTTGCTCGTGCTGCTGATGACTAGTGCCGGCGCCGGCTCGGCGTTCGCTTTCGGCTCCGAGGAAGATGGACCCGTCATCCCCGAGGTCAACAACGACCTGCAAACCGGGGAGTACGAGGGCTGCCAGGTATTTCGCAGCTCGACGACCTACGGGCTCAGCTGCGGAAGTTCGGTTGGCGGTGACCCCGAGACGAACAAGGAGATCCTGGACAAGGACAAGTATCCGGAATGCTGGTACGAGGATCCGCCCTTCGACCCGCCGGCGCCGCCGGAAGACGCCAAGCCGAACGGCCGCTACGTGATCGAGCGCTGCATCGACAATCTGGGTGACCTGGAAAAAGACGACGGCGCGATGCCGGATGATATCCGGGCCACCCTTGAGCTCAAGTATGTCTACGATGTCCTGCACCTGACCGATAACCAGAAGCGGCTGGTCGAGAAGCTCGCCCTGACGAAGAACCGGATTCCCGAGCCGATCCTGACGGTCCAGCCGAGCGAGGATCCGCGGGTCGGCGCCGACAGCTTGTTTACCCTCGCGGACGACGACATCGAGGCGGAGACAGTGCAGGCCGGCGGCGTGTACATTCGCGCCGTCGCGCAGGTACTGAACGTGGAACCGGTCGGCGTCGGCCGCGATCAGATCCGCTGCGCGGTCAACAAGGAGACGATGGCCGAGTTCGCCGACGGCGACACCCCGCTAATCCGGAACACCAGTTGTTGGTATCGATACACCAGTTCCAGCGCCGGCCAGGAAGACAACGAATACCGGGCAAAGGCAACGGCCTACTGGCAGGTCCAGGTGTCGGTCGACGGCAAGAAGTGGACAAACTTCGAGGACCCGATTTCCAAGGAAGCCATCGTCCCGATCACTGTGCGTGAGGTTCAGACCCAGGTAGTTCCCTAAGTTCTTCACCAAGCTTTTCGACGAAGACGGAGATCACAATGACCTACGTTCCCACCGGAACCAGGCTTCCCACTCGGGGCGGTCCCAGCCCGGCGGAGCGCCGACGCGAAATCGTGAAGGGCTTGCTGGCCACTCTCGGCGCCGTGGTCGTCGTGCTGGGCATTCCGGCCGCACTGGTCTTCTTCATCGGCAACCCGTTGCCCACCGAGCCACCCTCAATGTCCTGGCTGACCAGGGGACTCAGCGTCGACGCGATTATCAACGTGATCGCCGTGGTGGTCTGGATCGCCTGGGCGCATTTCACCGTATGCCTGATCGTGGAATTCCGCTCCGCCCGCAGGGGCAAGGGCCTTCCGGGCCGGATGCTGCTTGGCGGCAGCGGACAGATGGCAGCGCGTCGGCTGGTCGCGGCGATTCTGTTGCTGGCCGGAGCAGCCACCTTCGCCCCCGGGCTTCAGGACGCGCCGGCGCAGGGCAGTCAGACCGTTGCGGAACAGACCACGAAGATCCAGGATGCCGACGCCGCGATCGAGAAGGCGCTGGCAGAGAACTCTGCGGCGGAATCGGCTGAGTCCGGAAAGGAAGCCGCGGCGGACAAGGTGATCACCTACACCGTCCACCCGCCCCAGGGCCGGCACTACGACACCCTGTGGGATATCTCCGAGCGCTACCTTGGCGATCCGCTGCGGTACAAGGAGATTTACCAGCTCAATAAGGACCAGACCCAAGCTGATGGCCGCAAGCTGCACGATGCCGACCTGATCCACCCGGGCTGGGTGCTTGAAATGCCAGCGGACGCCGTCGGCAAGGGGCTCCACGTGAGTGAAAAGACGCCGGCGTCCGTACCCGGTTCCGGCCGGGACGGGGACGTTGAGACCGTCGATGCGGCCGACACCGGAGCGGCGGCGAGCCTATCGGGCGCCATCTCGGACGGGATCAGCGGTTCCGTTGCGACATCGTCGGCATCATCGAAGGTCTCGGCTGGGGCGGATGACGCGTCTGCCGATGGGATCAGGCTCGGTATCGGATCCGCGCTGCTGGCCGCCGGGTTGCTTACCGCGCTGAGCGCGCGGCGCGGCCCCTACGGTGCTCCGGGCGAGGGCGAGGCAGCCCTGCGGGTCGCCGCCAACGGCGAACTTGCCGCGGCAATCAACAAGAGTCTGCGACATCTGGCTGCCGCCCGCACGGAGCAGCAGCGGCCACTGCCCGAGGTCTCGGTGGCGTACTGCTCGACCGAACGCATCGTGCTGCACCTGATCGGCTCGGTGGAGGACTGCGTCGAACCGCCCACGCCGTGGACGCTGTCGGAGAACGGCAGATCCTGGACAGCGGATCTTGCTGACTTCCCGGATGAAACCCCGGATGTCGCCGCGCCATACCCTGCGCTGGTCAACGTTGCACAGGCCCACGGCTTCGAGCTGCTGATGGACCTGGAGGCAGCGCCGGGACTCGTCGCGGTTGGCGGAGACGACACAGTGGCCCGCGAGGTGGTCAGCTCCATCGCCGTCGAACTCGCCACCAACGGCTGGTCAGACGGCGTCAACGTGACAATGGTCGGCTTTGGCGACGACCTGTCCAGCCTGGCGCAGGCCTCCATAACGCATGCCCGGGCATTGTCCGAGGTGCTTGACGAGATTGTTCAGGAATCCGAAGCGCGGACGAAACTGCTGAGTCAGCTCGGAATCGAGGGCGTGCTAACCGGACGCCAGTCACGTGAGGTTGGACGAAGCAAGCCGCGGGTTCTGGTCCTGTCCGGTCAGCCGACGCCGGGGGAGGCCGAGCAGTTGCAGCGCCTGGTCGGTTCGGGCCGCACGCCGCTCGCCGTCATCTGCCTTGGCGCCGCTCCGAGCGCGCGCTGGCAGATTGTTGCCGAAGCGGACGGGCAGCTTGGCTGCAAGGTTCTGGGACTGCGAGGCGAGGCACGGCGTCTGGCCCGCGAGGACTACCTGAGCGTTATCGACCTGCTGAAGTCGGCCGACGCCCGTCGTGCCGAGCTCAGCGAAGAAATTGCTGCGCTGACGCCGGGCGAGGCGGCTCGCCGACGGCTCGCCGTTCATCCGGACGGCGACGACAGCGGTACCGGCCACGTCCCGTCTCCGGGAGCGGCGCTGCCCGAGCCGTCCGCGGTCCTCAACGCGCCGGCCGCGGTCATGGTGCACTTACTGGGAACTGTGCGGGTCGAGGCCGTGGCTGCTCCGGACGAAGCCCAGCGTCCGCTACTGACCGAAATTGTGGTGGCAGCGGCGTTGCATCCCGAGGGATTGCACGATGCCGTGTTCCGGTCCAGCATCTGGCCGCGCGGGGCGAGCCAGGACGTCATCGATGGCGCTGTCGCCAAGGTGCAGTCCTGGCTGGGTGTGGATGGCTCCGGCCTGCCGCGATTCCGTACCCGCGACGACGGCATGTGGGTGCTCTCGGATGACGTTCGGACCGACTGGGATGTGCTGTGCGCGCTTGCGGCGGCGGCATCGGGCGGCAATGAGCTGGCGACCCTGCAGGCCGCCCTTGGATTGGGCGACGGCGAAGCGTTCTCGGGGACGCCGGCCGGGCGTTACGGCTGGTTTGCCTTCCACAAGGCCGCCCGCGAGGCACGCGTCGTCACCGTCGCGGTAGCCCGGCGGGCAGCGGGCCTTGCCGAGGGCAATGGCCGGAATGACGATGCAGTGGCAGCGCTGCGACAGGCGATCGTACTCGTCCCGGCTTCCGAAGTGCTGTGGCGAGACCTGCTCAGGCTGGTCGGCGGAAACGACCCGGGGGCCGCGAGCTCGGTTGCCGACGAGATGTACCGCGCGCTGGAGCGTGCCAGAATCTCGCTGCCCGAGCCGGAAACCGACGCTCTCGTCGATCAGCTGGCGCCGGGCTACCGCGCCGCGACGGCATAGAGGCCTGGCTCCCTGTGGTGACAGCTACGATGCGTGCGACAACAATGGAGGAACGATGGTAGGCGGTGATCCCGCTGCGCTCAAGGCAGTTGCTGGGAGAATTCCGGGGCTGGTCCAGGACACCACTGGATCGGGCAAGAGCCTGACAGCCGCGATCACCAGCGCATCGGGAGGCGCCGGTGACGCGAGAGTTTCGGCGGCGCTTGACACGCTGGGTGCAGTGCTTGGTGGCGACATACTTGCCGGGAGCATCGCAATGGGGACATCCGGTGATGTCGTTGGGGCGAGTGGCGACGCGATCGCGAAGGCGTTCGGTTAGTGGGTGTCGAAGCGTTTGTAGACATCAAAGGTTCTCCCGAGACGCTGTTATCCGGCGAAAGGTCGCTAATAGCCGTGGCAACCACGTTGGGTGGCGTTGCGACGTCGTCCAGGACTCAGTTTGTTACCGCAGTCGGGGCGCTCACCGGGCCGAGAGCGCAGGAACTGAGCTCGCTCTCGACGGTCATTGTGGACAGGATCGACGCCGCATCACTGAATGCCGGGAGCGCCGCAGGTTACCTCGGGGCTTATGGCATCGTCCTCGAAGCGGCGAAGAGAGACATGCCGGATCTCAAGTCCGAGTGGCTAACTCTGCAGAAGACTGCCAATCCCGGCGAATCCGGAATGTGCACTCCGGACAACCCCTCCGGCGAAGCTGTGGATCCGGCCCTGGTCAGCCAGGCTCAGCAGCGCCAAAAGGAACTGGAACGGCAGGCAGCGAATATCGTCACTAACCTTGACGCGTCCGCCAAGTCATCGTCGACGTCGCTCAATGGTATTTCCAACTCCGTCGTTCCCAATGCGGCCGGGATGTCCCCGGACGACGCGCTGAGAAAGGTGTTGGGGGTCGTTGCCGGTATAGATCCGGCCGTTGCCGCCAATGCATCGTGGACGGTGCTCAAAACCGGCGGCAAATACGCCAAGATGGCTCGGGACCTGTACAAACTTCCGAGCAAGGTGCGTAACGCGAAAGCGCTGATAGACGGATACAAGTCAGTGCGAGCGGCCCGGGAGGTCCTGGCCGAGGCCCAGGCGACGAATCGCGGCGTCCTGAAGACGATTAGTACGATCATCTATCGGAACGAAAACGCGGCTAAAAGCGTCGGAGCCGGGCGCTACCTCACCGCACAGGACCTGCTGAAGGGGAAGAAGCTAGACCTGACCGCGAAGACGATTCAGGTAAAGGCCCCCTGGGTTACTCCGGACGGCAAACCGATGTCGGCTTCCGAGTACCGAAACTGGGTGAAGGCCAACCCGGGTGCCGCCGATGACATCAAGCCGATACAGACCACGGCGGGCAGGTTCATCGACTCAGCGAAGTGGTCATCCAAGTACGCCAAGGGCCTCGGCGTGATCAGCCTCGGGAGTAACCTCCAGACTGCGATCACCGGCAGCCAGTACGGAACCGGAGCCCGAGGGACCGCCGACAGGTTGTTCGCGGGCGCAGGAGTGGCGACCGGAACAGCCTCGCTGCTGGCCACTGCCGGGCTCATCACCCTGGGTCCGGTCGGCGCCGGGATCATTCTCGTCGTGGGGGTTGTGTCGTTGGCCTGGTCGGTCGGGAATCTCATCTATGACAATCGCAAGGCAATCGGCGAGGGCATTCAAAAGGCCGGCGAGGGGATCAAGAAGGCCGGCGAATGGGTTGGCGAAAAGGCCAAAAAACTGTGGCCTTTTTAGGGCCGGACGGTGCCAGGAAGGGCGGGCACAGACAAGAACGACGATTGATCTATCGTGAGCGTCTCTGGCCCTCCGGTTATGGGCTGATGTTCTGTCTTGTCCTTTGGGTCGCCTGCATCGTGCTGGTGGATCAGACGCAGGACACGCCGCTGTGGGTCGATGCCCTGATCGCCTCGGGAGTGGCAGGTGTCGTCCTGGCCCTGTTACTTTCCGGCGCGCTGGAGGTGCACCGGGTGTACTCGGACGTGCTGATGACCGGTTGGCGCGAAGGTAACAGCTATCTGATTCCGTACCGAAGCATTGAGCTGGGATCTGTGCGTGTGTATCGGAGGTCGATGGCCATCAGGCGGAAGTACCCAGAAACGTCGCTCGGCGCGACCAGGGCCAACGTTTCACACCACTACGCAGTCACCTTCGTCTGCACGGCGCAGGGTGGCGGCGGAAGTGTAGTCGCCACGTCTGTGACGGGTTGGCAGGAGCGCTGGATACTGACTACGCAGCATCCTCGAAGGTTCCTGGCCGCTCTCGAGGAAGCAATGGTTGGGAAGGGTATCGCCAAGGCCCGTGGGTTAGCGGATTTGCCATTTCATTCGCTTAAGGATCATGACGACTGGCGGGACAAGCACTACGAGGCTTCCTAAGCCACATACCCGTGGCTTCCCTTATGCAGGTTCGAGAGAGAGAAAAATATGGCAGAACAGATCGACGACTCTGACCTGACGATTCCAGGCGTCAATCAGTTCAGGGCGCGCACCGAAACCAAGATTGCGGTGCTTGAAGTCCTGCGGACGGGCCGTGCAGGACGATACCCAGTGGTTCAGCTGACGGACGAAGAACTTTATGCGTTGGAAGGGGACCGGGACCCGATAGCGGGGATGCCTTACCTGTCCACTCTCAAGGGAGAGCAGCGCGAGTTTGCACGGGAGATAGCGTCACGTTCGATGGCGTCACGTGACCTGATCAGGATCAGTGACGTCGACGAACAGGGGATGCCGACTTTCGCTTTGCCTGCCGAGGTGCAGGGCGTTCTTGCTGCACGGTCGGCGGCATCGAGCGTGATAATCGCGGAACGCCAGGCGTCAGAGGCCGGAGTGGTCCGGGTGCTATTCATCCAAGCGGACCAGGAAGTCGTCGTTGAAGAAGAAGTTCTTCCGGCAGGAGTTCACGTATTCTCCGTCAAGCCGTTTGATGCCGCCGCCGAGGATCTGCAGGAGTTTCTCGACCCGGATGCCGTCGCGTCGGTCAGCGGAAAGCCCCGCGAAGTGGATCTGGTTGCGGTCACCCGCGGTGAGGCGACGTACGGGCCAATCGAGAACGAAGCCCGCTGGGCATCTGTGCTCACCCTCGTGACGGCAAACGATGCCAGCGGTCAAACATCACCGGTCGATGGCGATGCCACAGTGCAGGAACGTCGACTGACGGTCTACTGCGCGCAGGACCGGGTTGAGGTCGCGGAGCCACATCCGGATTCAGCCGTTGTGGATATACGTGCTTTCAGTGAGGATGAGCTCAGGGAACTCGTTCTGGAACTCGTGACTGGCGGCGCCTGAGTAGTCTAGGAGACGACTGGATGGCTCGAGGAAAGGCTTCACGCGGGTGCGTTTAATTCTCACTGCCGTCGCAAGTGACGCGGCGGAACCGATTGATCTGGTCATCGATTGCGACGACACCGCGCTGGTCAGGGACATCGCATCTAGCGTCGGCAACCGCCTGCCCACTCGGTCAGCAACCTACTCGGGCGTCTCCGGACCGACATTGGTACGAAGCGAAAGCGACGATGTAGCCGAACGCCCGGCTCTGTGGGTCGCGGGCGAGAGGCTCGACCCCGACCAGAAGGTTGCCGACAGCCCGCTCCGAAACGGCGTCGTGGTGGGCGTCGGTCAGGACGCGGGCGGCGATTTCAGCGAGCCGGACGCGGCTTTCGAAGTCCGGATTGCCTCCGGCCTGTTGGCCGGAAAGGTATTCCGGCTCAGGGCCGGTAGCTACACGATCGGGACAGGTATCGACTGCGCCATTCGGGTTACTGACCCGCTCCTGGAAAGCACTTCTCACGGCCTACCGGTCGCCACCGTCGATATTGAGAGCAGCGGGAGCGTCTCGATAACGCCGAACCCGCGCTATCTTGAAGCGAAACGACAAGCGCCGCAGCGAATCCACCCCTTACGGGGTCCGATCGTAATACCAGGGGTTCCGGCTAAGAGCCGGCCCCGAAACCGAAAGCAGCGGCGAGCCGCGAAGGAAGATGCTCGTTTCGGGGCTGAATCGCATTTCCTCACAGTGGATCCAGGCGGTCCCGTCAGCCTCCTGCACCTCGACCGCAAGCCAGTCACTGCGCCGGCAGAGTGGCTCCCGGGCGCTGCCCTTATCGTGGGTTCCACCTTTTTTGAGCTCTCGGTGACGCAGCGGGCCGACGCTTCCTTGTCGTTGACCGTCAATGGGGCGACCCTTGATTTCAACCGGCCGCCGCGATTGTTGCCGGCACCGCGCCAGACCGAATTCCATCTACCTTCCGAGCCGCACAAGCCGGATAAATCGCCCTTTCCGCTATTGCTGATTCTTGCGCCGCTCGTGCTGTCTGCCGGGTTGTTCGCGGTGACCCGCTCGCCCTATATGCTCCTTTTCGCATTGCTTTCCCCGCTGATGGCAATTTCCAACTTCACATCTTCCCGACGACAGGCAAAGATGCGATATCGGGAGCAGATGATCGAGTTTCGGGACCGGAAACGCCGGATTGAACAAGATGCATTCGAGACCCTGGTCAGCGAACGCGCCGCTCGTCGACGCGACTATCCGGACCCCGCATTCATCCTGACAACGGCAACCGGACCTCGGGCGAGACTGTGGGAACGCCGGCCAGCCGACCCGGACTGGCTGCACGTCCGCGTCGGCACCGCAGACGTGCCGAGTGAAATCACGATAAAAGACCCACGCCGGGAACAGCATGATCCTCATCTCACCTGGACCGCTCCGGATGTTCCTGTTGTGGTCAAGGTCGCGGAAGCCGGCGTCGTGGGTGTGGCAGGACCGCACGAGCAGCGGCTCTCGGTCGGCCGATGCATGCTTGGCCAACTTGCCGGCCTGCACTCTCCAGGCGAGCTGGAAATCATCGTGCTCGCAGATCAGTCAGCTGAGCGGGACTGGAGCTGGGTGCGGTGGCTGCCACATCTCAAGGCACAGGCTGCTAACGGGGTGATCGCGGCCGTCGGGTCTGACGAGCAGACGACGTCCTCGCGGATCAGCGAATTGCTGGCCACTTTGAGCGCTCGAGTCGAGGCGCAGCAGGAGGCGCACGGGCCGCTGCTCTTCACTCCCATAATCGTGTTCTTTGATGGCGCGAGGCGCACCCGACTGCTTCCGGGAGTGATCTCACTCCTGCAGTCCGGGCCTGCGGTTGGCATCTACTTCGTCTGCCTTGATGAAGACGTCCGCCAGTTGCCGGAAGAGTGCCGGACAGTAGTCAGCGGCCGGGGGCTGGACCTTACGGTTGCCTCATCGGGTGAAGTTACGTTCGAAGCTGTACGGCCGGACGCCGTCACATCGGAGTGGAGCGAACGTCTGGCTCGAGCTTTAGCCCCGATCAGGGACGTCAGCGGCGAAGACCTGGCGGGATCGCTGCCGTCGTCGTCACGGTTGCTCGATGTTCTTTCGCTCAATCAGCCGGACAAGGCGAAGATTTCTGCGGAGTGGGTGGCGGGCGGGCGAACCACTTCGGCTGTCATCGGTGAAGGGCTGGACGGGAAATTCGCGATCGACATTTCCCGGGATGGTCCGCACGGTCTGGTTGCCGGCACGACCGGGTCGGGGAAATCCGAACTACTGCAGACGATCATCGCGTCGCTTGCCGTGGGCAATCGCCCGGACGAAATGACATTTGTCCTGATCGACTACAAGGGTGGAGCCGCATTCAAGGACTGCAATCACCTGCCGCACACTGTGGGGATGGTCTCCGATCTTGACGGCCACCTGACCACTCGCGCGCTCGCCTCCCTTGGCGCTGAACTCAGACGGCGCGAGCATCAACTTGCTTCGGCCGGGGCAAAAGACATTGAAGACTACGTGGCGGCACGGGATGCCGGGCGCAACCCGACCGACGAACCGATGGCACGACTGCTCATCGTCATCGATGAATTCGCCGCAATGGTGGCGGAGCTTCCAGACTTCGTGACCGGACTTGTCGATATCGCCAGGCGCGGCCGTTCCTTGGGCGTGCACCTGATTCTCGCTACTCAGCGGCCGTCGGGTGTGGTCAGCCCGGAGATCAAATCGAATACGAACCTCCGCATCGCCTTGAGGGTAACCGACAAGCAGGATTCAAGCGACGTAATCGAATCAGGTGAAGCTGCTGAGATCCAGAAATCTCTGCCCGGACGAGGGTATGTCCGGCTTGGGCATTCGGCACTGATCCCATTTCAGACTGCGCGCGTTGGAGGCCGTCCCAGGGCCGAGGGCCAAGCTGCTGCGGTGGGGCTAAGAGATGTGGCGTGGAAGACGCTGGGAGTGGCCGACGAGCCGTCATCCGGCCCCGACGAAGACGATATTGCAACGCCTACAGACCTTGCCAGTCTGGTCGAAGCAATTAGGCAGGCGACAGAGCTCAGCCAGATCACGCCGCCCCCGAGCCCCTGGCTACCGCCGCTCGACGATGTTATGACCCTTGAGTCGGTGCTCGAGCTGTGCGATGTTCACCAACTACGCTCCTCTCTCCGGTTGCCAATCGGCATGATGGACATCCCGCGGGAGCAAAAGCGCGAAGCCGCATACTTTGATATTTCTGCCGGCGGCCACATGTGCATCGTTGGCGCCGCCCGCACCGGACGGTCAACGGTGCTCCGCTCACTCGCCGGTGCGATCGGGCGGCTGACAACGGTAGAGGATGTGCACCTCTACGGCGTCGATTGTGGAAACAATGCGCTGCTGCCATTGTCCGCGCTTCCTCACACTGGCGCGATTGTCACGCGCGATCAGCCGGAACGTCTGGGCCGCCTCACCACTCGGCTTCGTCAGGAAATTGCCAGGCGTCAGCAGGTGCTTGCCGAACTTGGGTACGCCGACGTGACCGAGCAGCGGGCAGGATCTGAGCAATCAGGCGATGAAGCGAGCAAACTGCCGTTTCTGGTTGTGCTGTTTGATCGGTGGGAAGGATTTGTCTCGGCGTTCGAATCGTACGACTCCGGGGTATTGATCGATCAGTGGATGCAAATCCTGCAGGAAGGCCCCGCCGTCGGAGTAAAGGTGGTTCTGACCTCGGATCGGACGGCTCTTATCGGCCGGCTCTCCACGCTGGTGGACGACAAACTGGTTCTACGACTCACAGATCCGAGTGACTTCACGTCAATCGGTTTACCGGCCAAACAAGTTCCTGAGCATATGCCTCCTGGCCGGGCGTTCCGGTCGTCGGGTTTACGCGAGATACAGGTAGCACTGCTCGATGACGATATTGCTGGCACCGCGCAGGTCGCGGCATTGCAGTCCATAGCCCGGGATGCCGCCGCCGGCGCTCAAGATGTAGCCGCCGCGCTGCGGCCATTCCGGGTAGATATCCTTCCGGTCCGGCTCACCTGGAATGATGCCCTCGCGTTGCGCGCTGACGATCTGCCGGCACTGAGGGAAACCCAGCTTCCGATAGCGGTAGGCGGTGACACCCTGGCCCTGGAATCCGTCGATGTCGTCGATGACGGTCCGGGCATCCTGATTGCAGGACCACGACGTTCAGGGAGAAGCACGGCTCTTGAGCTTGTGCTCACGGCGGTGCTGGAACGTGGATGGAGGGTTCTCATCGTTACTCCACGAAATTCTCCGCTGCGCCGCTTTGAGGGAGTCGCCGGTGTCGACGCCGTTCTCACCCTCGAAAGTGACAGAGCGGACGGCACGGAAGCGTTTCGCTCCCTGGCAGAGGTTGCGAAGGAACAACCGACTGCCCTCATCGCCGATGATCTCGATGTGATCGGCACCGATGGCTGGCTCGCTGAGGCTATTGAGGGCCATGTCGGCGCTTTGAGGGACTCCGAGAGCGCAGTGATTGCAGCGGGAAGCACCGAGGAAATGAACGGCGTTTATCGCGGGCCGGCAGTGGCGATAAAGAAATCACGAACCGGGCTATTGCTGTCGCCGCAGTCTGCCAATGACGGTGATCTCTTGAGTATCCGGCTACCCAGATCCATCGGTTCGGGTGCTTCGCCGGCCGGCAGGGGGGTTCTGGTGCGCGCCGGCTCCTGGATGCGGGTTCAGGTCCCTCTCGTTGAATAACCATCGGATGCCGCTTGGACGGACAGATGGGGTGTGGTCTCCGCTGAGCGGAAACCACACCCCATCCGGTGGTGATGGCGCTACTGCGCTAACTCGTTCGGTAAATGTCTAGATACGATCGCCTTCACCGGTGGCGGCAGCTACGTTGTTGTGGTTTGTCTTGACATCGGTTGCCGCGCCGTCGAAGGCCTGCTGAAGCGTGTCGAGGTTCTTACGGTATTCCTGCCAGTCATTACGGAACTGGTCGGCGTACTTACCATTCCAGACCGCGCTGTTTACACCATTATCGATTGCAGTCTTGGTGTCGGAGGCCTCCTGAGCCTTCTGGGTAAAGGTCTTATGGAGGTCGCGTAGTGTCTGGAGCTCTGCACCTACTGTAGCCATTTACTCTTATCCTTTTCTTGGGTGGGGATGCCGCCGAGGCTTCCGGCTGACGTGGTCCATTAACACCGTATCGAAGTGGGCGGATGAGATAAACCCCCGCGGCTCATCTGGTTAAGAATCTGTCCTGCCTGGCCGCCGTGTGGAATCGGGCTTCTTCGCGCTTGATCGACGGGCGGGGTTAGTTATTGATGTAGCGGTTGATCCGGTCGGTGAGGATTTCGGGTGTGTCCTTTCGGACGATGGATCGGAAGTCGAAATAGGGAAGCGCCTCCGTGTATGAATCTTCGCCGGTCACCCGCCGGAGGAATGGGTAGCCACCCCAGTAGTTCTCGTCGGGATCGTCGCCGTCGTCGAACGGGTAGTGGGTCCATTCTCCACCGGCGTGTTTGATTAGGGTTTGTCCGTAGTATTTCTGGGCTCCGGTGAGGTAGGGGGAGCCGGCGTCGTTGTCGTAGTCGTCGAGGGTTGGGTAGCGGGTGTGGATGTCGCGGGCCAGGGCGTTCAGGGATTCGAGTGAGAAGTTCCATTGGTCCCGGGGTTCGGGGGCGTGGTGGCGCAGCCAGTTGCCGAGGTCTTGGTCCATGGTGTCCAGCCAGGCCTGGAGTTCGGGCGTGGTCGTGCCGGTGCCGAAGCTGGTGATGGCGGAGCATTTGCGTAGCGGGCCGCTGGGGCCGAAGTTATCGATCAGCCGGGTGAGCGCGGTGGTGAATGTGGTTCTGCTACGTTCGGTGATGGCCTGGTCGATGAGTCCCATCGGGGAGATGGTGCCGCCGGTGAGTTCGCCTTCTGGTCCGTCGAAGCGGAGGTAGGGGAACCCGGCACCGAGGTCGGGGTTGTCGTATTCCCATTGTCCGCCGACCCGGCGGAGGATGGTTTCACCGAGGTAACGGATGATTCCGGTGGCGAACTCCCGGTCGTCAGGGTCGGCGAAGTCGGCGGGGGAGTCGATCCGGTGCAGCAGGTAGTCTTCGACGCCTTGCAGGGATTCGACGGTGAAGTCTTTGCGGAACGGTTTCCCGTCGGCCGCTTCCGGCAGCCCGAAGTCGAGGAAGCCGTAGAGCCGTGGGGACATGTCATCCAGCCACTGGGCCAGCGCATCCTCGCCAACAGGCGAATCCGCTGTCCGTTCGGGATCTTCGGCCGGGATCCGCTCGACCGCGATCAGGTCCTCGCCCTCAAACGGGTTACTTCCCTCACCTTGGCTCGGCTCGTCCTTCTCCTTACGCCACCACGCCATACATATACCTCCGCGTCACTACTCTCGCCGCCCTGTCTGAACGGACATCACGGAACCCGATCCGGATCCCCGCTCCACACCTTATATTTGATGCCGTTTTGCTCCAAGAGCTTCTTTGTCGAGTCGGACGGTTCCTTGCCAAAGATATAAACCACGTCCCAACCCTTTTCCTTGACCAGTTTCGCGTCAACGTCAACCTGATTCTTGTCCACGCTGTTGCCGGACTTGATCTCGTAGCCGGTTTTTGTCTTGTCGTCCCAGAGGTCCATCTTGCGGTTGTGGGTCTTGCCCGTGCTGTCGGTGAATTCGATCGGATCAGGTTTGCCGCCTTTACCAGATTCGCCACTTCGCCAGCCGTCCTTGGCGTCGAACCCATGCCTGTCCCAGAACAGCTGTTCGTACGCATCGCCCTGGGTCTTATTACCCTGGTTCGTAATGTACTGGTCTCGCCACTTGTCCCATGGCTTGGGCTTCAATCCTTTTTGGCGCTGTTCATCGAGGTAGCGCTTTCGCGCGGACATGATTCGTTCGATGGATCCCTCCGGGTACGCCGAGGGATTCGTCCCGACATCCTGTAGGTCCTCTCTGGACGGCTGTTTCATGCCGCGGAATTTCTCCGCAGGAACCTTGACCGTGTACGTTCCAGGCGGATCGACCAGATCAGTCTCGATTCCAGGCCTTGATCCAGGGCCGGGGCGCTTCCGCTTGAGCAGCTTTTCAAGAAGCTCTTCCATCTTTTTCAACCAGCTGGCCGGCAGGTGCTTGACGATTTCCTTGATCACCTTCGCCGCTATGCCGACTCCAACGAAGCTGAGAATCGTCACTGCGAGATCGACGACGCCTTGCTGAACGAGCTGCTGCCCGGTTATCTTGCCTTCGCCCCAATCGACCAGGGTGTCAAGGAGATCTCCGCCGCCGACAATTGTGAACCCAGCGCCGATGATTAGCAGCCCCACTCCGGCGCCGATCCCGGTCCAGAAGGTGGTAGCAAGGATGACGACGCCGACGACGACGACTATCCAGCCGACGACCTTGAGGATCGTGGCCAGAACGCGGAGAAGCCCGGCCTGGCTCTTGATCCAGTCCCGGAATCCCTTCCAGTTGTCGTCTATCCAGTCGCCGGCCGTTTTAGTCCAGTCATCCCACCACGCGCTGACGTCTCCCCATGCATCACTGACCCAGTCGGTGAAATCTTCGCCTGCGCCCTGGAGCCAGGTTATGGCCGAACCGAATTTCTCGCTCAACCAGTCACCGGCGTCGCTGGCTTTGTCTTTGGCCCAGTCCCAGGCCCCGGACAGCGAAAAGCCGGAGTCTTCCTCTTCTTTCTCCTGCTCGACTTCCTCCGCCTTGGGTTCCCATGACACGACCTGTATTCCAGTGGTGTCCGTCGCTGTGGTGTATCCGTCATTGGTCGGACCGGATGATGAGTCATTGGGTATGCCCGGCTTGGGGCTATCCCTGATTTCGATGTTCTTCGGCTTCGTGGGGGACTGGTTTTGAATCTCGACGGCACGAGAGTGGCGGTCCGTGACCTCCGGAATAACCCTTTCGTCTAAATCGGCGTGTATGCCCTGGAGTGAATTGAAGGCCCGTGTGTCGAGGCCCAGGTCCTGGAACTCCCGCCTGAACGGGAGCACTTCGTCCCGCACCGCACGGGCATTTGACCCGAGATCCTTCTTGACGCCTTCGAGGCCCTCAACATTGATCGACGCGTACGTCATGATTTCTTTTCCGCTTTTGGATCGTCGATTTCATCAGGTGTGGCGGCAATCTGCTCGCGGATGGTAGTCACGAGCGACGACAGAGAGCGCTTCAGCTCCCCGGCCATCGGATCGAGCGTGTCCCTGGCCAATGTGCTTGCGCGGCTGCCGGTCCACGCGCCATTGGCGCCGATTTGAGCGGTCGGTTTATCGATCAAGGGGACAGTTTCGAGCTTGGCTTCAACCCGGCGCAGCAGGTCTTTGAGCTTCTCGATCTCTGGGTTGGGGATCTTTTCGGGGGAGTCGGCCATCAGTGAGTTTCTCTGTGAGTCGTGGAACTACCGGTCGCAGCTACTGAAACGGCTAGCTGTAAGGGGTGCACCGTTCTATCGTAATGAAAATAGACGCTTTGACTACAGTAAAGCTATGAACATCCCCACTGACCTCGGCCGGCCGGGCGAGCAAATCGCACTCGGCAGGCCGCCTTTTGGTTTTCAGGTCTCTCCGCAGCCCGGTTGGCAGTTGATGCCTCCAGGCGGTGACGAGTTGAGGAACGCCGCCAAGGACTACATTTTCGGGCAGGCGTTCGGGAACTATTCGACTGCTCAGAAAGCTTCCATTCTTGAGGCGATTCGTGATGTCGGTTCACTGAGTAAGTCGATGGGCGCTGTTGCCAACCTGATTCATTCCACACCCCAGGACTCGCACGACGCGGTGCGGATCTCATCGATAGTTTTCTCCTGGGTGAAGTCGGCCCCAATGCTTGCCGATCTGGATTTGGCGAAGGTGATTATCGGCGATGGCGACATGCTCGAGGAAATTGCACTTCCAGTCGGCCCTGCAATGATCAAAGGCGAAGTGACACGGCTCGGTTCCTCGGCTTCCGGCGACGGCGAGATCTATACCGTTCAGGTCGTCGCTCCGGTGCCTGGCAGCTTGTGGTTTGCCATGTTTACCGGGATTGCGTTCAGCGAAGATCAGGTTGAACACCTTGAAGAGGGTGTGCGGCAGACTGCGGCCACCCTGGTGACCACACACGAAAATCGCTTCGCCGAGTAGGTTCTACAGTTGGCGACGACAATTTACCGGCCTTCATGGCGGCAGCACCGAAAGTTCATTGCCTCTGCTTCGGCGTTCATCGTGATCTATATCGGAATCACCGTCACACAGGTGATTCTGGCGGGTCCGGCGGCCCTACTCGCGCTCGGCGCAATCCTGGCCGTCATGCTGGGATTGTTGGCGTTGTATTTCGGCCGCTCCCGGGTCGAAGTATCAACCGGGCAAATCGTTCATCGGCGGATGTTCTCGTCCGCATCGCTCGATCGCGCCTCGTCGGCGTTGTCCGCTATCGATGTCACCATCTGGCATCCAACGAACAATCGAAACATGCGGATGTTGGTGGCTAAGGATCGCCAGACCGGTGCGGCTGTGCGGTTGTACAACGGCACCTGGACGGACTCGGACCTCGACAACATCAGTAGAGCCACCGGTGCCGCTGTGGCAGTGGAAGAGGACCCTCTGAGCTTTCGGGTCCTGGATGAGCGTTATCCAGGCATGCTGCGCTGGCACGAGCGGCACCAGGTGTGGTTCGGCGTGCTCGTGGCGGTGGCAAGCATCGTCGCGATCGTAGGATTGTGCGCGCTTGTGATCTGGATCTTGACGGCGGTGAAAGTCGATCCGTCGCAGACCAGCCTGATCTAATCCGGCCTCGGCCAGGTAAACCGCTGACGCGCCATAACCGGCATACTGGTGCGGTGACTACTTTACGGATTGCTGGGCTTCAAACGGCCGGGTCGGCGGGAGACGTCGATGCCAACTTTGCCGAGTTGGATCGGGCCGCCGCGAAAGCCGCCGCGGAGGGCGCCCAGCTGTTGATCACTCCCGAGACGTTTCTGACCGGGTACGACATCGGCGAGGAAGTCGCCGCTCTCGCCGAACTGCCGTTGATCGAACGCAGCCGGGACCTGGCCAGAAATCAGGGTATTGGCCTGCTGGTAGGTCTGCCGACTCTTGAGGCCGGCAAGATTGGGAACTCTGCCGTGCTGATCGATGAGACCGGCAGACTGCTCAGCAAGCATGTGAAGACTCACCTGTTTGGCGACCTGGACAGGACGCGGTTCGTTCCGGGTGGCGAATTCGTCACCATCGCCGACTTCCACGGCGTCCGGATAGCCTCACTGATCTGCTACGACGTCGAATTTCCGGAGAACGTCCGCGCGGCTGCACTGGCCGGCGCCGATTTCGTTGCGGTACCGACGGCAAATATGGAGCCTTTCGAGTTCGTCGCCGAAAAGATCATTCCGGTCCGCGCCTGGGAGAACCAGGTGTATCTCGCTTATGTGAATCGCGTCGGTTCGGAGCGGAACACGAAGTATGTCGGGTTGAGCAGCGTTGTCGGCCCTGACGGCGTCCCGCTGGCCATGGCCGGCCAGGGCACGGAGGTGTTCTTCGCCGACATCGACACCGACGTGGTGCGCGCCGCCCGGCAAGCAAATCCATACCTCGAGGACCGTCGGCCACAGCTCTACGGCTAAGGCTTGTCCGACAACATCTGACGGTCCCTGGAAGGGCCAGCCAGCAAGCGCCGACGCTACTGCCGTTGCTGGCTCACTGCATGCCGCACGCCCTACCGGCCGCTCAATCACCACACCCGATCCGGTGTAGGCACAGATGCCCCTGCCCCTGCCCCTGCGCCTTCCCCTGCCGCTGCGCCTTCCCCTGCCGCTGGCGGGCCCCTCGTTGACCAGGCTCAGCGCTTTTCCTCGCCCGCGGCGAAGCCGGCAGTCGGCACCCTAAAAATAACGACGGAGGGGACTTGTGCTCTCGCTACCTAGCGCTACTATGTACTAGTAGTCAGTATTACTGAGTAGCTGAAGGAGGTGGCCAAATTGGGCAAGCAGATGACGGAAATGCTCAAAGGGACACTGGAGGGCATCGTTCTTGCTCTCCTGACCGGGAACCCGGCGTACGGGTACGAAATCACGACGCAGCTCCGGGCGAAGGGCTTCTCCGATATCGCTGAGGGCACTGTGTACGCCCTGCTCGTCAGGATCGAGCAGAAGGGCCTTGTCGATGTCGAGAAGCGTCCTTCCGAGAAGGGGCCGCCACGCAAGGTGTACTCGCTCAACGCCCAGGGCGAGAAGGAACTAGACGAATTCTGGACAACGTGGAGCTTCCTGTCCGAACGACTTGAACAGCTCCGAGAAAGAGAGGCATGACATGGCAGCAGGATGGATCGAGCAGCTCACGGGTTCGCTCGAGCAGAAGAAGCAGTACAAGCGGTACAAGAAGCGCGTGGAGCAGTTGCCGGCTGACTACCGCACGGCGGCGACAGCGCTGGAACGGTACCTGACGTACTTCGGCGCCATCGCGAAGGGCGATGTGCTGCTGGCGATGCTCGAGGATCTCGCCGACCTCTTCGAGCAGAGTGCGGCAGACGGAACATCGATCCGCGAGATCGTCGGCGATGACCCGGTGGAGTTCGCGGAGACATTCATCCGCAACTACGCGGATGGTCAGTGGATCAACAAGGAGCGTGAGCGGCTGATCAAGGCCATCGACGCGGCGAGCGAAGAGGGGAAGCGCTGATGACGACGACAGTCGCTGAACCTGCGATCCGCGTGCAGGGCATCGAGAAATCCTACAAGGAGTTGCATGTACTGCGCGGGGTGGACTTCGAGGTAGCGCCGGGCAGCATCTTCGCCCTTCTGGGCTCGAACGGGGCCGGGAAGACCACGATAGTGCGAATCCTGTCCACACTGCTGAGGCCAGACGCGGGCACGGCCAACGTCCATGGGTCCGACGTCACGAGGGACCCGGGCGGAGTCCGAGATTCGATCAGTCTGACCGGACAGTTCGCTGCGGTCGATGAGATCCTGTCCGGCCGGGAGAACCTGGTGCTGGTTGCGAAGCTGCGGCATCTGAAGAACCCCGGCCGGATCGCCGATGACCTGCTCGCACAGTTCAATCTCACCGAAGCGGGCTCTCGCAGGGCTGCGACATACTCCGGAGGCATGCGCCGTCGCCTTGACATCGCGATGAGCCTGATCGGGCAGCCGAAGGTGATCTTCCTCGATGAGCCGACCACGGGGCTCGACCCCGAAGCGCGCATCGAAGTGTGGCAGGTCGTTCAGAAGCTGGCCACGTCAGGTACCACTGTTTTGCTCACCACGCAGTACCTGGATGAGGCTGAGCAGCTCGCGGACCGGATAGCGATTCTCCATCAGGGGCGGATTATCGCGAACGGAACTCTCGCCGAGCTGAAGCAACTCCTGCCTCCTGCGGAGGTCGAATACGTTGAAAAGCAGCCGACCCTTGAAGAGATCTTCCTCGCCCTTGTCGGAGACAAGTCATGACCACCACCCACTTCTTCGGAGACACGGCCGTGTTGCTTGGCCGTTCAATGCGTCACGTCACCCGCAGTGTTGACACGATCATCACGACAGCGATCACACCAATCGCTCTGATGCTGCTGTTCGTCTACGTGTTCGGCGGCGCAATCCAGACGGGCACAGACAACTACGTCAATTACCTGATGCCAGGAATCATGCTGATTGCGATTGCATCTGGCATCGCGTACACCGCATTTCGGTTGTTCACCGATCTGCAGAGCGGCATCTTCGAACGGTTCCACTCGATGCCGATCGCCCGATCCTCGGTGCTGTGGGCACATGTGGTGACCTCGTTGGTCGCCAACCTGCTCACGCTCGTGATCATCGTGCTGGTCGGTCTGCTGATGGGGTTCCGCACGGCGGCAAGTCCGATGGCCTGGCTCGGTGTCGTCGGCATTCTGGCGCTGTTCACGCTGGCGCTCACCTGGCTAGCCGTGATTGCGGGCCTCACAGCGAAGACGGTGGATGGCGCCAGCGGGTTCTCTTACCCGCTGATCTTCCTCCCGTTCATCAGCTCGGCTTTCGTCCCCACGGAAACAATGCCAGGTCCGGTGCGCTGGTTTGCGGAGAACCAGCCGGTCACTTCGATCGTCAACACAATCCAGAACCTCTTCGCTGGACAATCGGCCGGCAACGAGATCTGGATCGCGCTCGCCTGGTGCGTCGGCATCCTCGTAATCGCCTACATCTTGGCCATGGCCACCTATCGACGCAAGATCGCCTGATGGCGGTCTGGTCCTCGTGGCATCGCTGGCCTTATAGAACTGGCACGCGTCTGCGCACCGCCCCGACGGCTTCTATGTCCAGTTCTGCTACCAGGAGCCCGTCTGTGGCGCCGAGCTTGTGTACCGCCAGCCCGGTCGGATCGACGATGGCGCTACGGCCGACGCCGAGCGGGTGTGCTCCCCGTGGAGCCACGTAGGACTGATCGCAGGCAACGAGCCAGGAAGTGGAGTCGACGGCGCGGGCCCGGATGAGCAGATCCCATTGGTCTTCCTTGTTCGGGCCCGCGCCCCATGATGCGGGTACGGCTATCAGCTGGGCACCGCGACGGGCCAGGTCTTTGAACTGCTCCGGGAAGCGAAGGTCGAAACAGGTCGCGAGCCCGATCGTCACGCCATTGACCTCGATCAGTTCCAGAGACTCACCCGGAGCGACGGTCTCGGACTCCTTGGCGCCGAAGGCGTCGTACAGATGGATTTTCCGATACGCGGCCTCAACACCCCCGCCGGTGGCAATCAGCGTGTTGTAGACCCGTCCGTCTGCCGACGGCTCGAATGTTCCGACGATCGCGGTGATGCCGGCTTCTGCCGCGGTTTTCCGGATGGCCGTTGCCCATGGCCCGTCCAGGGGTTCCGCGATCGCCGCGAGGTCAGTGCCGAAACAGGCGAAGGTGGCTTCCGGAAGGACGACCAGGTCGGCGAGCCCGGCGGCAGCCCTGATCGCTTGTTGGGCGACTCGCAGGTTTTCCTGCGGATCCGGCCCTGCGCTCAGCTGGGCCACGGCGACACGAAGTTTCATAGACATAATGCAGCTCCTCTTCTCCGACCAACGGGGCCTACTCGGCCTTTTCGGCCTGCCGGGCCCGGTAGGCCGCGACGTGCATGCGATTCGCGCAGTTGCCGGTATCGCAATAGCGCCTGGACCGATTCTTCGAGAGATCGATCAGAACGGCGCTGCAGCGGTCGGCGTCGCAGATCCGCAGTCGCCCCAGCTCCTTGCCGCGAATTAAGTCGACGAACGCCATCGCTGCCTCGGTGCCGATTCGTTGTGCGAGCGGGGCATCCGGGCGGGTGGCATGCAGATGCCAATCCCATTCGTCGTGCTTCACGAGTTGTGGGAGTGCGTGTCCATCGAGTAGTAACTGATTGACTATCGCCACCGCTTCGGACTCAGATACCTCCCACAGCGTTCGCAGTCGCTCGCGCAGGTTCCACACTGATTCGAGTTCGGCGCGAGTGCGTTCCCGCTTTCCAGTGAATTGGCGTTCGTCCAGGAAGCTTGAAAGCGCCGCGACCGTGCCTAGCGACTCTTCGCCATCGACCGCGGTGTTGACCAGGTCCGCCGCATCCAGAAGGGCGGCCTCGGTGTCGTATGCAAATACCATCCTGAGGCCTGAGTGTACGTCGATGTGCACCCTCCGACAAGCCGGGCTCCGATCGGCAGTGTCAGGAGTAAAATATATCTTGACTCCTGACTCTCCCGGTGGATAGTGTCAGTACCGTACTTGCTTTTACTCGTGACGCCAACGACAGCTTTCGGAGCTCCCTTCATGTCCACCGCGACCAGCCTTCGCACCGGCCTGACCCTCGCCGTGATTTCGGCGCTCACCTTTGGCGTCTCAGGGCCGTTCGCCAAGGCCTTGTTCGACATCGGCTGGTCATCCGGCGGAGCCGCGCTGGTTCGGATGGCCGGGGCGGCAGTTGTCTTGCTGGCTGCCTCGGCGGTGATGATGCGTGGTCGGTGGAAAGCGGTCGTCCGACGGTACCGGCTGCTGCTGGCATACGGCGTGGTAGCTGTCGCCGGCGTCCAGGTGTGCTTCTTCAATGCGGTGCAGTACCTGTCGGTCGGCGTTGCCCTGTTGCTGGAGTACCTCGCACCGGTCATCATCGTTGGCTGGCTGTGGCTTCGTACCCGGATCCGGCCATCGGCCACCACGCTGGTCGGCACCGTGGTGGCAATGGCCGGGCTGGTGCTGGTGCTCGATATCGGAAACTCGGGCACGGTTCACCCGATAGGCCTGCTCTGGGGCCTTGGCGCGGCCGTCGGCCTGTGCTGCTATTTCATCCTGTCGAACAAGCAGAGCGAGGACCTGCCACCCGTCGTGATGGCGGGCGTTGGCATGACGATCGGCGCGATGACCGTCATTCTGCTGGGCGTCACAGGTCTGCTGCCGATCGTATTCGTCAACGCCTCGACGACACTTGCCGGCATCAGCTTGCCTTGGGTGGTGCCGGCGCTCGGCCTGGTGCTGATATCGACCGTGATCGCCTACCTCACCGGCATCGCCGCGATCGCGCATCTCGGCCCGAAGCTGTCGTCATTTGTCGGACTGACCGAGGTGCTCTTCGCTGTGCTGGCCTCCTGGCTGATGCTCGGCGAACTGCCGGTGCCGATCCAGTTGCTCGGTGGCGCGCTGATCGTCGCCGGAGTTGTTCTGGTCCGGCTGGAACCCGGCAGGCGCCTGACCGCAAAACGCGAGCTGGAGGACAAAGCGCGCGTGAACACCGTCGCGCCGTGAACACCGTCGCGCCCTGACCTGGGCTTCGCGGCCCGGCGCTGGTCCGGGTCGCCCGAGGCACCTCAGATGTCGCCGGCGTCCAGAATCCGGTAGGCGTAACCCTGCTCGGCCAGGAAACGCTGACGATGCGCGGCGAAATCCTGATCGAGCGTGTCGCGGGAGACGACGCTGTAGAAGCGAGCGCCGCCGCCATCGGCTTTAGGGCGCAGGATCCGGCCGAGCCGCTGCGCCTCTTCCTGACGTGAGCCAAATGACCCGGAGACCTGGATCGCCACCGAAGCCTCAGGCAGGTCTATAGAGAAATTAGCAACCTTCGACACAACGAGCGTCGATATCTCGCCGGACCGGAAGCCGTCGAACAGGCGCTGACGTTCCTTGACAGTTGTCTGGCCGGTGAGCACCGGGGCATCGAGACGGTTGCCGAGCTCGTCCAGCTGATCGAGGTACTGACCAATCACCAGAATCTGGTCACCCTTGTGCTGTTCGACGATCTTCGACACAATAGGCAGCTTCGCCGGCGAGGTCGCACACAGCCGGTAGCGCATATCGCCATCGGCCGTCGCGTATGTCATCCGCTCGCCCTGCGGCAGCTCCACCCGGACTTCGACGCAGTCGGCCGGCGCGATGTAGCCCTGCGCCTCGATGTCTTTCCACGGTGCGTCATACCGCTTCGGCCCGATCAGCGAAAAGACCTCGCCCTCACGGCCGTCCTCGCGCACCAGCGTTGCGGTGAGCCCCAACCGGCGCCTGGCCTGCAGGTCGGCCGTCATCCGGAAGATCGGCGCCGGCAGCAGGTGCACCTCGTCGTAGATGACGAGTCCCCAGTCGCGGGCGTCGAACAGCTCGAGGTGGGTGTACGCACCCTTGCGGCGCGTGGTGAGTACCTGATAGGTGGCGATGGTGACCGGCCGGATGTCCTTGACAGCGCCGGAGTATTCGCCGATCTCGTCATCGGTAAGCGATGTGCGCTTGAGCAGTTCGGCGCGCCACTGCCGGGCGGAGACTGTGTTCGTGACCAGGATGAGGGTGGTGGTTTTCGATGCCGCCATCGTGCCCGCGCCGACCAGGGTCTTGCCCGCGCCGCACGGCAGCACGACCACCCCGGAACCGCCATGGAAGAAGCCTTCAACTGCTTCCTGCTGGTAAGGCCGCAGCGACCAGGATTCGGTGTTCAGCGAGATCTCGTGTGCCTCGCCATCGACATAGCCTGCCTGATCTTCCGCAGGCCAGCCGAGCTTCAGCAGCTGCTGCTTCAGGTTGCCGCGTTCCGAGGGGTGCACCTGCACGGTGTCGTCATCGATTCGGGTGCCGAGCAGGCCCGCGGTCTTCTTCGAGCGAAGGACCTCTTCGAGCACGGCGCGATCCTTGCTCTCCAGCACCAGGCCGTGGGTCGGGTGGGTCGCGATCGTGAGCCGACCGTAGCGACCCATCGTGTCAGCGACGTCGACCAGCAGCGCGTGCGGCACCGGGTAACGCGAGTACTTCAACAGGACGTCGACGACTTGTTCGGCGTCGTGCCCGGCGGCGCGCGCGTTCCACAGGCCTAGCGGTGTCAGCCGGTAACTGTGAATGTGTTCCGGGGCGCGCTCAAGTTCAGCGAACGGCGCGATGGCTGCCCGGGCTTCGGTGGCAAGTTCATGGTCGACTTCGAGCAGCAGTGTTTTGTCGCTCTGTACTATCAGCGGTCCGTTCGGCACCAGCGAAGTTTCTCCTTATTCCGCCAGCCGCACATCGGTGATCCGATGCGCGACGATGGTTATTTCCTGTCCCGTGTCCACATTGCGTGCGCGCAGCCGGCCGGCGTTGACCCCCAAGGGGTCCAACAGCAAGTTGCGGCGGTTGCCGTGGGAATCAGCGACGCCAACGCGGACCCGCACCGATTCCGAGACTGCCTCACGTAGTAACGCCAAAGCGGCCGTTGGTTCTTCCGCGATCGACGAAACCGAGCCGAAATCGCGGCTGATCGGGGCCGTTGCCTCTGCCAGGGCGCGGTTGTCAGCTCTGGTTCGCAGCGGTGAACCACTTTGCGGTGCGGAACCGTTCCTGCGCAGCGCTCCATCGGCGTCTCCTGGATCACCGCTGAGTCGTCGCCTTTCCTCGGCGAACAGCTGCTGAGCGATCTCGGACGCAACCTCGGCCGGGAGCTCCAGGCTCGATGATCGGACCGGGGCAGGTGGAACAACATCCGGGCGTTCCTTCTCCTGCTTGTGGATCAGCATCTGGCCGTCGGCCTCGGCAACCACACTCATGCCCAGCTGATGCAGTCCCTCGCCCAGGTGGCTGGCCTCTATCGACGAGCACACGACTGTCGGCGCAATCCTCAGCAGGTCGATGCCTACCAGGTGCGGCGAGCCGGCGTGCGCCATCAACTCATCGAGCAGCTCCGGGTGGTCGCTGCGCAGATAGCTTCGGGCACTTCCGATCCGCAACCGGCCGAATGTCCGGCCGGCGTCCCGGATCAGGTACTCGAGCGGCTGGGGTACCGGCGTCGATGAATGTTCGCGCAGGTAGTCGAGGATGCCGTCGGTCTCCCAGCCCTGGCCGAGCGCATTTCGCACGGAGCCGGCGCCGAACCGGAAAACAGTGCCTTGCCCGCGGCCCTCCACGGTGGCGAAACTGCTGAAGGTCTCGCGGACCTCGGCGGCGAGCGGGCCGGGGGCCACTGCGGTCAGGTCGGCCTGTAGCAGGACCTCGTGCACCACCTCGGGGAGTAGCTCGGCCAGCCGGTTATGCCCCTGATCGCCGGTGGAAGTGTTGACGCGTGGCGGCACTCCCGCGCGGGAATGCCCGCTGGAACCAAGATGTTGCGTCACGATGTCGCGGCCGAAGCTGGTGAAGCCCAGATCAGCCGAACCAGGCACCACGCTGCCAGCCAGGATCCCGAGCCAGGTGGCATCTTCGATGCAGGCTGAAACGAGTTCCATGAATCCCGGCGCCGACCTCGGATAGTGCCAGTGCAGCGCCTCGCGGACGTCGTCGGGGCTGAGCACGCTGCCCGGTGGGGTGGGCAGCCACTGCCGGAGAACGACGGTCCGCGCGGCCACGATCAGTGATCGGTCCAGCTGATGGCCAAGGGCTGTCCGGGCCACCCCTTTTTGATCCTTCGTTCCGACGAGGCCGGCCCAGCGAGAGGATGGCAACCAGGCTTCGGTGACAACCCTCCACTGCGCTGCCGTCGGCAGCGCCCGCCAAGACCCAGCCCGAAGCGTCGGCAGCCACAGCGGTTCGTCGTCCTCGGTGGCGCCGATCAGGCCGGCCACGTAGGCCAACTCGAGCAACCGGGCGGTGGCAGGCTCGTCCCGATCCAGATCCAGTGCAAGACGTCGCAGATCGCGCATCCCAAGTCCGCCGGATCGCAGCTGACCGAGCTGACGCTCGTCGAGCAGCGTGAGCAGCTCATCGATCTGGCGCAAAAGCTCGAAGATGGTTCCCGCGGCCAGCTGGTCCAGTGCGTCCTGATCCATCGGCTGGCTCGCCGGCTCGGGCGCCGTTGCCGCCAGGGCTTGATAAACCCGGCCGTTCCGGGCGCCGATGCCGGCTTCGCGGCTCAGCACTATCCGGTCCGGTGGGAGTGCGAGGGCGATCCCGCGGCTGAGCAGGGATTCCACCGCGCCCAGGGGACGGTCGGCGCCAAGATCGGCGGAGGTTGGCATTGTGACCCGCCGTTCGACCCTGCCCTCCGGGAACCCCGAACTCAGTGATTGCACGATCTTCGCCGCGCCATCGGGCAGCGTCTTCAGCACCTGTTGCAGCGACGTTTTCAGGACGGTAGCGGCGTCTGCCACGTCATCCACACCCAGCGCAGAGCAGACCAGGGTGCTCTCAGCCGGCTGCAGCAGGTCCGCCAGGCGGGGGCCGAGCCCAGCCGGATACGGCGCGAGTACTTCCGCGACGACGGGCTGCACGCGCAGGTCCGTACCTGGGTCCCAGAGCAGTCCGCGCTCGACCAACTGGCCGACGACGAGCTTCACGTCGCGAGCAGATGCCTTGCCGAACTGATGGCGGATCGTGGAGGCCGAAACAGGGGAGTGCTCGGCGGCCAGTAGCATCGCCGCGGTCAGCACCTGCAGCTGCGGCGTATTGAGTTGGTCGACGATTCGTCCGACGCTGGCCCGGGTCGAGGCGCGGGCCGCAAGCGAAGAGATATCGCCCGGCCGGGGAACGCTCAAATCGGCTCGGTGCTGCAGCAAAGCTCGGATTGCGGTCTCGTCGCGGGAGCGGAGCCAGTCCGCGAAAGTGTGCAGGCTAGTGGATTTGGGCATTACCGCTAGTCTACGGCCATTGGGTGCTGCCTTTCGGCCAAACGATGTCCGGCTGGCTATACTGATCGCGGTGGCTCTGATCAGCAAAGCGCCGCGATGTACGCTTCGTCAACGAGTTCATCCAGGGGGACACCTTGAGCAGGCAGACGGCCTCGCCGTTAGACGACTCGGTGCTGCCCCCGCTCACCGGCCCGGGAGACCGCTCCGGCGAACGGCCGGGCGCAATCGATGCCATGCTGACCCGACTCCTCGTTGGTTTGACGATAGTGTCGCTGGTCGCATTGGCGCTGGATGTCGTGCCAAGCCTGATCGGCGCCGATTCGCTGTCTGACTGGGTTACCTGGCTGCCGATGATCGGCTTCCCGGCGGCCTTCATCGTTCTTCTGGTCCTGCTGGCTCGGGCCATCATGCGGCGCCGTTCACTGTAGTTCCGGCCCGGCCCCACCACATTCCTTCGCGCGCAGCTCAAGCGCACCCCTACGAAAACAATTGAGGTAATCGTGCCTACTGGCAAGGTCAAATGGTTTGACAGCGAAAAAGGTTTCGGCTTCCTGACCAGCGATGACGGCGAGCAGGTCTTCCTGCATGCATCCGTTCTGCCCGACGGTGTGGAAGACGTGAAGCCAGGTACCCGGGTGGAGTTCGGCGTCGTCGATGGCCGCAAGGGCGTACAGGCGCTGTCGGCGCGGATCATCGACGCCCCGGCGTCTGCAGCCCCGAAGTCAGCGCGGAAGTCGGCCGATGACATGGCCAGCATCGTCGAAGATGTGATCAAGCTGCTCGACGGTGTTGGTGCGGGGTTGCGCCGCGGTCGCTACCCCGACAAGGAGCATGGCGGCAAGGTCGCGTCCCTGCTGCGGGCAATTGCCGACGACCTGGAGGGCTAGATGGCCGGCCTGTTCTCGCGCTGGCGCGAGAAGCGTCGTGCCCGGCGGGACGCCGAAGAAGCCCGCGAGGCCGAGCGGGGAGAGCACGTGCGGCCGGAGCACGCGGACCGCGAGTCCGTCGGTGACCCCGGAGCGGTCGGCCGCGAATCCACCGGCGACGCCGGGGCGGTCGGCGGCACGGAATGCGAAGATCGCCCGTCATGGGAGACAATGGCAGATGTGAGTTCGCAACAGAGCAGTGTGATAGAGCCTGCACAGTCCGAATCGACCGAGAAGGCTGCCGCTGAACGCGCCCGTCCGGTCACCCTAGACGCGACTCTTGCCGCGGCTGTCGATATCGCTCGGGACGCCATCCTTGAGGTCGCCGGCGAGGGTGAGGTAGGTGACTACATCGGCGTGATCGCCGAGGGTCACCGGCTGGCGACGCATTCGTTCGCCTGCACAGCGCCCGGCTACCGGGGCTGGCACTGGATCGCCGTTCTGTCCCGTGCACCGCGATCGAAGAAGGTCACGGTCTGCGAGACAGCGCTGCTGCCGGGCGATGACGCGCTGCTGCCGCCGGCTTGGCTGCCCTGGGACGAGCGGCTGCAGCCAGGTGATGTCGGGCCGCGCGACGTTTTGCCCAAGCTGGATGACGATCCGAACCTCGAGCCCGGGTACGAAGAGACCGACGACGATGAGACTGACCGTCTGGCCCTTTACGAACTGGGTCTCGGCCGGGAACGCGTGCTGTCCCCGGTGGGACGGCGAAACGCCGCCGAACGCTGGAATACCGGCGAAGGCGGCCCGGACACCCAGTATTCCAAAGAGGCCGACGGTAAATGTGGCAGCTGCGGCTATTTGATCGCCCTTGCGGGTTCCATGCGCCAGGGTTTCGGAGTGTGCGCCAACGAGTGGTCGCCGCGGGACGGCAATGTTGTCTCGCTCGAATTCGGGTGCGGTGCGCATTCCGAAACCGATACGCCGAATGAAGCTCACACCCCTCCGGTGCCGGTCATCGATGAATTGACAATGGAGCCGATGGCGTTCAGCGCCAGATGAGCCAGCCAGGCGCGGATCGTCTCGGTATCCCCGCACTACGACAGGCAGTCATCACCACCTGGACGGCGTCGCCACGCAGGTTCAGGGAAGATGCCAACGCCGAACAGGAGCTGCTGCGGGGCGGCTACCGCGACCGGGCCATCCTGGAACTCGCGCAGAACGCTGCCGACGCAGCCGAAGCCGACGCGAGCGAATCCGCCGACGCAGCCGAAGCTGTCGGCGCGAGCGAATCCGTCAGCGCAGCCGAAGCTGCTGGCGCGAGCGAATCCTCGGGGCGAATTCGGTTCGAGATCCAGGTTGAACACGGCCAGTCCGTTCTGTATGCGGCCAACACCGGAAAGCCGCTGACCTCCGATGGTGTGGCGGCGCTGGGCTCGCTGCGGGCATCGGCGAAACGTGACTCGCGATCGACAGGTCGATTCGGTGTCGGCTTCGTCGCCGTACTTGGCCTCAGTTCCGAACCAACGGTTCATTCGACCAGCGGCGCCGTGGGATTCTCAGTCCGCCGCAGCGCGCAGTTACTCGCCGAACTTGCCGGGCCTGCCGCGGAGGAAATCCGGGCCGAGCTTGCCGGCCGGGCGGGACAGCTGCCCGTGCTGCGCTTGCCGTTCGAGCCATCTCCGGACTCTGACGCCGAGGCGACGATAGGGCGACTGCTTGCGGCTGGATTCACCACGGTCGTCCGGTTGCCCCTCGATCAGCCAGGCGCGCTGTCGGCCTCGCGGGAACAACTTGACAACCTGGGCGACGCCACCCTCCTCGCGCTGCCCGCGCTCGGCGAAATCTCGGTCAGTCGCCACCGACCGGACGCAGACGGCGAAGCAGCCGTTGCCCAGCAGCCAGCTGAGAAGGTGATCCGCGACGTCGCCGCCCGGTGGATGGTCGAGCGCCGAACCGGGCACTTTTCCGCCGCCGACGTCGCGAACCTTCCGGCCGAAGATCAGGGCCGCAGGGACTGGTGGCTGGCGTGGGCGCTTCCGCGGGATGGTCGCACCGGGCAGGACAGCGTGATTTACGCACCGACCCCGAGCGATGATGGGCTGAGCCTGCCTGGGTTACTGATCGGCAGCTTCCCGGTCGAATCCGGCCGCAGGCATTTGACCGATTCGAAGGCCCTGCAGCTGATGCTCCGGGCCGCTGCTCAGGCATATGCGACCCTGGTTGCCCGGCGCGCGCGGGAACTGACTCTCGAGGGCTCGCCGACGACCGCTTTGGCCGGCCTTGCCGGCTTTGTTCCAACTGGCATGCCGCTCTCGGCTGCTGACGCAGTTGTGCACCAGGCAGTTATCAACGAGCTGGGCGACGTCGCCTGGTTGCCGCTTGGGGAACGGATCGGCGACGAACCTGCCGCTCTTGTCCGGCCGGACCAGGTCGCCGCACTCACCGGAGCCGGCAGTGAGCTCGCACAGTCGCTCCGGCGCTGGTCCCCGGATCTGCTGCCGGTAGACGACCAGGCGGTGCGTTCGGCGCTTCGGCGGGTCGGCGTCACGGAAGTAACGCTCGACATCGTGCTGGAAAACATCCACACCTCCGATCCCGGACAAGCGCGGGATCTATTCGCGGCACTAACTCCGGCGGCCCGCGATGCCCTGGCCCGCGAGGCAATGGCTTCTCTCGCCGTGCCAATGGCAGACGGCACGACCCGGCGCGGTGTCCGCGGCCTGTCACTGCCGACCGGACTGCTTGACGCCGGGTTGCTGACAACCCTCGGCATTGTCACAATCCACCCCGACGCCGCACATCCGCTGTTGCTGGACCTCGGCGCGGAGCCGGCCAATGCCGCGTCGGTGCTCAACTCGCTCGATGGCACACTCGGCATGCAGATACTGGATGGCGACGAACTCAGCGGAGCGGAACGGGACGGAATCCTCACGGTGGTACGTGCCTGGGCGGGCGGTGACCCGACCGGAGGAGAAGCTGGCTCACCGTTTGAGGCCGACCCCGTTCACGTTGAGCCATTGTTTCTGAGCCACCCCTGGCTGGCCGAGCTTGAGCTGCCGGACGCCGCCGGTGAACCGACGCCGGCGGCGGATCTCTACCTGCCGGGGTCACCGGCAGAGGACCTCACCGATCGCGATGACTTCTACCGGCTCGACCCGGGAGCCGTGTCCCGCTGGGGTTCGGACGTGTTGGCCAGTGTCGGCGTGCAAACCGGACTGCGGCTGGTGACCGGGCGGGAATTGGTTCCCGGTGGAGGCGGCATTGCCGAGGCCGATGCGCCCACCGAGGCATGGCTGGATGACCTGGTGGATGAGTATTCCGATCAGCAGGGGGAGCCGTACGTCCCCGAGGCGGCCATCATCCTCGGACTGGACGTCGTCAGCGACGGAGCCTGGCCCGTTGCGCTGCAGATGATCGATGGCGACCCGCAGCTGCGGGCCGCGCTGACCCGGGAGGTGCAGGTCGTCATCGGTGATCGTCGGGTCGGCGTGCCGTCGCCCGCGCGAGCATGGATCAGGCGCCACGCACTTCACGATGGAAAGCCATTGGGCGAACTCGCCTCCGCCGAACTAGCGGCCTCGATCGACGGACTCGACCCCGCACCGGAGTGGTGCTCCAGGCTCACTCCAGACGTGCGGGCGGCGATTCTGCTGACCGACGTCGAGGCGGTGGACGGTGATCGATGGCTCGAGGTGCTTGACGGGCTGAAGAGCGCCGGCATCGCGCGCTGCATTTCGCTCTGGGACTCGCTGGCACAGTCGGATGTCGAGCTGGATGCGCCGAGCGAACTGGTTGGCCTGGTGGGAACCGAGCCGACGCTGCTGCAACGCAACGAACTGTTTGTGGCCTCGGCGCCGCACTGGTTACAACGAGGGGACCTGGGCGGGGCGCTGCGGGCCAGCTGGGATGCCGGCCACGAGCGAGCCGAAGGCCTGGCGCATGCCCTTGATCTGCCGCTGGGCGAGGAGCTCGCCGATGGCGAGATCAGTACGATCGGCGACGAACAGGCGCTGCCGCCAGCACTTGTACAGCTGCTGACGGCGTTGGGCGTCACCGCACTGCCGCGCTGGTTTCTGCATGAGCGCCTTGAGGTCGACGGTCATGAAGTGGATTGGTGGGTCGAACCCGGATCCGACCGGCCGGCGACGCTGCACTCGAGCACCATGCATGGCCTGAGCCGCTCCCTCGCACTCGTCACCGGGCGCTGGCAGCTGCGCGATGTTCTGGCCGCTGTCGCAGCAGGAGAGCTCAGCCCGGACGAGGCGCTGCTCGAGCTGGGCTGAGCCGTCGGCCTGCGTCAGCTTCGCAAGACCCCTCCGGTCAGTCGTTGGCGAATCAGCCCTTGATGCCTCCCGCCGCCGCGAAGCCGGAGCCGAGGCGCCGGCCGAGCAGAAGATACAGCACGACGACCGGCGCCGAGTAGAAGATGGAGAACGCGGCGAGCTGGCCGTAGGCGACCTGCCCGTACTGAGACGAGAAGGTGAACAGGCTGACGGCCGCCGGCAGTTTGTCCGGCGAAAGCAGCAGCATGAACGGCACGAAGAAGTTGCCCCACATGTTCACGAAGGTGAAGATCGTGACGACCGCCATCCCCGGCCGCATCAGCGGTAACACGATCGACCACAGCGTTCGCAGGGTCGAGGCACCCTCGGTCCACGCGCTCTCCTCGATGTCCTTCGGCACGCCATCCATGAAGTTTTTGGTCAGGAAAATCGCGTACGGCATCGACGAAGCCGCGAGGAACAGGATTGCTCCGAACATGGAATCGATCAGGTTCACCTGGACGAACATGGCGTACACCGGGATCATAATGGCGGTGATCGGCAGGCCCGTGGCGAAGATGATTGTCAGCAGGAATGGCCGCTTGGCCCGGGACTCATAGCGGGACAGCGGATATGCCGCCAGCGCGGAACACGCAATCGTGACAATGCTCGCCCCGCCGCAGAGCAGCACCGAATTCCACAGCGGCCGGAAGGTGGTTTCCGGCGTCATGATTGCCTTGTAATTGTCGAGACTCGGCGTCTTGGGCCAGGCCACTGACAACGAGGCATTGGGGTCGAACGAGGCCAGGACAACCCACAGCAGCGGGATGCAGAAGAAGGCCGCGATAACAAGCAGGATGGCGCTGGAGCCGAGGGTGATGCCCCGGCTTCGGCTTGTCGGTCCGCGCCGGCTGCCACTCGGGCTCGGACTTGCGCTGCGCACGGACGCCGGAACCGGTGTCCTGGTCGAGTCGATGGTGGTCATGACTTGTCCTCCTTCGGGAGCATCCGCAGATAGGCGAGCGACGCGATCGCGCCAATAAGCAGGAGCAGGAGTGCCACCGCCGTGCCGTAACCAAGCTGGCCATAACTGAAGGCCTGTTCGTACATGTACAGCGGCAGGGTCTGGCTCGCCGTGCCCGGCCCGCCGGCGGTCATAACGTAGATCAGGCCGAAGACCGACAGTGTCTGCAGGGTGATCAGCATCAGGTTCGTCATGATCGATCGCCGGATCAGCGGCACTGTGATGGAGAAGAACCTGCGGAGTCGCCCCGCGCCGTCCATCTCGGCGGATTCCTCGACTTCGGGTGGGATCTGCGACATCGCCGCCGTGTAGATCAGCATTGTGAAAGCCGTACCGCGCCAGATATTGGCGAACGACACAGCAATGATGGGCAGTGAGAAGAGCAGGTCCTGCGGCGGCAAGCCGAAGAAACCGAGGATGCCGTTCATCGAACCGCCCTCGCCGAGGAACGTGTACCACAGGTATCCGGCGACAACCTCGGGCAGAATCCATGCTCCGATCACGATTGCACCGGTGATGGCGTTGACGACTTTGCTGGCCCGGCGCATCAGCAGCGCCAGGATCATGCCCAGGATGTTCTGCCCGATGATGGCCGAAACCACGGTGAAGACCAGGGTGAGCACGACCGAGTTCCAGAACTCGGGCGCCGCGAACGCTGCCACGAAATTGTCGAACCCGACCAGCGCGGTGCTCGAGGAACCCTCGCCGCGTAGTGCCCGGTTGGTGAACGCCAGGTAGACGCTGTAAATGATCGGTCCGGCCATGAAGGCCAGCAGCAGGATGACCGCGGGCGCGAGCGGCGATCCTCGCAATAGGGTGCGTTTCAGCGGGGGCCGGTTCGCCTGTTCGGGCGCGCTGTTGTCACTCGGCGATGACGCGGTGGTCCGGGCGCCGGTGGTGTCGGTCGTTGTCACCATCTCAGGCCTCCTTCATGGTGTTTTCGGCGCCGACGATGCCGGCCACTGCGCTGTCGTACACGGCCGCGGCCGCGGCGGGCTCGGCGGCCCCGATCATCACAGATTCCATCGCGGACTGGATCGCGGACGAGATCTCCGGATACGGCGCGAGTGCCGGCCGGTAGGTGGCACCCGGCACAAGTCGGCTGAAGAAGTCCGCGGTCGGCGAATAGCCCTGATATTCCTTCCTGGCGGCAACGTCCTTGCGGTTTGTCAGCTTGCTGTCGCTAATCGTCCATGCGGTGACGTTGTCGGTGGACATCATTTCCCGCAGGAATGGCCAGGCGAGATCAGGTTTCGATGCCTTCTTCGGCATTCCCCAGGACCAGCCGCCCGACATCGTGACAAAGCCCGGATCCTGCCCGTCCCTGGTCGGCATCTCGGCCAGCTGCATGGTTTCGGTCCATTCCGGCCATTCGCCGGGCAGGCCCTCGCCCCAGTTGGAGCTGATCCAGTTTCCGTCGAGCAGCACCGCGAGCTGGCCCTGCGGCAGCCAGGTGTTGTAGATCGTCTCGGTGATGTTCGGGTCGAGTGCCTTGCCAAGCGTTGGGCCGAGCTTCTCAGAGAACACAGTCCTGATGAATTCCAGCGACTGTGTGAAGCCGGCGCTGCCGACGACCCACTTCTTTTTCTCCTCGTCATAGAGCGTCGACTCGGTGCCGTAAAGCAGCATTTCCATGCCCTGCATGCTTGCTTTCTCGCCCTGCGGCTTGCCGGAGTAGATATTGAACGGAATGACCTCGGGCAATTCCTTCTTTATGGTGCGGAATGTCTCCAGCAGATCGTCCCAGGACCTGGGTTTCCACGGCGTTTCGATCCCGGCCTTCTTCAGCAGCTCCTGGTTGTACCAAAGCGCCCGGGTATCCGTCGGCGTGGGAACGGCGTAGGTTCGCCCGTCCTCGCCCTGTACGGCGTTCTTCGCCACGTCGTAGAAATGCTCCCACTGCGGCCAGCCGTCGATGTACTTGTCAATCGGTCGGAGGTACCCGGCGGCGATGTCCGACTTCAGGATGAAGGTGTCCTCATAGACGAGATCGGGTGCTGTCCGGCTCGAGGACATCATCAGCTCGTTCTTGGTGAAGTAGTCATTCTCGGAGGCGACGAGCGGCACGAGCTCGACCGAGATGTCCGGATGGTTCGCGGTGTACTTCTTGATCACGTCGGTAAGGTAATTGACCAGCACCTCCCCGGATCCCCACTGCTGGTAGCTGATCCGCAGCGTATTCTGCTCGGGCACGCCGCTTCCGCAGCCCGCCGCGGCGAGCAGCGGGACCGTGAACGCGGCGCCGCCTATCGCCTTGATGATGGTTCGCCTGCTCGGTGCATTCGGCGAGTGTGATCCGGTCATTCGGTTGTTCCCCTTCGGCAGCGTTGACGATGGTGGAGCTCGCCGGTGTTTGCCGGCATGGATGGATTAGCGGTGGAACCTGAGGGTGGCGATCTGGAACGGTCGCAAGGAGACCTCCGCGCAGGCACGGGTCTGGGTCCAGCCGGTCAGGCCTCGTGGTTCGGCCAGTTCGCGTTCAAGCAAGTCGGTTTCGCTGACGGTCTCCGCGTCGAAACCGGCAACGACAGTGGCAGCCGCCCTGCTGCCATGTGCCTCGTAGAGCCGGACGATGACGTCACCGCTGCCGTCCTCGGCAAGCTTGACCGCTTCGACGACCACTGCAGGATTGTCCACCGTCAGCAAAGGCTCGATTGCCTGGGCGGCTTCGATCCGGCGTACCGGCAGATTCAGCCGATACCCCTCTCTGACTGCATCGGCAATCGTTGCACCGACCCGCAACGAATAGCTGAGCGTGTGCTCACCCTCGTCTGCCAACGGATCGGGGAACTGCGGAGCGCGCAGCAGCGAAAGCCGCAGCGTCGTCGTGGTGCCGCCGTCCTCTCTGGTGGTGCGGCTGACATCGTGGCCATAGGTTGAGTCATTGGCGATGGCGACGCCGTACCCGCTCTCACCTACATGGATCCAGCGGTGCGCGCACGTCTCGAACCGTGCGTTGTCCCAGGACGTATTGCTGTGGATCGGCCGATTGATATGGCCGAACTGGATCTCGGACGCCGCACGCTCTGCATGCACATCCAATGGGAACGCGGCCTTGAGCAGCTTTTGCCGTTCATGCCAATCCGCTGACAGCGTCATGTCGATCGACCGGGAACCGGCCGATACCGATATCAGCTGGGTAATGATCGACTTGCTGACCTGCCGGGTGACTTCCAGCGACACCCGGTCGTACGACTCTTCGACAATGTGGATGGCGCTGCATTCGGTGAGGTCGCTGCCGACGTTGCCGTAATGCGAGTCGATATCCCAGGCATCCCACTCATTCGGGATGTCCCGGAAGAGCTGCAGCCGGTTGGCTGTTTCCCCGTCTGCCAGGACCTGGCGACCGGCGTCCTTGTCGATCAGCGAGCAGATCAGTCCCTGCGCATCCACGGTGACGGCGATATGTGAATTGCTGATCAGCCAGGACGTTCCCTCCCTGGTGAGCGTGACGCCGTCCGCCGTGCTGTCATCCTGGCCGGATGGTGCCGCGCCGCCGTCTGCTGGGCTGTCATCCTGGCCGGATGGTGCCGCGCCGCCGAGTGCCGGAGCGTGGCCCAACGCATACGGCCCGGCGTTGACGTCCAGCTGAAGCGTTCCCTCGCCGCCCAGCGCCTTGAGCGAGTCGGCGATCATTGCCTCGAGCTCGGCTTGCACAGCGTCGTAATTTCGCTCGGCGTCCTCGTGCACCCAGGAAATCGATGAGCCTGGCAGGATGTCGTGGAACTGCTGAAGCAGGACGACGCGCCAGATCCTTTCCAGGTCAGCATGCGGATATGTCGCACCGGTGCGCACTGAGGCGGTGGCCGCCCAGAGCTCCGCCTCACGCAGCAGGTGTTCGCTGCGTCGATTGCCCTGCTTTGTCTTCGCCTGCGACGTATAAGTTCCGCGGTGGTACTCGAGGTAGAGCTCACCTGACCAGACCGGCGGGTCCGGGTACTCGGTCTCGGCTTCGGAGAAGAAGCGTGCCGGCGTGCCGATCTCAACTCGTGGCGAACCTTCCAGATTGGCCTGACGTTTCGCCGCGGCCAGCATTTCCCGGGTCGGTCCGCCGCCGCCGTCACCCCAGCCGAAAGGCACCAGTGACGTGCTGGCCCGGCCCTTCTCCCGGAATTGCCGCTGCGTGCGGTCCAGTTCGACAGCTGACAGCTCGGAATTGTAGGTGTCAACGGGTGGGAAGTGGGTGAAGACCCGGGTGCCGTCGATGCCTTCCCAGTTGAATGTGTGGTGCGGCATCGAGTTCGTGTCATTCCACGAAATCTTCTGGGTCAGAAAGTACTTTGAGCCCGCCGCCTTGACCAGCTGGGGCATCGCCGCGGTGTAGCCGAACGAGTCGGGCAGCCACACCTCCATCGGCTCGACGCCGAATTCGTTGATGAAGAACTTCTTGCCCTCGACCAGCTGCCGGGCAAGGGCTTCGCCGCCAGGCATGTTCGTATCAGACTCGACCCACATGCCGCCAACCGGTACGAACTGGCCGGTGGCGACCTTCTCCCGGATGCGTTCGAAGAGTTCGGGATAAAACTCCTGGATCCAGGCATACTGCTGCGCCGACGAGCAGGAGAAGACGAAGTCCGGGTTGTCGTCCATCAGCGCGAGCACGTTGGAAAAAGTCCGGGCGCATTTGCGCACAGTTTCCCGGGTCGGCCATAGCCACGCCGAATCGATGTGGGCGTGCCCGGTGGCGATGACGTGATGCGCGCTCGCGTTGGCCGGCGCGGCAAGTGCCGGCGCCAGTTTCGATCTGGCAGCGGTTGCGGTTCCCGGCAGGTCATTGGGATCGACTGCATCGAGCATGTCGGAGATTGCGGCGATGATATTGGCGTACCGGGCCGAATCGGCAGAGAGCTGACCGAGCCATCCCGCCAGCACCCAGATGTCTTGACCGAGCTCCCATGCCTCGCGGTTGAGCCGGACCAGGTCGACCTGCTTCAGGTTGTACAGCGGTTCGGTTCCCGCTGTGGCCCTGCTGCCCTTATTCGTCGGGATGAACCAGCCGTGCTCTGCCATGTGCGGGTTTGCCGATGCCTCGAGATAGAAGTCCACAGCGCGGTCAGCTGAGCCAATCGGCACATGATTGTTGAGCGGCTCGATGCCCTTGATGATGCTGCCGTCCGCGGCGTAGACCGTCGCCTCGGCCTGGAAACCCGGTCCACCGAAATTGAAGCCCAGGTCAATGACGACCTCCGAGCTGGTGTCTCGGCTCTCGGCTGCCCAGTCCGCCGGTATTTCGCCCTGTACGTGGAACCATACGGTTCCCCACGGCCTGCCCCAGGCCGAGGCGGCTCCGGACCCGACCGGGAAGGGGGTGAACTGCTGCCGTACCGCCTCGGCGAAAGGCACCGGTTCCTCGGGGACTGTCCATGCGGTGACCGTCAGCGGCGTGGTGACCTGGTACAGCCCGGTGCTCAAATGCTCGTACCGGAAGCGGTGCAGACGGGAAAGGACGGATCGGGTGTTGTCATGCATGAACGGTCTCCTGCAAGTGCGACGGCGGCGTGCTCAAAAACGTAGGTCTGCTGGATATCTAAAAACGATGGACAAAATAAGTCAAGCCTTGTGGAGAGCCGATTGCTGTGTTAAAAGTAGCGCCGTCGCCGGGTGAGTTCCGTCCGCACGCGCCGGTGTCGAAGTCGCCGTCAGAGTCAGCTGTTCGCGCCGAGAAGCAGAGTTGAAGGCCGGGTGGAAAAGGCGTGCTCCAGCACAAGGCACCCCGCTCCGATCGCTCCGACACCGTCATCGATCGAGCTGCCCAGCGCGACGACATCGTGGATCTGCCGGGCCTCCGTCGTGGTCAGCAGGGTGTCCTGAAGGATGGGCAGGAACACGTTGGCGATCCGGGACCAGGCGGGCCCGCCGAAGATCACCGCGCGTACATCGAGCAGATTCGCCACGGTGGCGGCGCCCCGGGCAAGCCGCGCAGCGCTGAGTTCAAGCATCTGCCGTGCTCTGGCTTCTCTGCTGACTGCCGGGTCCAGGTTCCTGACAGACGTATGCGCCGCAGTTCGCGCGGATTCCGGCCCGGCACGGCTGGCCAAGTCACACAGTTGGGTGAACAGCTCATCGATCTCCCGCGGATCATTGTCGTTCCTCGGCGCGGTAATCAGTCCGGCCGAGGCGGCCTCGTCGACAAGGGTCCTCGGCATGCACGCCGCCCCGACGCAACCCCGCATACCGCAACTGCAGACCGGGCCGTCGGCATCGACCATGAGATGGCCGATCTCGCCGGCATTGTCAGAGCTGCCGCCGAGTAGCTCACCGTTGATCACCAGGCCGGCGCCGAGTCCGGTGCCGAGGTAGAAGAAGACGAAATCCTCGTGGACTCCAGCCGAGCCGCGGGGCCCTCGCCATAGTTCCGCGAGCGCCGAAGCGGCGGCATCCTTGTGCAGGACGACCGGCAGGCCGGTCGCCTCGTGCAGCAAACGGCGCAGTTCGACCCGTTCCCATCCAGGCAGCAGCGGGGGGTGCAAGACGGCGCCCGCTTTCGTGTCGACCGGCCCTGGGGCGGCGATTCCGATCCCGAGCACGCGGGAGGCGGTGACGCCCTGGCTCGTCACGAGTTCGTTAACCTGTGAGGCGATGGCGTCAACGAGGTTTTCCGGCGATGTTGTCGAGGCGGGAAGCGATTCGGCAGACGCTACGACATCGCCGAGGAGATCCAGAAGCACCACCGTGGTGATGGTCGGATCGATATGGACACCGATCGCGAAGTGCCCGGTGGGATGGAGCTGAAGCAAGGTCCGCGGCTTGCCGCGCCCGCTCGGCTCAAGACGTTGGCCTTCGGAGATGAGCTCGCGACCCAGCAGCCGCCTGGTGATATTGGAGATCGACTGTGCCGAGAGTCCGGTGAGCCGGGCTAGCTCGACCCGGGACAGCCCATCGACCGAGTGCCTGATTGCGTCCAGGATGACGGCCTGATTGAAGTCGGCGATCCTCGGCAGATTTGTTCCGCGTCGGGCCGCGGTTTCCTTGGGCACCACGGTTGCCTCCTGCCGTTGGGGCTGCATCAGTATGGTAGCGCCGATAGTAAATACATGTGGCGCAATTGCCGTTCGGCTGGGAATTTCGGCAGTGGCCGCCCACCCCCGGCAGTAGGATCTTAATCGTCGTATGAACACCCACTGCCGAAAGTTTTGCCCACAATGTCGCAGACAAATACCGCGCCGTCCAGTGACCGGACGAGGCTCGACCAGTTCTTTCACATTTCGGAGCGAGGATCGACGATCGGCCGGGAGCTCCGGGGCGGACTGGCCACATTCTTCGCCATGGCGTACATCGTGGTGCTCAATCCGCTGATCATCGGCACGCACCAGGATGGCACCGGTCTCTATCTCGGTGGTGGCGCTGAGCCGAACCTCCCGGCCGTTGCCGCTGCCACGGCCCTTGTCGGTGGTCTGCTGACCATCATGATGGGGCTCGTCGCCAACTTTCCGATGGCGATTTCCTCCGGTCTCGGTCTCAGTGCCCTGCTGACGTTCGGTGTGGCGACTCTGCCCCGGATGACCTGGGCGGACGCCATGGGCCTGGTGGTGATCGAGGGCATCATCCTGCTGATCCTGGTGCTGACCGGATTCCGTGAGGCGATTTTCCGCGCCGTGCCGGCTCAGCTCAAGACCGCCATCACCGTGGGTATCGGCCTCTTCATCGCGCTGATCGGTCTGGTCAATTCCGGCTTCGTCCGTAGCGGCGCCGGCACGCCACTGGAACTCGGCATCGGTGGCTTCCTGCTCGGGATGCCGACACTGGTCTTTGTCCTCGTGCTGCTCGCCCTGCTCGTGATGCACACGCTCAAGGTCAAGGGCGCCATTCTGTACGCCATCGTCGGTGGCACCGTGCTCGCTATCATCCTCGAAGCCACGCTGAGTATCGGCCCTCGCGGCACCGATGAGGCAGGCCAGGTCACCAACCCGACCGGCTGGGGCCTTGGCAGCCCGGCGCTGCCGGCTGAATGGATCAAGCTGCCGGACCTGTCGTTGATCGGCAACTTCGATCTGCTCGGCTCCTGGTCGAACGTGGGCGTCGTGGCCTGCGCGCTCGCCGTTTTCACCCTGATGCTGACCAACTTCTTCGATTTGCTCGGCACTATGGTCGCCATCGGTGCCGAGGGAAAAATGCTCGACAAGGACAATAACGTTCCCGGTGCCCGCCGGATCCTGATTGCGGATTCGATCGCTGCAATCGGTGGCGGTGCAGGTGGCGTGTCGGCGAACAGCGGGTTCGTCGAGTCCACCGTCGGTGTGGGGGACGGCGCGCGGACTGGCCTGGCCAATGTGGTTACCGGGCTCTGCCTGCTGCTCACCACGTTCCTGGCCCCGCTCGCGGCTGTGATCCCATATGAGGCCGCCGCGCCCGCACTGGTGCTGGTCGGGTTCCTGATGATGCAGCAGGTTCGCGGCATCGATTGGTCGGACGTTGAGATTGCGCTCCCCGCCTTCGTCACGATTGCGCTGATGCCGTTCACCTACTCGATCACCGTAGGCATCGGTGCCGGGTTCATCCTGTTCGCGGTGCTTAAGGTCGCGCGCGGCAAGGCCAGGCAGGTGCACCCGCTGATGTGGGTCACCGCGGCGCTGTTCATCGTGTACTTCGTCTCCGGCCCGATCACCCAGGCGTTCGTCTAGGCGTTCGCCGAGGCCGCTTCGCCGGCCGCGGCACCGACCGAAAGACTTTCATTAGCAAGGCTAATGAGCTATGCTAATGATCAATGAGTGAGCAGAATACAGCGGTAAAGACGCAGGCCCCGGCCAGTCGTCGGGTCAACCTGGCGAGACTCGCCTCGCAACTTCGGATCGCGGTCAACCGCACGTCCCGGCGACTTCGGGCGGAGAAATCCGATCAGGACGTCACCGATGGCCAGTACGGTGTGCTGGCCTACCTCTTCAAAGAGGGGAACAAGACTCCCCGGAACCTGAGCGACCACGAACGCGTGCAGCCGCCGTCGATGAATCGCACGATCAACCACCTGGCCGAGGCCGGTTACGTGATCAGAAAACCGCACCCGGACGACAAACGGCAGATTCTGGTCTGCCTCAGCGTGGCCGGGCGCGAGGTGGTCAGGGAAACCAGGCGGCGACGCGATGCCTGGCTCTTCCGGCGCCTGAGCGAGCTGACGCCGCACCAACGCCGCATTCTGGACGAAGCTTCCGAGATCCTTATGGAGGTCGCCGCTAAGTGAGTGCAATGTTCAGATCCCTGAGCGGTTTCAACTACCGAGTGTGGTTTGCCGGCGCGCTGGTTTCCAACGTTGGGACCTGGATGCAGCGCACCGCGCAGGACTGGATAGTCCTTACCGAACTGACCGACCATGACGCGGCCGCCGTCGGCATCGTGATGGCGTTGCAAATGGGCCCACAGCTGCTTATGGTGCCATGGGCCGGACTGATCGCCGACAGGTTCGATCGGCGCAGGCTACTGATGCTGACCCAGGGCGTGATGGGGTTCCTGGGCCTCGCCCTGGGACTTATCGTCGTGACCGGCGTGGCCGAACTCTGGCACGTCTACGGATTCGCCCTTCTGTTGGGCTTCGCCTCCGCCATTGACGGTCCGGCCCGCCAGACGTTCGTCTCCGAGCTGGTGTCTGAGAAGAACCTGCCCAACGCGGTGGCGTTGAACTCGGCGTCGTTCAACGGCGCACGGATGATCGGCCCGGCGGTTGCTGGCGTGCTGACCGCAATGATCGGTGCCGGCTGGGTCTTCATGATCAACGCGCTGACCTTCACCGCGGTGCTGATCTCGCTGCACTACCTGAGAACAGACCAGCTGCGCGCCCAGCCGAGAGCGGCCCGGGGCCGCGGACAGCTGATGGAGGGCTTCAGGTATGTTGCCGGACGCCCCGATATCGTCGTCATCCTGGTTGTGATCTTTTTGGTCGGCACCTTTGGCCTGAACTTCGCCATCTTCACGTCGACAATGGCCAGCACCGAGTTCGGCATGGGCGCGGGGGAGTTCGGTCTGCTCTCCTCGATCATGGCAATCGGCTCGGTTGCCGGCGCCTTGCTCTCGGCCAAGCGGGAAAGGCCCCGCCTACGCATGGTCTTTGGCGCCGCAGGAGCCTTCGGCCTCAGCTGCCTGGTCTCCGCGCTGATGCCCAACTATTGGACGTTCGCCATCTCGCTGATCCTGGTAGGGCTCACCGCACTGACCCTGATGACAACGGCGAACGCCACGGTGCAAACCACGACCGACCCGGCGATGCGTGGCCGGGTGATGGCCCTCTACATGGCAATCATGATGGGCGGCACCCCGGTCGGCGCGCCGATCGTCGGCTGGGTCGCCAACGTGTTTGGTCCGCGTTGGAGCCTCGGGGTTGCCGCGGCATCCGGGATACTGGCAGCCCTGGTCGGCATCTTCTGGATGGTCCGCTACAAGCACATGCGGCTGCGCTACCGGGTTCGCCAGTCGCCGCACCTCGTGCTCCGGTACGACGGCGACAGTCGGAGCGATTCAGAGTCCGCCCGGGAAGCTGCCGCCGAAGAGCTAGCGCTGGAAGAGGCCACCGCCAGGCGGAGCAGCGAGTAGCGCAGGCTGTCGGTGGGAGGCCGACCGTCGGTCCGAGAGGCGAGGCTGTTCGAGTAGCGCAAGCCGTCCGTGCGGGTCCTTACAGTGCTTCGACCACGTAATCTATGCAGCCGATCAGCGCGTCGACATCGGAAGGTTCGACGGCAACGAATGTGGCGACCCTGAGCTGGTTACGGCCAAGCTTCCGGTACGGCTCGACATCGACGATGCCGTTGTCGCGCAGGACCTTGGCGGCCGCAGCGGCATCGATGCGCTCATCGAAGTCGAGTGTGACAACTACGTTCGAGCGAAATGCCGGGTCGCTGACGAAAGGCGTGGCGATATCGGAAGCGTCCGCCCAGTTGTACAGCAGCGATGCCGACTGCGCGGTTCGGTCGGCGGCCCACTTCAGCGAGCCATTGCCATTGATCCAGTCCAGCTGCTCGGCAAGCAGCAGCAGGGTGCTCAGAGCCGGAGTGTTATAGGTCTGGTTCTTGCGTGAGTTGTCGATTGCGGTGGTCAGATTCAGGGATTCAGGGACCCAGCGGTTAGTCGCCGCGATCTCGTCAATCCGCAGAAGTGCCTTCGGCGACATCACCGCAAACCAGATTCCACCCTCGGAACCAAAGTTCTTCTGCGGTGAGAAGTAATAGACGTCCGTCGCGGTAATATCCACGGCGAGTCCGCCGGCAGCCGAGGTCGCATCCACAACGACGAGCGCGTCGTCATCCGCGCCGGACACCCGCTGGACGGGAACGCTGACGCCGGTCGACGTTTCGTTGTGCGGCCAGGCATAGACGTCGATGCCGGCTTCGGCCTTCGCAGTCAGTCCGGTGCCCGGTTCGGCTGTGACAATCGAGGCGCCGTCGAGGAAGGGGGCCTTGGAAGAAACGCTGGCGAACTTGGAACCGAACTCGCCGAAACTGAGGTGCTGTGCCTTGTTGCGGATCAGACCGAATGCGGCCGCATCCCAGAAGGCTGTCGCTCCGCCGTTGCCGAGGATGACCTCATAGCCGTCGGGCAGGTTGAATAGCTCGGTGATTCCGGTGCGCACCCGGCCGACCAGGTTCTTGACCGGAGCCTGGCGGTGTGAGGTGCCGAGAAGCGACCTGCCGCTTTGGACGAGGGCATCGAGCTGTGAATCTCGAACTTTCGACGGGCCCGAGCCGAACCGGCCATCGGCGGGCAGGAGGTCTTTAGGAATGGTGAGGGTGGGAGCATCAGTCACGGTATTCACCTTACCCTCGTAGGTATGACGAAATCGCCAGAGTCTCAGCTGCCGGAAGTCGCCAGCCAACGGGTCGAGTATCACAACGACGGCCTGCTCGAGTCGGATCTGGCCGATACCCCGGCGGAGCAGTTCGTCCGCTGGTTTCATCAGGCAGAATCCGAGCTGCGTGAGCCGAACGCAGTTGCTCTCGTCACGGCGGACGACTCCGGGCCGACCGCGCGGACCGTCTTGCTCAAGGGGTTCGACGACGCGGGGTTCACCATCTTCACCAACTACGCGTCGCTGAAGTCTGCGCAGATCGACGCCGATCCGCGGGTGGCGCTGCTTTTCCCCTGGCATGAACTCGAACGACAGGTGCGGGTCCGCGGCGTCGCCCGGAAAGTGGATGAAGCGGCTTCTGATGCATACTTCGCCTCGAGGGAGCGCGGTTCACAACTTGGAGCGTGGGCATCGAGACAGTCGTCTCCGGTGTCGAGTCGCGCGGAGATGGAAAGCCGGCTGCTCGAGTTCGAACGCCGCTTTGCCGGGCAGGTCGTTCCGCGGCCGCCGCACTGGGGCGGATTCCGGATCGAGCCCACCGAGATCGAGTTCTGGGCCGGTCGGCAAGGCCGTTTCCACGACCGGCTGGTCTATGCGTCGGTAACCCGGCAGCCGGCCAATCTCTCCGACTCCGCGGCTTGGCGGGTCGAGCGGCGGTATCCGTAAGCACGCAAACGGCCCGCGAGTGTTGCTTCGCATGGACGAAGTACGAAACTCGCGGGCCGCGGTGGCTGTCTTGGATTGCCAGCCAGAGCCTTGCTTGCGGTTAGCTCGCGACTAGCGAGCAGCCACCTCACGCGTCCTAAAAGAAATCATGTTTTTGGACCACCTCCTTTTCCGTGTACTACTACGCTAAACCTCGCTGCATCGAGTGCGCCAGTGATTATTTTCTGGCTCCTGACGGCGAAGTTCTGTCACGGTTCGTGCGCGACGTCGGTGCCACCTACTAGTCTGATTGATAGCTTGTAATTTTGCAGTGTCCAAGCTGACTGTGCCTGAATGTCGCAGGTGCGGTTGGTAGTAGACGGCACTGTCCCTCACTTCAGCGGCAAAGGGAGCCCCACGCAGTGAATGACCTGATTGATACTACTGAGATGTACCTCAAGACCGTGCTGGAGCTTGAGGAAGAGGGTGTTACCCCGCTGCGGGCGCGAATTGCCGAGCGGCTCGGCCACAGCGGGCCGACCGTTTCCCAGACCGTGGCAAGGATGGAGCGCGACGGTCTGTTGATCGTCTCGGGTGACCGCCACCTCGAGTTCACCGCCGACGGCCGGGGGCGCGCGATTGAAGTCATGCGCAAGCACCGGCTGGCCGAACGGCTGCTAGCCGACGTCGTCGGGCTTGAATGGGAACTCGTTCACGATGAGGCGTGCCGCTGGGAGCATGTGATGAGCGAACAGGTGGAGCGGAAGCTGGTCAAACTCCTGGCTAGCACCGACGCAAGCCCCTATGGCAATCCGATTCCGGGACTCTCTGGCCTTGGCCTGGAGGACGTGAAGATGCCCGAGGTGCAAAGCCTGGTCAGCGCGCTGCCGGCCGACGGACGCGAGAGTGTGACGGTGGCCTGGATCGGCGAGCCGATTCAGGTCGATCCGGAGTTGCTTGGCCAACTCGCCGAATGCGGCGTCGTGCCCGATGGCGAACTCGGCGCGGAGCGCTCCGGCTCGTTCATCACGGTCGCTCCGGAGGCCGCTGAAGACGCACTTGAACTGCCGATTGAGGTCGCCGCGCACATTTTCGTGCTGCGGAAGTAACATTTGAAAACCGTGTCTGACCTGCGAGGATGCCCCGATGTGATGATGAAAACACACCGAGTCGTGATCTTCGCGTGACATTTGTAATCTGATCGGATACGGTTGGGGACGCCCCGGGAGAAATCTCCGGGGGACCCGATGTGGAAGCCGAGCGCTGCCGTCACATTGGAGCCACGTATCCCAGGCAGCGACGGGGGAACCAAGTTTCCGGCAGGTCCGATCAGGATCTGTCTAGGGGTGAAGTAGAAGGTGCAATTCCTTCTTCCGGACAAACTCCAGTCCGAACCCGACAGCTCACCTCGCAGGCTATGGAGAGGTAACTTCTGTGTCTAAGAGCGCCATTCAGTCCCGCCACCGCGCGGACGTTCGCACTAAAACCCCACTTTCAGTTCTTTCCGACGCTGTCGGTAGCAACGCAGGTGTGGCAGCACGTCGCACCGCGGTTATCGCCGCTTCGTCCGGACTCGTAGTCGCCATGGGCCTGCCGGCCCAGGCAACCGAGCTTGAGAACAAGACGGACGACACCGCGAAGTCCGCGTCGACCGAGGTTAAGGCAGTCAATAACGCTGCGCTGACCGTCGACACCGCAAAGGTCTCGTTCGAGCAGGAAACGTTCACCGCCGAAAAGGCTCCTGAGCCGAAGCCAGAACCAGAACCAGAGTCGGCCGCGAGCCAGGCTGAGCCGGCATCGCGCTCGACGGAACGCAGCGCGCCCAAGGCAGAGAGCAAGAGCAGCGACTCGGAGTCGGCAAAGCCGCAGTCGAAGTCCTCATCTTCGGTGATCTCGATCGCCAAGAAGTACACCGGCGTTCCTTATGTTTACGGCGGCACCAGCCCGAGCGGCTGGGACTGCTCCGGCTTCACCGCATACGTATTCAAGCAGGTCGGCGTCAGCCTTCCTCGTACCTCCGGTGCCCAGAAAGCAGCCGGCCGCGTGGTTTCCGCAGCCGAAGCCAAGCCGGGCGACCTGGTCTGGCACCCGGGCCACGTCGGCATCTACGCCGGTAACGGCATGATGTACGACGCTGGTAGCCCCGGCTCCGGCACGTCGTACCGTTCGCATTCGTGGATGGGCAGCGTCACCTACATTCGCGTTCTCTAAGCGGAGTCTCGAGGCGCCATGTCGAACTCCCACCGCGCAGAAGGCCCGGCGACCACTCCGCTCAGCATCCTGAGCGGAGCGGTCGCGGCCAGCAGTAGCACAGTCGTACGGCGAGGAGCCGTCGTCGCCGCGACCTCGGGTCTCGTGGTTGCCATGGGCCTACCCGCTCAGGCGATCACCGATCATGCAGAGGCCGCAGCAGGCGAAGCGTCGGCATCGGAATCCGCTCCGGTGAACAACGCGGCGCTCACCGTTGACAGTGCTCAGGTCAGGTTCAGCCAGGAAACATTCGCGGCCAAGCCCGCGCCGAAGCCAGAGCCAGAGCCGGAGCGCGACACGGCACCGGCAAGCCGGGACTCGGAACGCAAGGCTCCCGCCGCCGAATCGACGAGCGACGAGAACGCAAAGCCGCAGGGCAAGAACGCGGCGAGCGTCGTTTCGATTGCCAAGCGGTACCTCGGCGTCCCATACGTTTGGGGCGGAAGCAGTCCAAGCGGTTTCGACTGCTCCGGCTTCACCGGCTATGTGTACAAGCAGGTTGGAGTTGACCTGCCTCGCACATCGAGCGCCCAGCGCGGAGCCGGCAAGATCGTTTCACAGTCCGAGGCCAAGGCCGGCGATCTGGTCTGGCACTCAGGCCACATCGGGATTTATCTCGGGGATGGCAAGAAGATCCACTCCCCGCAGACCGGTGATGTAGTAAAAATTTCGGATCTTTCCTCTTCAGACACGACGTTCATCAGGGTTCTTTAGACACGAGCCGCGATGAACAGCAGCAGCCGCCCGGTATATGGCTATCGGGCGGCTTTTCTGCGTCCGGCGGTTGAATTCGGCATCTGCCGCTCACCGGCGATCGGCAAAAGAGGTGCGCCCGCGGGATTATTTGCCTTACTCTTGCCTTGGACAAGTTATTCGAAGGGATTCCCATGTTCGGCCACGTTTGGAACCAGGCAACCCAGCCCGGTCTGACGTCCGTCCGAATCTGGGAGAACGAGATACGGATACCCCAGGGCCGAGCCCTGCAATTTGGAAGACGTCGCACCGTGCGGCGTCTTTTTTGTTGCCGTCACCTTTCGGATCGCTTGTGTGGGAGCCGGGCTCCCGCAGTTGCCGTCACCGCCCACCGAATCCGTCGGTAGGGCCCTAACGGGAGGACCCTGATGCGAACTCTGGTACTCAACGCTGGCTACGAGCCGCTGTCCGTCGTTTCGTTCCGCCGTGCCGTCGTCCTGGTACTGGCCGGCAAGGCGACAATACTGGCCGACGACGACGTGCCAATTCACAGCTCGAGCGAGGTCCTCGCCAGGCCGTCGGTGATCCTGCTCAGGCGCTACGTGAAGATCCCCACCGCGCGGGTGGCTCCGCTTTCCCGGCGCGCGGTGTTGCGCAGGGATTCACACCGTTGCGCCTACTGCGAGCGGACGGCGACCACGATCGATCATGTGTTGCCACGGTCCCGAGGGGGAGAGGACAGCTGGGAGAACCTGGTTGCGTGTTGCCTGCGCTGCAACAACGCCAAAGGAAGCCGTACTCCCGCGGAAATGGGCTGGGTACTGCAGGCCCGGCCGAAGGCGCCGCACGGAACCAGCTGGTGGGTTCGGGGCTCGGAACGCACGATGCCGCAGTGGGATCAGTATCTTTCTTATGCCAATGCGGCGTAGCGACTAGCCGTGGCATATCCGGCGACTTAAGCTGCAGTCACCCACTCTCGAAATTCAGGGGGCGACTTCCATGGGTGAGAAAGTCATACTGGTCGGAATCGACGGATCAGACGCAGCACAGCACGCCTTGGAATGGGCGATTACGGAGGCCGCATCGCTCGGGTGGCCGATACGCCTAGTCGGCGCCTATTCGATACCAAGCGTCGCCTCGACCGCTATCGATGTGTCGTACGTGCCGATCGACGACGAAACAATTCGTAACGGGGTACAGAGCGTGCTTCGAGAAGCCGCAGAGCAGGTTCGTGCGGGCGGAATCGAGGTTGAGGCGCTGATCGAGGTGGGCGACGCCGCAGGGGTGCTCGTAGAGCAGTCGAAGAGTGCGGGACTCGCGGTAGTTGGCTCGCGCGGTCGGGGTGGATTCGCCGGACGGATGCTCGGGAACGTCTCGAGTGCGCTTCCCGCGCACTCTTCGTGCCCCACCGCGATCATCCCACTCAACTGGAAACCGGACGAGCGGCGCGAGGCCCGGGAACGCTCGTCGGCCATAGCGGTGTCCTGGAGCGATGAATCAGCGGCTCCGGCCGAGGGGTCCGACGACGACCATCTGCTGGATTTTTCCGGCTACATCGTGGTCGGCGTGGACGCGCTGGGTCGGCAGAGCCCATCACTGTGGACCGCTGCCTCGGTCGCGGCTCGGAAACGAATGCCGCTGATGCTGATCGGAGTGCTGACCACGAGCGTCGTCGGCCCGGAGTGGTTACCCGCCAGGGCCGATATGGAGCGGTATCAGCACGAGTGCACGGAAGGCCTCGACCGCTGCGTGGCCTCACTGAAGGAAAAGCACCCCGAGCTGGACGCGCACTGGCAGCTGTTTGATGGTTCGCCGGCCGAAGTACTGGTCCGTGCGTCTGAGACGGCGGAGATGCTCGTCGTCGGATCCCGCGGCCGTGGCGGATTCACGGGCTTGCTGTTGGGGTCCACCAGCCAGGCAGTGTTGCACCACTCGAAATGCCCTACCGTCGTTGTGCATGTCACGAAGGAGTCTGAGGCTCACCCAGCGGAGTGCTGACGGAGTCCGCAGTCCAACTTCACAGTGCCGTGTGTGCGCGGGAGGTGAGAATGCACTCTCGGAACCCCGGGCAATAATGATGAGATGGCTGCCATCTTTGGTACCAGATGGGGGACTGTCGCACTAATAGGTGACATCTGATCTGGCTTGCCCAGTGGGCGGCCTGGAAGGATGTGCACTATGCCTGCTCCCTACCCCCAGGAGTTGCGCGACAGCTTCCGCTCCGCCCACTGCGGGTGTTGAGATACTTCGGGCCTGGCTCCCGTGCGCGGTGGGGATGGGCTCGGTCTTTCGGGTGTGGAGATCGAGCCAGGTGATGTCGGTCGGGTCGTCCGCTACGAGCGTGCAGCGGGGGCCGTGTGTGCCGAGAGTGCCCGACGTCGGTAGGCTGAGCCGGATGACGCTGATCGCGGAAGATCTCTTGCTCCTGTGTTTCAATGACGAGATCGGGAACCAGCTCCAGCAGTCCTATTTGAACGAGGCCCTCGGGGCCGCGCTACTGGCCGAGGTCGACCTGACCGGGGCGCTCCGGCTCGTGAAGCCTGGCCGGTTCAAGCCCGCCCGGGTCCAGATCGCCGAAGGCACTCCAACCCCCAGCGACCCACTGCTGGGGCGAGCGCTGGCTGCGGTCGCCGAGGCAGACCGCAACTCCTGGGAACTGGTCAAGCTGATCGGGACGAAGGCGCTGAAACAAGAGCTGCTCGAGCAGCTCGTGGACCGCGGGATCCTCCGCAGCGACAAGAAGCGGGTGCTGGGCTTGGTTTCGATCAACCTCTGGCCCGCCGTTGATTCCAGCAGTAAAGATTCCCTGTACCGTGAGCTCTCGGCTGTGCTGCTGAATGGTCAGGAACCGACCCCGCGCATGCGGGTGATTGTGGCGCTCCTCTATGCCCTCGAGCGGGCTCACAGCACCATCAACCCCGACGGCACACCGGCGCGCCACGTGCGCCGCCGCGCGAAGCAGCTCTCCGATGGAGTCTGGGCGGCAGAGACCGTCCGCCTCATCCGGAGCACTACGGTCTGAGAGCCGGCCATGGGACTGGGGAACTGATGCACGGGTAGGTGCGGCGCGACCAGGTTGGTGATTGAGAGGGCCATGCTGTGAGTTCGTCTGCTAAATGGCGGGGTTCTTCGGTCGCTTCGTGGCGGTCTCACTGACGAGCGATGGCCAGCCGGGCTGGCGTTCCGCAAGCTGATCCCTCACTGAACGGTCTGCGGCCGTTTGCTCCAGAGCAGGTCGGGCAGGTACCTCAGGTGGTTAGGTCGTCCCAGGCAAATGTCGTCGTTTGCCCGGTCTCCCAGTCGCGCCGCAGGATGCTGTATGCAACCGAGGCGAGCGGCGCGCCGCCGTCTACCGGCCACCCTTCCCGGTAGTGCGCTTCTTTGAGCCAGCCACAGCGGACGAAGGTCTTGCGCATGGCTGTATTGTCCTCACGGGTCTGTCCCTCGAAGCGGTTGACGCTCGGCATGGTGCTGAACACGTGGTGGGTAGCCGCGTTGAGGGTATGGACTCCGAGGCCGCGGCCTCGGAACGGGCCGTCAAGACGGAGGTCGAACAGGGGGGCGTCGTCGCTCAGGTCCTCGAGACGAAAGAAGCCGATGCGTCCGACCTCGCTGTGATCGATCCAGAACGAGTCGTTGTCCTCGTCTCGGTAGGCACCTTTGCTAATCGAGGCTTCAACGTCCGCGGCGCCCGGGCGCGGGCACCCGTGGAACGGAAACTCGTTCCGCGTCATGAACTCAATGAGAGCGTCATGGTCTCCCCCGGAGGGATCGATTCGCGTGAAGGAAATGATCACACGGTAGAGCCTACTGGTGTCGCCGACCGCACTCAGCCCGAACCGTGAACGGCACGATCTCGGATTACGAACCGGCATCTCACCAGTGAACTGTGAGTCGCAGCGTAAGGAGGCGGTGTTCTAGCGGTGATATATGTCGCGGTGGGGTGCCATCAACCTGAACCGACGAGCATTAGCTGGAATCGGCGTTCCGACGGTGCCGCCGCACGCGCGTGCGCGTGGCGCAGGTGTCGCTGCAGTACCGACGATTGTGTCGAGGGGATCCGTCGACAAATGGGACGATGCACGCCTCGGCCTCGCAGACGTGGACGTGGTCGAGGTCACCAGTCATCCAAAGTTCCATCGCCGCACTCACGAGATCCGTAAGAAGAGGGGTGAGGTTGCCTCCGCGCTCGATTCGCCACCGGATGACGCCCACCAGCTCCAGGGCGGGCCGCACTCCAAGGCGGTCACACATGGCATTGAGTGGTGCTGCTGCGGCGTCGCGTGGCCCGAGAAGCGTCAGGGAAAGTTCATCTCGCACCTGACGCGCCAACTGAAGGCCAGCTTCGTCTGCGTCGGATTGGAACCGTCTCAGGTCGGCCAGAGTTAGTAGTTCGTCGGGAAAGCCGTGCTCGGGCCTCGAATCGACAAAAGCGAGCAAGAGCTCGCGTCCTGAACGTGGGAGGAGAGATGCGGGCATGCCTCTATCGTAACGGGTGATTGGGCAGATATGCGTTACGTTGGAATCATGGCTCTAGAGAGATCACCGCTAGGTGGACGTTTCTGGTGGTGGCTGACGGTCGCCTCGCTCTCGCGCGCTCCCGTATTGATGTCGGCTGTGGCCTTCACATCGGTCGCGGCGTTGATCGCCGAGGACCCAGATCAGGGCGGAGTGCTCGCCGGTGCCAGTGTGATGGGCATGCTTTTCGGAACGCCGATCGCGATCTCAGTTCAGCGCCGCTGGCCACCTCGGCGCCTCTTGACGGTGCAGCTCATCGCCTGCGCGAGCTGCTGGCTCGCGTTCGTATTCACAGTTGCGGCAAAAGCAGAAATGGTTGTGCTGGTGCCCGTTGCGCTGGTGGCGGGGGCGACCATGGCAGGTACCGCAGGACTCGTGCGCTCGATGATGTCGGATGCTGTGTCAGAGTCGAACCAGGCGCGCGCTTCGACAATCGACGCGCTGGCGCAGGACGCCGTGATCTTCCTCGCGCCCGTCGCGGTCTCGGTAGGTGTGACCGCCGGCGCGGTCGGCGCCCCGGTCGCGGTCGCCGTCGTGGCGTTGCTCGCAGTGATCTCTGTGCCGGTACTCAAACCACGCTCCCGCACGCTGGAAAAGCAACGCGAGCTCACCACGCCGGCCCCCGCGCGACCCGTAGGAAAATGGGTGTCGTGGTCCTTTCTCAGCCTCGGGGTAGGCCTGGCCCTCGGTGCTGTCGAGGCGGGAGCCGTCGGTCTGGCCGTCGGGCTCGGACTCTCCGTCGGGTCTGCCTGGCTCTTCTTCTTCATCCTTGCCGGATCAGGTGCTATCGGGGCCTGGCTCGACATCTCAGCGATGCAGCAGAGATGGCCAGGCAAGCGACTTCTGATCCTCCTGACTTCCTTGATCATCGGGTGCGTTCTCCTCTCGTTCGGTCCAACCTGGCTGACGGCAATGATCGGTCTCGTGCTCATCGGGCTCCCCACGGCCGCGGTGCTCGGACTCAGATCCCACGTATTCGACGACGACGCCCCCGCGAGTCGCAGCGGTGGGTTAACGCTCGCGTTCGCTGCGCAGAGCATCGGCTTCGCCGTGGGAGCCACATTGCTGGCGATTACCGGCCAAAGCTGGGCGCTCCTCATTGCGACCGGCGTCCTTATCGCCAGCGGCCTTCTCATACGTGGAATGCGAAGACAAGACAAACAGTAGAGCCGCGAAAGCCGGATCACGCTGATCCGCAAACGACCGTCCATGAGGCAGTCGACGCTGTTAGACCTGTTTGACGACGATCTCGACGTGCTCGCGGACAGGCTGGACCGGATGCGGTCGGAAGCTAGTTTACGCAATTCTTACGTGACGACCTAGGAAGAATCGATCCGTAAAAACAAAACACCTGGTCAGGATTGTGCCCCCGGCGTGATTCGAACACGCGACACCCGCTTTAGGAGAGCGGTGCTCTATCCCCTGAGCTACGGGGGCCTGCCCGTTAATGGTAGCGGATGATCGGTGCGGCTCTGACGTCGGCCCGCTCCGCGCGCAACTGGTATCGGTCTACAAGGCGATCCACGCCCAGGGCCCGCAATGTAATAGGCCCTGACCAGCAAAATCGCTGGTCAGGGCCTATTACTCGTACCGGTTACTTCTTGCCGATCCTAACCGGCAGTATCTCTGCCTTGCCGTTTTCGCCGGAGTCACAGCTGAATTCGGAATACCTCACGGAGTACGTCTTGTACTCGAAGCGTCCCTTGCCCGCGCTATAAACGGCGACCCGGACCTTGCCCTCGGAAATTGCATCTGTGCCCGAGTTGAAGTTCTGGGTCACGGACTTACCGTTGGCTACGTTCTTGAACTGCCTTGCGCCAAGCGGCGAGGAAATTGAGACGTTGGCCGCACCTCGCAGCTCGTTTTTCACAGTTACGCTCAGCACTACCTTGTCGCTGACGCATTTCGCCTGCACGCTGACCGGACCGTCTGTCGTGGCTTTGGCCGGGGCCGCAACCTTGTCCGGATCCACCGTGGCATTGTGCAGATGCAGGAACAGCGCCTTGGCCTTGTCTGCCTTCTTGGCCCGGTTGACGGTCAGCGTGGCACCGGCCTGATCCAGGAACCATGGGCCCTCGTCGGATCCGGTAAACCAGAGCGAGGGGTTCACGGGGTCGAAGGTCCGGGACTTCGTCTTGTCGAGCAAGCCCGAAGGGTCGCCATCCTTGGTGGGGTACGAAGTATATGTCTCCACCGTGTAGTTGAATGGTGCGGTCTTCGAACCGTCCAGCCCAATGGCTGCCAGCGGAACCGGGAGAGTGGCGACGTTCGTGTCGAACACATTCGTGTCCACGTCTCCCCACTGACCATTGAGTGGCAGCTGACTTGTGGTGTCGCCGAGGCTGCCGTCCGGATTGAGCTTGTTGACCTGAACGATCACGGTATCGATCCCGGTAACCGCGGTGGCCTGGGCCTGATAATCCGGCTTGCGATCACGGTTAGTGTCGATCGTCACTACCGGAACGGTCGCCGCGCCGAGCGTTGCCCAATTGCCCCAGGTGCTGATGCCGAATGTCACGATGCCGTCCTTCACATCGCCATCGCTTTCATTGAGCGCTGGAACCGTGGAGGAAACCCCGACGTTCTGCAGGTCGGCGGAACGTGCTGTGTGGTTGGCGACCTCGTCATCGGCCAGCCGTGGGCTTTCCGACTGCAGCTCCATCGGAGCGACGATCGACCGGTAGGCCTCAGTTCCGGTGCCTTGGTCAAGATCGCGGCCGGACAACCGGATGGTGGTGGACAGTGACTTCTTGTTCTTGAAGGTCACCGCGTCGCCGGCCGTCATATCCGAGGTCGGCTTGGGTGCGGAATACACCGGAACTCTGACCTCGGATCCGGCGGTTCCTGGATCGAGCAGCAGACGACCCGAAACATCAGCCAGGTAGTTCCGCGGCACGCCGCCCTGCTCCTTTTCGAGCGAGGCGTCCATCGCTTTGGTCAGCTTCTTCGGATCAGTGATCCTCAGAGTAACCGTGACCTCGGCCGAGGAGCGGGCAGATACCCGGACATCGCCCGACGTCTTGATGCTGACGCCCGGGATCTTGTTGGATGCCGCGAACTTACTCGAGAGGGTTACCGCCTTGGAACCGCTGTTGGTCACCGTGACCTTTCGGTCGATGCTGATCCGCTCATCGGCGGCCTCCAGAACACCGAAGTTCACGCTGACCAGCGTCGGGTCATCGGTAGCCGCAGCGCGGAGGGTCCCCGAGACAGCTGCCAGCGCATTGACGACGCCGGCGCCTGAGCGATTCGGTCCGTAAACCGGGCTGCCTTCGGATGCCTTCACCGTCACGTCACGGTCGGCCGTGTTCATCAGCGCTGCCTTGATCTGCGCGGCATCCAGGGAGGTGGCACCGTACATCAGCGCGGCTATACCCGCCACATGCGGCGTGGCCATCGAAGTCCCGGATTTCACCGAGCCGCCGTTGCCGCTGCCGACCTGTGCCGAGGCGATCGAGGTTCCTGGTGCGCTGATATCGGGCTTCACGATGCCGTGCGACCCGTGCACTCCGCGGGACGAACTGGAGTTCATCGTTCCGCCCTTGTTGGAGTTCACCGTCGCAGATGCGAGACCGCTGCCGTTAAGAACGACGTGCAGGGTTCCAGCTTCCGCGGCCGGCTTGAGCTTGGCTGAGGCGCTCTTCACGAACTGGATACCAGGGATGGTTGAGTTTCCGGCGATGCCGGCCTCGAAGGTGTCCAGCGTCGAGCCGAGGACGACACCCTTGCCGCCGGCTGCCTCAACGTTGTTCCAGCGGACTGCGGAACCACACTCCCGGGTGGCGTCGTTATCGTCCCACTCCAGCCAGACCCATTTGCCCTTGAACTTTTCGGACGCCTCGGAGCTGAACGGCTTGCAGCCCGTGGCGTTCGTGGAAGGAGCGGTCACCACATCGCCTTCGTAATCCTTGTTCTCGTAGGCGAAACTCGCGCTGTACTGGCCGGGGTACTTACCGGCCAGTTCCTCCGGCGCGGTAACAGTCGCCTCGTCGGCGGCAACCGTGTCGCCGACCGAGTTCGCGACCGTCAGCGCCGAGCGGGCGTTGCCGGGGGAGCCGCCGACATCCGTTATGTCGCCGGCGTTTCCGGATGCGACGACTGAGAGTACACCGTGGCGGGTGAGCTCATCGATTATCGCGTTCTCGGGGTCGTCCACCGTGGAGTAATCCGAGCCGAGGGACATGTTGACCACGTTGACCACATCGGCGAAGCTGCCGTCGGCGTTGGGATCGAGTACGAAGTCGAGGGCCTTTCCGACCACATCGGAGCTACCGTTGCAGCCGAAAACCCGCAACGCGACAATCTGTGCCTCCGGCGCGCTGCCTGGCCCGATCTTCATCTTGCCGACGTCGTCCGCGCTCAACTTTGTGTAGTCGCCGTCGAAGGTCGAACCCGCCGCGTCGACGCCGTAACCGGCTGCGCTGCCGGCGACGTGGGTACCGTGGCCGCCGGATTCACCGACGCAGTCGAGTGGATTCTTGTCCGGCTTGGGAACCGGCTGATAGGTGTCCGAGTCCGGGTCGGCGTTGTAATCGTCGCCGGCCAGGTCGTAGCCGCCATAGAACTTGTCGGCATCGAAGGAGCCTTCCGGGACGGTCGGGGATTTCTTCGCCGCCTCGTAGGATTCTTTGGTGCCCGGACCGCCGAAGTCTTTGTGGGTGTAATCCAGGCCCGAGTCGATCACAGCGACCGTTGCGCCCTTGCCGGTCTGCTGCTTCTCCGTCCAGGCATTGAATGCCTTGGTGTACGTGTCGGTGCCCTTATTGCTCTTGGACTTGGTGACGATCGGGGTGACGCTCTCGACGTCGTCCCGCTCGGCCAGCTTTCGCACTGCCGCGGCATCCGCGCGCACCGCAACGCCGGGGATGGCGTTCTTCGTGACGTAGAGTTCTGTTGCCTTGCCGTCGACGGCTTCGACAACGTCGTCGGCCCTGGCCTCGATCTTTTTCTGCGCTTCCCTGGCCGACTTCTTGGCGTCGCCCTTAAGGTTCAGGCTCGGATCGCCGTCGGCGGTCCTGACATTTTCTTCCGCCTTCGCGATTTCGTAGGCGCCATCGCCGGTGAAACGTACGAAAACAGAAATCTCCCCGTTGGCTTTGCTCAGCCGAGGGGAGATCTTTTCATTCGGTTTCTTGGTGGAGGTCGAAAGGCCTTCAGCCTTCTTGTCCGGTGCCGCGGCGGCCGGATCAACTCCAGCCATAAACCCGGTCACCGCTATCGCTCCGGCCAGCACTGCCGCGCCGAAACGCGCGCCGGTGGCTGATTGTGTTCTCAGCATGAATCTCCTCATGTCCTTACCGACGACTGCGCTCCCGGGAGTCCGGGACGTCTCACAGTCAGCTGTAAGAGTGATGTGAAAGTGATCTACACAAGTCGGGAGACTACCGAATATCAGCGACGCTTGTGAAGACTTGTGTCACATTTCTGCTCGGCAACCGGCGCTGCGCAAGCAATCACGGGCAAAGATTCGATAGCCTTTCAGGCGTGTCAGATCATCAGCCCGACCAGCCGGAGTCGACGTCGGCAACGCCAGATCACGCAACGCGTGCCGGCGAGCCGCGCATCGCCGTCGCGCCATCCGCTGTGCCAGGCGCCGGGAAGCTTTCCAGTGATGCCGAAGGCGGCGGAGCACATGCTGATGCCGCGGCGCGGGGTGGTCAGCCTGCGGATGACGACGCGGTGGACGCCATCGCTGCCGGTCGCGCGGTGCCGGGTGGTTCCGGTGGTAGCGGGCCCGGGGATGTCGGCCTTGATCCCAACTCACTTGATGAGGCATTCGGCCGCTGGTCCGAGCAGGTCGGCAACCTTGGCGGACGCGACACCCTGCTGAACTACCGCGACTCTCGCGAGGGCACGATCGACCTGACCCAGGCCCACCCCTCGGGCCTCGCACAGCTTCTGGCCGGGCGGGCGACCCGGCTTTCCAGCCTGATCCGCGACCATGACGCGCTCGCGGACGCCCGGCGCAGGGCGCGATCGATCCGTGCGAAGGCTCATCAGCTCCGCTCCGAACGTGCGCTGGACGCCGCGTACCTGGCGGTCGGTCTGGCAACCTGGAACGGCGCCAAGGGAACGCAGGCCCTCGACATCTGTGCGCCGGTTCTGTTGCGCCGGGTCAGCCTGGTGCCACGCGGGCATCGGCTGGAGGATTTCGAGATCACCCTCGACGACGACCTCGTGGTCAACCCGGCGCTGACCCGTTTTCTGCGGAACACCCACGACCTCGACGTGCCGGCCGAGGAGTGGGTTGCCCTTGCCGACAGACCTGGCAGCTTCGACCCGGTCCCGGTGCTCGATCGGTTGCGCAAGCTGACCGGTCGGGTGTCGTCTTTCACCGTCACGCAGCGGCTGGTCGTCTCGACGTTCGCCGATATCGCCGGTCCGTTTCGGGACGAGCGCCTCCCGCACGACAACCCGATGCTCACCGCCCTTGCCTACACGGAATCCATCGCCCGTGACGCCGCGGCGGCCCGTGGTGCCGCCAACCTGACCGCCGGCAAAATCGACGGGAATGACGCGGCGGCCGAGCGAGCGAAGCGAACACCCGCTTCCGCTGGTCGACCGTCGCCGCTGCCGGACCGGGATCCCGCCCGGGAACTACTTGTCCTCGATGCCGACGGTGATCAGCAGGAAGTCATCGACGCCGCCATCGGCGGTGAAAGCCTGTGTGTTGAAACTCCGCCAGGTACCGGAGCCACTCAACTCGCTGTCAACCTGGCCGCAAACCTTGCCTACGAGGGCAAGCGCGTGCTCTTCGTCTCCGAGAACGGTGACTCGCTCGACGACTTCATCGCCCGTTGCGACGAAGCCGGGCTCACCGACTTCGCGTTCGACGCCCGCGAGCTGAAAAAGACCCGCCAACGTTCGATGATCAGGAAGATCACCGCCAACGAACGTGCCGTCAAGCCGGACACCGACAAGGTGTTCGACGCGCTGCGGGGATTTCGGTCCGAGCTGTCCGCCCACACCGATGCGCTGCATCTCGAGCGAGAGCCTTGGGGGGTTTCGGCGCACGGAGCCATGGAGCATCTGGCGCGGCTCACCTCTGCGCGTCCTGCGCCGGCCACAACTGTGCGACTGACTCCGGAACTGTTGAAGTCGCCGTCCGGCCGGCGTGAACGGCTCGAACGAGACCTGGAGCGGTTGTCCAGCCTGGGCGCCTTCACGCTCGGCGTCGAGGACACGGCCTGGTTCGGCGCGTATCTGCCGACAGATGACGCAGCGGCCTCCGCACACGAGATCGTGAATCGGATCACCTCGGAGTCGTTGCCCGATCTGCTCAGCCGGATGCCGGAGCTTGCCGAGAAGGCAGATCTGAAGCCGGCGCGGACTGTTGCGCACTGGCGGGAGCAGCTCACCGTACTCCTGGAGATCCGGCAAACGCTGGACCGGATGTCACCCGAGGTGTTCGAACAGCCACTGGACGACATGATCGCGGCGACCGGGACCACGGACTACCGCGCGAAAATCGGCTCGGACATCGGCACGATGGCGCGCCGGCGATTGAAGAAGCTGGCTCGGGAGTTCGTCCGGCCGGGCGCTATTGTCGACGACCTGCACAGGGCGCTGATCAACGTGCGTGACCAGAGGGTTAGGTGGGGCCGCCTTGCCCGGCATGACGGCATGCCCCGCGTACCCCGCGGCCTGGTCGACGTCAACGAGAAGTTCTCATCACTGTGGGACGACCTGCAGGAGCTGAACCCGGTTATGGAAACAACGCCGGACGGAGCCGGGCTGGAACGAATGCAGTTGGGCGAGTTGCAGGCCCGGCTTGAGGCGCTGAGCGACGATGACGACGCGCTGACCGATCTTCCGGAGCGAACCGAGCTGGACGGCACGCTGCGCGCCGCCGGTCTTGGCGAGCTGGTCGCGGATCTACGGCAACGCAAGGTGTCGCACGATCTGGTGGCGCAGGAGTTCGAGCTGGCGTGGTGGGCCTCCGTCCTGCAGGCGATGGCGGCGGACGATCCTGCCGTTGGGGGGCACGACGGTGACCACATGCGTCGTGTGGCCGCAGACTTCCGGATCGCCGACCGGCGTCACATCGACATGGGGTCTGAACGGGTCCGCTGGGCGCTCGCCTCGGGTTGGAAGACCGCGATTTCGACGTACCCGGACCAGGCCGGAGTGCTTCGCGACGCGCTGCGCTCGCAGACGGCGGACGTCGGGCCGCTGGTTCGCCGCGCCCCGGATGTGGTTGGCGCACTCGCCCCGGTCTGGGTGATGAGTGTGCTTCAGGTACCCGCTGTGCTGCCGACCGGACAATTCTTCGACGCTGTCATCATTGCGGACTCCGCCCGGGTTTCCACTCCGGAAGCGGCCCCGGCTATCGCACGTGCCCATCAGGTCATTGCGTTCGGCGACGAGAAGCTGTTGGGGCCTTCGACGTTCGTCGTCGGCGCCGACCGGCGGTTCGGCCCGTTCGGCGAGAAGGCCGATGGGACCGACGCATCGGTATTCGCTTCGCTCGGCGAGGTGCTGCCACGCTATCGCCTGCACACCAGCTACCGAACTTGCCCGGCGGGCCTGGCCAGGTTCGTCAATGAGCACTTTTACGATTCGACGATTTCGAGCCTGCCATTCGCCCGTTCCGGGGACGGTTCCGGACTTGAATTCGCCTATGTGGCCGACGGAACCGGCATGCCGGATCCGGCATCAGATCAGGTGGAGAGCGTCGATGCAGAGGTAGACCGCGTCGTTCGGCTAGTGCTCGATCACGCCCGGAATCGTCCGCGCCAGACTTTGGCAGTCGTCACGATCTCGCCGCTGCATGCCCAGCGGGTTTCCGAGGCGATACAGCGTGCGCTGGTCGACTACCCGTACGTCGCCTCGTTCTTCAGTGAACGCGCACATGAACCTTTTGTGGTCCTGGACAGTGAGCACCTGTACGGGACCACCCGGGACGCCGTGATCTTCTCGCTCGGTTACGGGCGTACCGCGCACGGTCGGGTGCTGCATCGGATGGGCCCGCTGTCATCGCGCGGTGGCGAGAAGTACCTGGCCGCGGCGATAACGCGTGCCCGGCGACGACTGACGGTGGTGTCCTGTTTCACCGCGGCCGACCTGGACGAGAGCAAACTGCACCATGGAGCATCGTTGCTGCCGAACTTTCTCTCTGAGGTCGCCAAGGGCAGCCAGAGTGCGGATCCGCTGGATTCCGGCCAGGATTTGCTCGCCGCGACAGCTGAATCAGATCCATTGCTTGCAGACATATCGGAGCGGCTGCTGCGTCGCGGCCTGTTCGGTCAAGTGAATTACGCCGGAGAGATCGACCTCGCGGTGGCAAACCTGCAGGCCGATGACAGCGGTATGCTCGTCGCGGTCGAATCCGATGGCACCCGATACGCGGGCACGGCCAGCATTCGGGAACGTGAGCGAATCCGGGAAGAGCAGTTGAGCCGGCGCGGCTGGCACTATGTGCGAGTGTGGAGCACTGACGTCTTCGCCGACCCACAGGCCGAGACCGACCGAATTTTCGACACCTGGAAGGCTGCTGTCGAGGAACTGTCGCCGCAGGCAGTGCTCGGGGCCGCGCGTGCAGCTGCCGAGGTTTTCCGGCGCAAGGGTGATCGGCCGAACGTGGCGCCGGGGCTACCGTTGCCCACCTATCGTGAGGTGGATCTCGATGCGATGCTGGACTGGATCCGCTCGGACGGGGTGGAGCGAGCCAACGACGATCTGCGCGAGATGCTGAGGATCGCGCTGGCCCAAAAGCGACGCACCGACGAAGGGGAGAAGATCCTGACCGAGGCGGTCCGCCGACTCCGGGAGCGAGAGGCCGAGGCCAAGGCCGGCGCTGCCGCAGCGGCGCAGGCAAGCGTGAAAGCGGATGATGTGGTGAATGGCGAGACGGGCAGTGCCGGGGGCGGCGCGGCACCCGACGGTGCGACTGCCGACGATTCGACCGGCGGCACTGACGCTGAGGGCGTGGCTGCCGACGGTGCAGACGGTGCCGGCGATTCGACCGGCCGCTCGGACGATGACGGCGGTGCGGTTTCCGATGAATCGAGCGGCCGCACGGTCGATGATGGCCCGACGGAAACCCAGGCTGAGGTAAAAAAAACCCGGCCGGATGTCGAGCCAGTATTACCGAAACTCGCTCGTGAGGATGAGAATCAAGGCTGGGGCGATTCCGGCGACTCGAACGACGAGCGTCTGCTCCGGGAGCGTCCTCCGCACTGGTAGTCGCCGTCGGACCGCCCCAGCCAGGGCCTGAGTGCGGGAGCTAGTTGCGGTGTGTCCCGGTTCCGTTCTGTGCCGCGAGCAGGTCGCGGATCTCGCTGAGCAGTTCGCTCTCGGTGGCCGGGACCTCTTCTTCGATCTGGCCACGCTTGCGCCGGTCGGCGAAAATGTTCATTGGGTGAACGAAGCAGAAGTAGACGACCGCGGCGACGATCAGGAAGTTCAGCGACGCAGTAATCACCGCGCCGAAGTCAACAAATGTGGCGTCCACTCCTGGCTTGATGAAAAAGCCGAGGCCCTTCATGTTTGCCGAGCCCAATGACGCAATGATCGGGTTGATCAGGTTCGTGCTGATTGCGGTGACGATTGCGGTGAAGGCCGACCCAATCACGACCGCGACCGCGAGCTCGATCACATTGCCTCGCAGAATGAAGTCCTTAAAGCCCTTTAGCACGTCGATCCTTTCGATACCGGTAGCTGGCCGGCGTCGACGAGACGGCGGCCGGTAGAAAAATTGGTCCTGTGAGCCCAACAATACTTAAACCAGCATCGTCGCCAGGAATGCCGGGGCGAGTCGGCATCGGGACGCCGGGGCGAGTCGGCCAAGCTAATCGGGCAGCACAACAAAGCGCAGAACCGCCGAATCGGATACTGCGGCGATTCGCTTGGCCACCTCGTGGCTCACCCCGACAGTGAGCACGGCGGAGGAATCCGGGCTGAATGCGCCCGGCTGCGGGTTCGATGGCCCCTGCAGAACGATGACGTCCTCGGCAATGACGGCGGTCTCGCCACTAAGCCCATCGCCGGCCGGGGCAGAGGCATACAGGTTGATCCGTTGCCCGGTAGATAGCAGGCTGGCCGCTTCCCCGTCGGCAAACCGAATCGGCATCGCCACGTCATTGTCTGTTCCCACCAGAACCCCCGGACCGCGCAGCGAGGCAGTCGTGAGCGGGGTACCCCGCGGCAGCGCTACCGAGGTCGATCGACCGGTCACCGATGCCGGCTCAGCCACGGACTGGTCCGGCACCAGTGCCGGAGGAAAGAGTTTCGCCGACAGGTCGGAAGCCAAGATCCGCGCACCTGCCGGGATGTCGTGAGCAGCGACCAGTACCCGCACCGAGCCGGTGTCCGGAGTCAGAATCGTCACCGCAAACGTGGCCGCGAGGCCGCAGCAGAGTGCGGCAATCAACCGACGGTAGCGAAGGAATCGCCGGGACGTCAGCCGGCTGGTCACCGACCGGAGGATGTCTGCCATAGGTCGACAATATGGCGGCCAAATGCCCGATGGACCTGGCCGGCGCAGATCTGTGGACAGTTTGCGGACGCCGGGGAAGCTGTGGAAAAACTACGAGGCGGCGGGTGCCTTCGCGGCTGACGAGTCGGACGATGAGGAAGATGATGACGAACTCGTCGAGGCGCCGGTAGATGCCGAGCCGGACTTACTATCGGAGGATGTCGAGCCGGAACCGGAAGCGGAACTTTCGGCCGGGCTCTTCTTCGCGGCGGCCGACCCGCTGGAAGTACTACGCGAGTCATTGCGGTAGAAGCCGGAACCCTTGAAGACCACGCCGACGGTGCCGAATACTTTGCGCAGACGTCCCTCGCAGCTCGGGCACACTGTCAGCGCGGCATCACTGAAGGACTGCTGGATGTCGAATTTGTTGTCGCAGGCAGTGCACGCGTAGGCATACTGTGGCACGTCTTCCCCCTGAAAAGCTCGCGGTTTGGCACTCTAATGGCTCGAGTGCTAATGATACTCCTGCGTGAGCTGACCGGCGAAATCCTTGGTCAGTGTCGTCCACGACGAAGGCCGTGCCTTCACAGCGAAGGCCGTTGGATCGGCTAGGCTCGGAGCCGTGAGCACAGCGAGCACGGTGAAGAAGACTGCGATCCTGACCATCGCCGTGCTGGCAGTATTGGCCTTGATCGCCACCATGACGATCGCAACCGTTGTGCGAAGCCCATTGCCGTCGTACACCGACGACGTCACCGTTCCCGGGCTGGCCAAGGATGTGACGATCAAACGCGACGAGCTCGGCATCCCCCAGATTTACGCGGAACACTCCGATGACCTGTTCTATGCACAGGGGTTCGTCCACGCACAGGATCGCTTTTTCGAAATGGACTACCGCCGGCACGTTACGGCCGGCAGGCTGTCCGAACTGGTGGGAGAGAACCCGGACGCACTCGCGGCGGACAAGCTGATCCGGACGCTTGGCTGGCGCCGGGTCGCCGAAAAGGAACTGCCGCTGCTCGACAAGTCGACGCGCGAGTACCTGCAGGCGTACGCGGATGGCGTCAACGCCTACCTGGCCGGCAAATCGCCCCGTCAGCTTGGGCTGGCGTACACGGTGCTCGGCATGAATAACGAGATCGACAGCGTGGCCCGCTGGTCGCCGGTCGATTCGCTGGCCTGGCTGAAGGCGATGGCCTGGGATCTGAAAACGAACTTCAACGACGAGCTCGATCGTGCCGGAATGCTGTCTACCGTGAAGGAGCCGGAGACGGTCGATTCCTTGTTCCCGGCCTACCCGGAAGACCACCCGACAATCGTCACCGCCAAGGAACTCGCGGCCGGACGCGGCGAAAGTGTCAAGGGAACGGTTGAGGAGTCCGCTTCCGCCGGAGGGGCCGCGGAAGCCGACTCGCACGCCTGGGTAGAGGGCCTTCGGGCAGGCAATCCGGCCGGCGCCGCGCACAAGGCCCTGAACGCGGTGCCGAACCTGCTGGGCACCGGTGACGGCATCGGATCGAATTCCTGGGTCGTCTCTGGAGAGCTCACTGCGACCGGGAAACCCATGCTGGCCAATGATCCGCACCTGGGCCTGGCCGCGCCGAACATCTGGTACCAGGCGGGTCTGCACTGCAAATCAGTCGGCGAAGCCTGTCCGTTCGACGTCGCGGGTTTCGGCTTCTCCGGGCTGCCCGGCATCTTCATCGGGCACAACCAGAAGGTTGGCTGGGGCTTCACCAACCTGGGCGCTGACGTCACCGATTTCTACCTCGAAGAGGTCGACGGCGACACGTATCGGCGAGATGGCGAGGACGTCCCGCTGGAGACCCGGACAGAAGAGATCAGGATTGCCGGCGCTCCCTCGGTCAAAATCGAGGTGCGCTCCACCGTGCATGGCCCGCTGATCTCCGACGCCTACGATGACGCGAAGACCGCGAGCAGATCAGTGCCCAACGGTCAGAAAGACGCCGCTCCCGCTGGGGAGGACGACGACGAAGAGGCTCAGCAACGCCGCCCATACGCCTTGTCGCTTTCCTGGACGGCGCTCACGCCGGGCCGGACGGCGGACGCGATCTTCCTGCTGAACACCGCAGAGAACTTTGACGATGTCCGTGAGGCGGCCCGTAGCTTCGAGGTTCCCGGCCAGAACATCGTCTTCGCCGACACGGCCGGGCATATCGGCTATCAAACGCCAGGCAAGATCCCGGTGCGCAACAACGTCAGCGACGCGCCGGCTCCCTCCGACGGCAGCTGGCCGATGCCCGGCTGGGACAGCTCCTATGACTGGCAGGGCTTCGTCGATTTCGACGAGCTGCCCAGCGTGCTCGACCCCAGGGACGGGGTGATCGTCACGGCGAATCAACCGGTTATCGAACCGGGCGCCGCGGAGTTCCTTGGTGCTGATTTCGATTACGGGTTCCGGGCCAAGGCAATACAGCAACAGATTTCGGCCGCGAAAAAGTCAGGCAGGAAGCTGACCGCGGCGGACATGAACGCCATCCAGAACTCATCGACGAACGAGTTCGCGAAAAAGCTGGTCCCCTACCTGGAGGACGTCTACGTCGACGAATTCACCAGGGAAGCGGTCGACCTGCTGAGGGGCTGGGACTACACTCAGCCGGCCGACTCTGCGCCGGCAGCCTACTTCAATGCCGTCTGGAAGAATCTGCAACGGGTGACATTCGACGCCGACTTGCCGGAGGGAATGAGCGCGGACGGCAGTGACCGCTGGATGGCGGCGGTGATGAAACTGCTCGATGATCCCGACAACAAGTGGTGGGACGATTCGAGGACACAGAACAGTGTGGAGAACCGCGACCTGATGTTGGCCGAGGCTCTGACATCTGCGCGGAGCGAACTGACGGCGTCGCTCGGCAAGAACCCTGAACATTGGGAATGGGGCATGCTGCACCAGCTCAGGCTCGAGCAGTCTCCACTTGGCGGCGAAGGTGTTCCAGCGCTGATCCGCGGGGCATTCAACGCGAAGCCGGTCGGCATCGGCGGCGGCACCGGACTGGTGAATGCCACCAGCTGGGACGCCTCGAAACCCGGGTACGACGTCGAGTCGGGCCCCTCGATGCGCATGGTGCTCGACTTCGGGAACTTCGATCGCTCCACCTGGGTTAGCGTGACCGGAAACTCGGCCCATCCGTTCAGCCCGAACTACCTGGATCAGCTTTCTGCCTGGGCCGCCGGAGAAACCTTCCCCTGGCCCTATTCCGGCAAGGCGGTCGATAACGCAACGCAGGACGAGATGCGGCTGCTGGCGGAACGAGCAGGGTAGAGCCGTTCCTCAGCTGGTGACTCGTGGATTTGTCGTCGACTCGTGCGTTATTTCCCACTAGTAGTTGACAAACCCACGAATGACCGGCCTCAGGCAGGCACGGTGCAGCGCAGCAGCCCGGACGGGGTCAGGGCGGCATCCACGATCAGATCGTGTTGCTCGGCGGGCAGCGCACCGTTTTCGAGCACCTCGTCGTCGTAGACCACGGCCCAGAACTCCGGCCGGCGGACCCCGGACTTTGCCGGCTGGCTCAGGCTCGGCCGGGACTGGCTCAGGCTCAGGCCCGGTCCGGACTGGTTCAGGCTCGGCCGGGGCTGGCCGGTGACCTGCCCCGTGATCAACGCCGCGAACGCGCGATCGTAGTAACCGCCACCCTGGCCGAGGCGATGTCCGGCACGGTCGACGGCCAGGGCCGGTACCAGGATGACGTCGACCCGTCGAACCATGTCTTCGGTGCTGAGCCGTTCACCGATCGGTTCGGGGCCGCCGCCGATGGCGCTCGCCGAGTACCGGCCGGAATCGAGCGCCCAGCACAGCGTGCGTTCCGGCGCGGCAACCGGCAGGTAGACGGGCGTTCCGGCATTGCGAGCACGGCGAAGTAGCGGCTCGATATCCGGTTCAGTGGCCAATGGCAGATAGCCGGCAACGGCACGGACGCCGTCCTGGATCGCAAAGAACCCCGCCTCGAACGCCTCGGCGGCATCCCGACGCACCTCCGCCGGCATAGCGCGTCGTGCCTGCCGGACAACGCGCCGGATACCTGGCTTTGTTTCAGTTCTCACAGTCACCACCTTGGTTCTTCGTCCACAGCGCGCCTGAGTTGGCGGGGCTCCAGCGGCCTGGTTGCGGGACTTCCGTGCGGCTGTCCGCAGGCTAGCTATTAGGGTAAGTACATGACAGCTCAATCACACAGCGCATCCACGACGCCGGCATTAGGAGTCCGGAAGGCGGTTATCCCGGTCGCCGGACTCGGCACCCGTTTCCTTCCGGCCACCAAGGCAACTCCCAAGGAAATGCTCCCGGTCGTCGATAAGCCGGCCATTCAATACGTCGTGGAAGAGGCGGTCTCCGCCGGTCTCGCCGACATCCTGATGGTGACCGGACGCAACAAGCGACCTCTCGAAGACCACTTTGATCGAGTCGACGGCCTCGAGGCCGCTCTCGAGAAGAAGGGCGATCTGGCTAAACTGCAGGCCGTCCGCGAGTCGTCAGAACTCGGCGACATCCACTATGTCCGCCAAGGCGATCCGCTGGGCCTGGGCCACGCCGTGCTGAAGGCGGCGGAGCATGTCGGTCACGAACCCTTCGCGGTGCTGCTCGGGGATGACCTGATCGATGCCCGGGATCCGCTGCTGACGAAGATGATCGAGGTGCAGCAGGCCACCGGGGGTTCCGTTGTCGCCCTGCTTGAGGTCGACCCTGCGCACATCAATATGTACGGCTGTGCCGCGATGCAGACCACGGACGACGACGATGTCGTTCGGGTGACCGAACTGGTCGAAAAGCCAGCGGTCGAGGACGCACCCAGTAACCTCGCGATCATCGGGCGTTATGTTCTGGCGCCGGAGATCTTTGAGGTGTTGCGCAAGACCGTGCCCGGACGCGGCGGCGAAATCCAGCTGACCGATGCCCTGCAGACCCTCGCCCAGGATCCGTCATCGGGCGGCGTGTACGGCGTGGTGTTCCGAGGACGTCGCTACGACACCGGTGACAAGCTCGATTACCTCAAGGCCGTCATCCAGCTTGCCGTCGACCGGGAGGACCTGGGCCCCGATCTGCGTGACTGGCTGAAGACCTACTCGGTGAACCTGTAGTCACCATGCCCACGCAGCCGATCAGCGTCAGCTCCCACCTCGAGCGCGTGCTTTCGCTCGTGCGGCCGTTGCCGCCATCGAGTGTCCCGCTCGCGGAGGCCCTGGGTTGCCGTCTCGCATCCGACCTGCGCGCCGATATCAATCTGCCGCTGTTCAACAATTCCCAGATGGACGGCTACGCGGTTCGGATCGAGGATCTGGCAGCCGTCGGCCAAGCCGTCCGGTTGCAGATTGCCGGCGACCTTCCGGCTGGTTCCGCCGAACCGGTGGCCGTTCCGTCCGGTGGCGCGGTGCGGATCATGACCGGGGCGCCAGTGCCGGATTCAGCCAGCGCGGTCGTTCCGGTGGAGTGGACGGATCTGCCGGCCGGGTCGGCGCCGCTGGCCGGAAGCGTCGAGGTGCGCGTTCCGGACGGCGCCAGCCTGGTGGATGGCCTGTTCATCCGCCGGATCGGCGAGGACGTGAGTGCGGGTGACGTGGTCATACCGGCAGGGACGACGCTCGGGCCGAGGCATATCGGACTGCTGGCGGCGCTTGGCCGGTCAGTGGTGGAAGTATGCCCGATGCCGAGGGTTGCGGTGATAGCCACCGGCGACGAGCTGGTCGAGCCGGGCATGCCGCTGCAGCCGGGGCAGATCTATGAGTCCAACGGGCACATGCTCGTGTCCGCGCTGCGCGAGATGGGAGTACCGGCCCACCGGGTCGCCCTGGTCGCCGACACCGCGGACGACGTGCGCGAGGCACTCGAGGGTCAACTGTCCCAGGCCGATCTGCTGATCACCACCGGAGGGGTGTCTGCCGGCGCCTACGACACGGTCAAGGAAGTGCTGTCCGGCTCGCCGTCCATGCGGTTCGGCAAGGTCGCGATGCAGCCCGGCGGCCCGCAGGGCAGCGGCACGATGCAGGCGCCGGACGGACGGGAGGTGCCCGTGCTGACGTTGCCAGGCAACCCGGTATCGAGCTATGTCTCGTTCGAGGCTTTCGTCCGGCCCGCGGTGAACCAGATGCTGGGCCGGAGCGAGCTGTTCCGGCCGGTGGTGCGGGCCAGGGTTGTCTCGGGCTTTGCCTCGGTGGCCGGCAAGGAGCAACTGGTTCGAGCAGCGCTGCGTTCGGGGCCCGAGGGGTTCACAGTGGAAAGAATCGGCGGACATGGTTCGCATCTGCTGGCAAATCTCGCGAGCGGGAACACGCTGCTGCGAGTGCCGGCCGGCCTGGCGGAAGTTTCCGACGGCGCGGAGCTGGAGTGCCTCGTGCTCGACCAGGATTTCTTCGCAGCCCTACACAGTTCGACGGAGGTTTCGTAAATGTCCGGGTCGGAAAAGAAACTGACACACGTCGATGCGCGGGGCGCGGCGCAGATGGTCGATGTTTCAGCAAAACAGGTCACGGTGCGTCAGGCAGTGGCGACGGGACTGGTCCGTACTACCCCAGAGGTTGTCGCGTTGCTCCGTGGCGAGGGCGTGCCCAAAGGTGACGCGCTCGCCGTCGCCCGGCTGGCCGGCATCCAGGGCGTGAAACGGACCCCGGATCTGATCCCGCTGGCACACCCGATCGCGGTGCATGGCGTGGAGATGGACGTCGAGCTCGTGGACGCTGGAGTAGCGTTGCGCGCCACAGTTCGCACCGCGGATCGCACCGGTGTTGAGATGGAAGCCCTGACCGCTGTCGCGGTAGCCGGCCTGGCCATGATCGACATGATCAAAGCGGTCGACCGGGGCGCGAGCATCGTCAACGTGCAGGTCGAATCGAAGTCAGGCGGACGATCGGGAGAGTGGAACCGTGAACAGTGAAGAGAGCCGGCGGACCGCACTTGTCATCGTGGCCTCGACCCGGGCGGCAAACGAAGTTTACGACGACGTGTCCGGACCGGAGTTGGTCAAGGGACTGAGCAGCTGGGGCTTCGCGGTGACCGGCCCGCAGGTGGTTGCGGACGGCGACCCGGTGGCGCACGCGTTGAAATCGGCGGCCGGCCGGTACGACGTCATCCTGACCACGGGAGGCACCGGTATCACCCCGACAGATACGACGCCGGAGGTCACCGAACCACTGCTGGATCGGCAACTGCCCGGCATCCAGGAACTGCTTCGCGCCGAAGGCGTGCGCAAGGGGATACCCACGGCCGTGCTGTCCCGCGGGCTCGCGGGCGTGGCAAAGGGGTCGCTGGTTATTAATCTGCCCGGCTCCCGGGGGGCTGTTCGAGACGCGCTCGCGGTGCTAGCCGATGTTATCGAGCACGCCGTCGCGCAGATTGCCGGATCGGATCATGAATCGCGGGCGCCGGGACGGCCGGAATTCCGGATGCCGACCGTCCAACCGGATGCCCAGCACGGAGAGGCATGAACTACTGGCCGGTGACGCTGCGCGAGGACACCTTGGTGCTTCGCCCGTTGTCGATGCGGGACGCCAAGGCGTTCAAAGAGGTGCGGCAGCGCAATCGACGCTGGCTGGCCCGATGGGAGGCATCAAGCCCGGAGCTGCGCGGCCAGCTTCCGACATTTCGCCAGATGGTCCGTCATCTGAGCTCGCAGGCACGGTCTGGGTCGGCCTTGCCGTTTGCCATCGAGTTCGAGGGTGAGTTCGCCGGGCAACTGACGGTCAGCGGAATCACCTGGGGGTCGCTGCGTTCGGTGTCCATCGGTTATTGGATCGACGAGCGCTGGGCGGGACGTGGGTTGGTGCCTACATCGGTCGCCCTGGCAACCGACTTCTGTTTCTTCGAGCTGAACTTGCACCGAGCTGAGATCAATATTCGCCCGGAGAACAAGGCCAGCCTTCGAGTGGTGGAGAAGCTTGGATTCCGTGACGAGGGTGTGCGCGAACAATACCTGCACATCGACGGCGAATGGCGTGATCACAGAAGTTTCGCGCTCGTGGTGGACGACATTCCCGGTGGCTTGCTGAACTACTGGAAGCACGTGCGGGCAGGAGAACAGGGACTGGCCGGTCCGGGGGCTTGAGGTGCCTGGGACTGATATATTTCGTGACGATGCCGACACACGGCATCTAATGCGCGGTATGGCGGTTCTGCGCTCCTAGGGTTGAACCGTGGACGCTAGCATCATTCTTCTCGGCATCATGGTGATGTGGCTCCTTTTCCTGCTTCCACACTGGCTAAGGCGACATGAACAACTCTCGGATGCCGTGATTGTTGATCGGCTGCCCCACACAGTTCAGGTGCTCGGGGAGTCTGGGGCCGCAGAGTCGGGCGGCGCCGGTCGCTCAACCGGAGCACTACTGCTTGGCAGCCGGCCAGCTCCGGCCGCGCAGCATCAATTGTCGGCAGCAAACAGCAGCTTAATGAACCAAGTATCGGACGTGAGTGGCATGAAGACGCCAAAGGGACCAGCATTCCTGGACGAACCGATCGAAGAGGTTGTCGTACCGGAGCCCGAGGTGAGCCCGACGGCACGTCCTGCGCGACCGCGCGGTCGTGGCGTTGCTGCGTCCCCGAGGGCTGCAGCTTCCCAGGGTGCTTCCTCCGCGGCAAGTTCTGTGGCGGAGGCCAGCAGCCGGGTCAAGGGCCGGATCGCGGAGCAGCGTCTGGCATCCGCGGCTGAGCCTTCCATCATGGCTCGCCGCGGCGCGATGAAGGCGCGCGTTCGCCTGCTTGGCCTTATCTTTCTTGCGCTGATGGGCACGGGTATTGTCTCGGCTGTGCTGGCGGCGTTCGGCGTGGTTGCCGTGGCGGTTCCCGTTGTTGCTCTGGTCTGCGCCGTCATCGATTTCGTTGCTCTGCGTGCACTTCGCAGCCGGATTCCGGCACGTCCGCGGGTGGTCCGCCGGGACGAGGTCGTGACTCGGGTTGTTACCGCGGGACGGACGACGGATTCGGTTGCTGCTTCTAGTGCTGCGCGGTCGAGCGCGACGTCGGCTTCCCGTGCGAGCGCGGCGGCTGCTGCCCCTGCGCGGCCGAGTGCGGCACCGGCGGCGAAACGTACGGTTGTTTCAGCGCCCGTCTCTGCGGAGCGGGATGGCGCGGAGAATGGCGATCGGAACGCGGAGTCGAAGACCGAACGCCGCGAGCGGGGTGATGTCGTTGCTTCGGTTCCTGCGACGGCTTCGGCTCCGGTGACGGCTTCTGCTGCTGGGTCTCCAGCTGCCAAGTCCAGCACACCCGCGAAGGACGCCGGGCCCGCCAAGAACGCACAGGCTGGCGTTGACGCTGCTGCACCGGCGCGGCCGGTAGCGCCGAAGGTAGCGCTCAGAGGGTCGGAGTCCGCGAGCTCTGTTTCGTGGTCACCGATTCCGGTGCCGCGACCGACCTACGTGGATGCCGCCAAGGTGGAACGTGCGGAACCTGCACCGCTTGTCGTCGACGCCTCCGTGCACGACAAGGTCGTCGGAACTCCGACCGAAAAGGAATCTCTGGCCCAGGCCTGGGTTGAAGAGCCTGGCAAGAAGCCGGAGCTGCAGGATGTCCGTCCGGTGCACGTGAACAAAACGGCGGCTTCGGTCAACCGGCTCAATGACGTACTGCAGCGCCGCCGGGCCGTCGGCGAGTAGGTTTCGACGGGGGAGACTCGGCTGTCTTCCGGGCGGCTGAGCGTCAGCGAGTAGAGTCGTGGCTCGTCGGCGTGCGCATGCGGTTTAGCCAGGCCGGTTTAGCGGCGAAGTGCTCGCGGTGATAATCTCGAATACGCAGTTGGGGCTATAGCTCAGTTGGTAGAGCGCTTCGTTCGCAATGAAGAGGTCTGGGGTTCGATTCCCCATAGCTCCACCCGTCTGACCTGGGGCGATACAGGTCACTGCCCCCTCAGGATGGCGTTTCTGCCCCCTGAGGGGGTATTTTTATGCGTTATGGCGTGGATCGAGGAACGGCCAAGATCAGACGGCAGCACCTCGTACAAGGTGTGCTGGCGTGATCCGGACACGAAACTCCGGGACTCGGAGACCTTCGATAGTGAGCGTGCCGCTGAGAAGTTCGAGCTGTTCCTCGAAGCCAACGGGCATCGCCGGTCCTTGGCGATCGCCACCGCTCAGCAGGCCTACGCTCATGGCCCTACGGTGACTGAACTCGTCAGTGAGCATATCGACCTGCTGACCGCTGCGGGTCCCGACACGGCAGCCCGGTACCGGCGAGACGTTGCCCGGCACGTCACGCCGACCATCGGCGGATACCGGGTTAGCGATGTGACGTGGCAGGTTGTGACGCAGTGGGTGCAGCACCTCGCCCAGCTGGGGCTGGCGCCGAAAACCATCGCCAACAAGCAGGGCCTGCTCTCTGCTGCGTTCACCACGGGGATCCGGCTGGGGTATCGTCCCGACAATCCGTGTATCGGCGTCAAGACCCCGAAGACTGCTGATGTGCGGGAGATGACGATCCTGACCCGCGAGGAGGTGGCCGCGGTCCTCGACGTTATGCCCGAGTATTGGCGGGTCGTCGTGAGAACGTTGGTTGGGACGGGGTTGCGGTGGGGTGAGGCGACCGCGTTGACCGCCGCTGACCTCAACACGGTTGGGACGCCGACTGTCCGGGTGACGAAAGCGTGGAAGTCTGGCGCGGATGGTCGCCCGTATGTGGGGCCGCCGAAAACGCCGCGAGCCCGTCGTACCGTGTCCCTGCCCACCGATCTTGCCGGCACGCTAAAGGAGCTGCGGCGTGGCCGGGGTGACCTGCTGTTGACGGGTAAGACGGGGGAGGCGGTGCGCAATGCGTCGTTCCGGGCGAACGTGTGGCTTCCGGCGATCGCTAAGTCCGGTGTCGAACTGTCCCGACCGCCGCGCTTGCACGATCTGCGGCACACGCACGCGTCGTGGATGCTGGCTGGCGGCATGGGCATTTACTCGCTGCAGTACCGGTTGGGGCACGAGTCGATTAAGACGACGATCGACCGGTATTCGCATATGATGCCGGAGCAGCATCTGGCGGCGGCGAAGATCGCCGAGACAGCCCTGGCAGGGATCTAGGCGAGCTGGTCTTTCGCCCGGCACAGCATCGCCCGCACGGCCGGTCGCAGCCCGTCCAGCCGGTCTTCCAGCACGTCCACGGTCACGGCAAGTTCGATGGCGACCTCCTGCATCGAGCAGCCCCACGACATGGCGTACACCAAGTCGTTCCAGCCGATCAACCGGCGGGCGGTTTCCGCACGGATCTCTGCCTCGACGTGCGCGGACTGCCGCCCCACGTCACCCCGTTCAAGGTGAATCAGTTCGTGTTGCAGGGCGCAACGGCGCTCCTCGTACAGCAGGCGGTCGTCCAGCCAAATTGTGTCTACGCCGTTGGTGCAGCCGTGCCGCGTGTCCCCATCAGGCATACGGCACCACGTGAGGATGACATTCTCCATCGCTCGCAGGTACGCCCAAGGGTTACGGCACATACCCGAAATATAGTTGCCCGTTCCACTAGCGAGGTGGCGTGTCGTCCGATTCGTGTTCGGTTCGTGACTCTGGGCGCTCACGGTCCCGCGTCGGGTCGTATGCCGCTGCCTTGTCACGGTCAGGCAGCGGCCCTGCGTCGTCGTTGATTACTTGGTGGAAGCTTCTCGCCGGGCTCAGCTTGGTGTGAGCTATGGCACCGACATCTCGTTGAGCATCGCCCCCCACCTCCGTCTCAATAGTTGCGATTACTTCAATAAGGGCGTCCCGAGCGACTCTTAGTTTGTTGAGCAGCTCTTCATCCACGACGTGTGCTGCCGGAACGTCGAGTTCCTCAAGTGCTTGCCGGAGTGAGGTTGAGCCCCCAGGCTCCGCCTTGATGCGAGCAAGCAGCGATTGGATGTCCGATTCGGTGGCGACTGGCAGGTCTTCGGCCCCGCCATAGTCAACGCGTCTGACGAGGTAGCCAACGAACTCTTCGAGACCCCCTTGCCAGCTCCAGTACGGCAGTTCCCCGCTCACTAGTGCAGCGCTAGCGCCGGCTTCCCAACCTAACGCTGCATCCAAAGACTTCAGCGTTTTGGACCGGAAACCGCCGCTTTTGCCGTTCTCGATGCCGAATAACGATGCGGTGCTAGGGCCACCGCGAGAAGCAATGTCCTGCTGAGTAAGCCCCAGACGCTCTCGACGTGCCTTAACTGTGCTCCCGAGGAGTGCCCATCCCGCTACGTATTTCGTCATGGCAACAGCTTGTCGGTTTTTTATTGACAGGTCTAGCTCAGTTGCGACAAGTCGTAATCGAACGTTGACGCTGGTCAGCGAGTTACATCGATGTACTTCCGCTGATCAGGGCTTGTTTTGTTGAAAATATGTTGCTGATTCGTTGACATTGTCCCTACTTGTCGTTAACTTAGGGATATGCCATCAACAGAACCACTTGGTCCCATGGTGCGAATCCGAGATCTACGTCTCGCTCATGGTTGGACGATGAACCAGCTGGCGGATCGGATCGCCGAGCAGGGGATCGAGATCACCGAAGCCGGTATCTCGAATGTGGAGAACGGAAACAAAAAGGCTTCCGATCGTTTACTCACTGCGTGGGCGAAGGCGCTCGCTATTGAGCCGCTGAATGTGTGGCATGGTCCATTGCGGAAGCCGATCCAGCGTGGTGCTCCGAAGAGCAGGTCAGCAGCATGACCACGCTCAAAATCACCGACATCCGGATCGAGGACCGGCACCGTACAGACCTCGGGGATATCAATGCGCTAGCCGACTCCATCAAGATCGTTGGCTTACTGCATCCGCCCGTGGTGAACGCGGGATTCCGGCTGATTGCCGGGGAGCGTCGTTTAGCGGCTGTTCGATCGCTCGGCTGGGCTGAGGTGCCTGTCACCGTCGTTGACCTATCTACTGCTGGCGAAGTGCTGCGCGGTGAGGCTGACGAGAACACGTGCCGGAAAGCGTTCACGCCGTCTGAGGCTGAGACGATCGCGTCTGCTATCGAAGCCGCGCTGAAACCAGCCGCCAAAGAACGACAGAGTCCAGGACGACCAGCGAAAAACGGTGGAAATTTACCACCGTTAAAACAGCCGAAAACTCGTGATGTCGCCGCGATGGGCACTGGCTTCTCAGAGAAGACAATCCGCTCCGTGCGAGAGATTAAAGCCAAGGCCAGCGACCCCAGCACCCCGGCACCTGTCCGCAAGCAAGCAGAAGCGGCACTTGCTGAGATGGACCGTACCGGGAACGTCAACGGGCCGCATAAGGAATTCAAGCGGGCCGAGACCGAAGCCGAGCGAGTCATAGCGGCAGTCGCAGAATTTCCCGAACTTCAGTACTACGTCGGTGACGGTCGGATCAAGGATCTTCTCCGACTGGCCACGTCGCTCCGTACCTTCCAGGAGCCCGAGCTGTCGATGCGCCGGGAAAACCTGCGGAAGACAATCGCAGCCGAGCAACGCAAGGCATACGAACCGGAACCCGACACCGGCCCGGACTACTTCAAGCTGGCCGACGCTATCTTCCAAGCTGCGAACACCGCTGCTCGGCTCATCGGAAAATCCGGTGGCCCAACCACCATCAGCGAGGCTATCCCGATCACCGACGCTCTTCTCGTAGAGCAGTGGCGGGAGCAGTTCGAACGCCTCGCCTCCCAGTCGCAGGCTCTTGCCGACACCTGCAAGGCCAACAAACTAAGGATCGTCCGATGAGTGCTTCCGAGAATCAGGAACTGTCCGACCTGTATCAGCGGATTTTTGAGGAGCTGGGAGGTCGGGCCACCGTCAAAGAGATTGTCGCTCACGCCACCATCACGGCGGGCCAGCACCTCAACGAGTATTTGACGGCGCAGGGCCACAAGACGAAAGTCGGGGCGTTCCTTCGCCGGAAGGGTACGTCGGGTCTGCCGCAAGCCCCTGAGGTTGACGGGCAGGGCACGCACGTCCAGTTGGAGCTGCTGTCCGTGGAGGAATTCAAGTATGTCGTTGCCCACCACTTGAAGAGTGCTAGGGCGTCTGCGCAGCAGGCCCGGAATCTCGCTGACTACTGCTACGAGATGCGCGGCGTAGCTCTGGACCTGGATGAGCTGGGGCGAGCGGCATGAAAGAGACGTACAGCATCGATGAGGCGAACACACTGCTTCGGGGCGAGGGTGCTCCGACGTGGTGGCTGCGTGAGGGCTGCCGGCAAGGCAAGTTCCCGCACCTGAAGGTCGCCCGGCAGACCCGGTTCACGAGGGCGCACCTGGATGAGATTCAGCGACTGGTGGAGCACCGCCCGGTCGCCGTCGTGAAACCGCAGCAGCAGCCGGGCATGGAGATTTTCGGCGCCGCGTCGGCGAAGAAGCGGAGAGCGTCGTGATGACTCTCGATGAGGCTGACGGGCAGCTGCATGGCATCGTCAAGGTCCGCGGCTCGGACGACTACGGCGTGATCCTCGACGTTGACCGGTCCACAGCTATGGCGTTCGTGGACATCGACGGGAACCGGCAGAACATCCCTCCGTGCCTACTCGTGCTGGAAGTGCCGGGTGACCCCCAAACAACGCAGGTGCCGTCATGATCTGGGCCGTCTACATCCTCCTGATGCTCGCGTGGTTCTCCATCGTCGCGGTCCTGCTGGCGGCGCATCATCGCTGCTGCACGCAACGCCAGCAACTCGAAGCTGACGCCCCGGATATCGCGTTCATCGGCTGGGACGAGTACTTGCGAAGCCGGGTGAACTAGCGATGGACCTGGACGCCCTGCGCGTGGCCCTGCTCGACGCACTCGATCACCCCACCGCCGACAACGCCGCCTGGTACACGAAAGTTTTTAACGCCCAGGCCGCGTACTGCGAGGCCCTGGAAGCCCTGGCTGGCGTGAAAACCCTGAAACAGCTCGCCGCCGAAACCACTCAACGAGGAGAAGACCTGTGACGTACAACGGCAAACTCACCGACCACGACCTGGCCTTGATCCAGGCAGAGATTGACAGGTGGGTGCGGGTCGCGCTCTCCACGGAACGCTGCGACCGACCCAAAGCCGAAGCCGCCGTCAATGAGACGTACCGCACCGCCGGGCTGGAGCCACCGAAAGCCATCATATGGATGGATTCCCCTATGGGCGGGATCTGCGCCCTCGGCGTCCTATCCCAGCTCGGGGGCCAGCTCAGGGGCCAGCTCGGGGGCCAGCTCAGGGGCCAGCTCAGGGACCAGCTCAGGGGCCAGCTCGGGGGCCAGCTCTGGGGCCAGCTCGGGGGCCAGCTCTGGGGCCAGCTCGGGGGCCAGCTCGGGGGCCAGCTCAGGGGCCAGCTCGGGGACCAGCTCGGGGACCAGCTCGGGGGCCAGCTCCAAAATGTCTACTACTACGGTCTAGACACCTGGTACGAGGCATTTTGGATGGCCTACTACGGCCAGGCCCTCCGTGTGGCGGGGCTCCCTGAGAGCGACCGCCTGACAGCGGTCACGTCGGCGGTGGAGGGCATCGGCTGGTGGTATGCGACGCCAGAAGTTGCTTTCCTCACCGAGCGGCCCACACGCCTCGCCCGCGACAACCAGGGCAGGCTCCACAACGAGGACGGCCCGGCGCTGCAATACGCGGACGGTTACAGCTTGAGCGCGTGGCACGGCACCCGGCTACCCGAAGACTTTTTCGCCCACGAGTGGGATGTGGATCGGATCTTCGCCGAGGAGAACACCGAGGTCCGGCGGTGCGCGATCGAGCGGTACGGCTGGGACAGGTTCGCGGCCCACATGACCCAGGTCGGTGAGACGGTCCCCGATCCGGGGAACAGTCCACACACTCTCACTTTGTATGACCTGCCGGAGCGTCTGCAGGACACGTACGAGGAGAAGGTCCGGATCCTCTTGTGCACTAACGGTTCGCCTGAAGCCGATGGTACGCGGCACAGATTCGGTCTCGTGTGCAGAGGTCACGAGACGGATGCCTTATCTGCGGCGGCGTCCCTCTATGGGATTCCCCGCGACGAGTACGCAGCAGCCGAAGTCCGGCGCTGACCCCCAATAGGAAGGAAACACCAGTAATGAGCACTATCACGCAGGCTGATGCGATCCGCATCACGGGTAAGGAGATCCTCGACCATCTGGACCGGGAGGCGTCTATCCCGGTGATCACCAGGCTCGGTTTTCAGGGTGACGTGTCGGTTCGCCGGGTTGAGGGTGTGGTGTCGAAGCCGATGCCGAAGACGGTGATGCTCGTGCAGTCGGAGGCGTCCTCGAACACTCACACGTTGCATCCGGACGGGCCGTGTTTCTGGGAGGCCCGCGCCAATGTGTCGGCGACCCAGCCGATCTTGGGCACGGTGACGATCCCTGAAGGTTCGACGGGGCTCCTCAGCCATCAAGAACACGGAAATCTTGCTCTGGCGCCGGGGTCTTATGACATTGGCCGTCAGGTGGAGTACGCGGAGGAACTGCGGCTCGTCGCCGACTAGAACCCGCTCGGTGGGCTGGCCCTCGACGGTCGGCCCACCGGCACCACTTTCAAGGAGAGAACGCCATGAATTTCAGTGATTTCGTCCGCATGGGTGATGTCGGCGAACCGGAGCGGCATATCGAGTTCGAGCCGATCCCGGAGTCCGTGCCCGTGCCGGAACCAGCCCCCGTACCGGCCGAGCCGGTCCCAGCCTGAATGCGGTGCAGCAGTCATGCCGATATATCCGATATACCCGGGAGCGTCATCTCCCGGCCCGAACGGGTTCCGCACTGACGGTTTCGAGTCCTCGGAGAGCATCGATTTCCATCTTGGCACTGCCCGCGGTCTCCGGGTTTTCAAGGTCACGCCAGAAGGTTGGCTGACGGGGATCTACTACCCGTCGGTGTGGCGTGCCGGGGAGAATACCGCCCAGCATCTCACACAGTCGCCGCACCCGGAGGTTAAAGAGTGCGGGAAGCCGTGGGGTGCGTGCCGTTGCGGGTTTTACGGCTACTACCTGGGGTCGAACGATTACGCGCAGTCCGGTGACATCAGCGGGTGTGTGGATGGTTACGGGGAGATCGTGTTGTCGTCGCGTGGTTTCCGTGCGAAGAAGGCGTGGATCAGAGCACTGTTCATCCCGAAGCAGTTCCCGGTGGTGTCCACGGACGGTGGTGGCGGGGTTTTACGGCCTGATCATCGGTGGGAGTTGGAGCCAGCGAACATCGCCGTCAACTATCCCGGCATCCCGATTTACACGGATTTCGCGGCATTCGAACGGGACTACCCCGCGGTGAAGCCGGAGTTTGATGACGGCCCGAAGGAGGCGGCGTGATGATCCAGCAGATACCGGCGGACTTGGCACCGGCTGTCCGTGACTTGGATTACGGGACGTGTGAGGAAGCTGCGGCGAGGATTTCCGCTGCCGGGGTGCCGATCCGTCACGTTGAGTCGATGATCCGGGAACACCGTATTCATGCGGGTATCCCGGTCGAGGGCCTTGAGCGGGTGACGTCATGAAACCGCCGTATTCGATATGTGACCTTGTGGAGCTGCGGGCTGAGCCGGAGGGCACGGAGGTGGACGCCCACATGGATGCGAACCGTCCCGCCTACACGACCCGGATGCGCAAGGTCGGGCCGGACACGTGGCGGGTGGCGTGGGCGTCGGACAGCCTCACCTACGACACCGCCGAGCTGTTGGCCTTGTTCCCTGGCGTGACCGTGGTGCATCACCCGAAGGCGGTGGCCTGATGTTTGTGCACATGGTTGGTGACACGGTCCGTACGGTCGCGGAGCTGGATGATATGGGGCCGGGGTGGACGGTGCGGGTCCGCAATTGGGACTACGTGAAGCGTGCCTGCTGCGATATGGGCTGTTGGTGGCGGGTGTACGACGACGCCACGATCGGCGGACCGCGGACGCGGGCGTGGCTGCTGCGGCAGGGGTTCCCGACTCTCGTGTCGATGGGCGGCCAGTGATGATGAAGCTACTGCTTAGTCCCGTCGTCCGAGTCCGTATCTTGGCCGGCCTCGCAGGTTTCGGATTCTTCTTGGAACTGGCCGCTCTCGCTGGTGCTGTCACAGGAGCTTTCACGAGCGACGACCGGTACGGGTTGGCGGCTCTCGCGTGCGGCTTCTTTGGGATACCGGCTCTAGCAGTCGGGTTCGGTTTTCTCGGTGACGCGCTCAAGGACGTACAGCGGGGTGCATGGCGATGAACCTCACTGTCGCTGAGTTGTCACACTGCCACCTGGGTCTCACAATCTCCGTCACGATAGACCGGCGCACACGGATCGGGACACTCCTGTCCGTGTGGCATGAGCGGGACCGGAGCCTGGTGAAGCTCGTCCTTGGGGGAACGCGCATCTTCGCGTTCTACTGCGACGACGCCACCACGTCCTTTGTGAAGATCGTGCAGCGGGATGGCGGTGCCGCATGAGCCTCACTGTTGGAGCCCTTACCGCCGAACATATCGGCTCCCAGATCACGTTCACTGCGAACCGGCGTACCCGATCCGGTGTCCTTAAATCTGTTGAACACACGGCTGGCGGCACGCGGGTGACGATCACCAACTGGCAGCGCACCTGGCATCTTTCAACCCTCGTCCCAGCTGACACACACATCCGCGTGCAGGAGGTGGAGGAACCATGCCAGACTCACTGATCCTCGCATTCCTGGTCGTCGCGACGGTGGCGTTCCTCACCGTCTGCACAGTCGTGGTCATCGCGGCGCAAGGGATTTACCGGCGGCTCGACAGGCACGCCAACGCCATCACACAAGGCAAACATTTGAGTTCTTTCCAAGGAGATAAAGACCTGTGATCAAAGTGAAAACCCAGGTCCGGCCTGAGCGGCTGACGCTGGTGCAACACACACGCTTCGGCTGGGTGGTGATCTGCCGAGTCAACATGCAGGTCATCGGGACGTGGCCGACGCTCAAGGCAGCGCATGACGCTGCAACGGAGCACGCGACGACGGACATTCTGCTGCGGATCGTCAACGTCATCGGGGGGCGAGCCTGATGCCGCGCCTCTTCTTTTACCTGATGGTGGTGACGGGTGTCGTCGGGGTGGTGCTGGTTGCCGCGTATGACGGCGTGTGGGTGCTCTGCTCGGCTGGGGTGCTGCTGTTCGGGTGGGCGGCGTGGCGTGCGGCGTACGCGGCCGGACGGGCGATGGGTGGTGGCGACGATGAGTGACTGCTACGACAAGCAGGGTCGCCCGATCACTCTTCAGCAGTGGGTGGAATCCACCGACGACAAGCGGGTCGCAAGGGACAAAGTCGGGTTCGCGGATGTGTCCACCGTGTGGCTCGGCCTCGACCACAACCATTTCGGCGGACCGAAACCGATCATCTTCGAAACGATGATCGGCGGGGGCCGCCACAACCTGGGGTGCTGGCGGTACTCGACCCTTAAGGAAGCTCAGGCTGGACATGAGCGGGTAGTGCGGGCTCTCCGGGCGGGTGAGCAGCCATGAGTGGCCGTCCTGTCCCGGCGCGTCAGCGCGCCATCTACCGGCGAGTACTCAAACAGCTCGGCACCGTCGACGGGATCAACCGTGCGGCGCGGGAGCTGGTGGAAGCCCACGAACCCGACCCCACAGCCCGCCAACGCCTGCTGGCGATGCTGCAGCTCGACCCCCACCAAGGCCTCGTGGACGAGGTACCGCGCATCCAAACGAACTCGAACCTGTTCGGGCGGGGTGAATGGTGATGAGCACTTGTATCGAGTGTGGGTATCCGACCCGCCGGAACCACACCACGGTTCGACAGTTCCCGGGTACGCGTATCGGGACGGGCGGTGTGTGCTCGAAGTGTAAGCAGCGGGAGAACCCTCGGGGACCGTATGAGCGGGGCGAGGGTGACCGTAAACCCTGCCAGCGGTGCGGCCGGATGCGCACCATCAACGTCAAACGGCCGGCGGACATGTGCCAGGACTGTATCGACGTTGAGTTCGACCTCGAACAGCTGGGGGTGTCCGCATGAAGTTCACAGTGATAGGGCTCCCAGTATCCCAGGGCAGCAAAAGGCATGTGGGCCGCGGAATCATGGTCGAGTCCTCGAAGAACCTCCGGCCTTGGCGTGACTCGGTGACCGCTGAAGCGCGGATCGCGAGAGACGGACAAATGGACGGTGCCCTGCTCGTCGCCTGCGACTTCTACCTGCCCCGCCCGAAAGGCCACTACGGGACAGGCCGTAACCAAGGCGTCCTGAAACCTACAGCGCCACGGCATCCGGCGAAGAAGCCCGACATCGACAAACTAGCCCGCGCGATCCTCGACGCTCTCTCTGCGGCGGGCGTGTACGGGGACGACGCGCAGGTCGTTCGTCTCGAAGCGACCAAACATTACGTGACCGAGCACGAGGCCGATCCGTTGGACGTGCCTGGTGTCATCGTCACCGTCTCACAGACTAGGAGCACCAGATGAGCTTTTTCGAGTTCGTGTGCCCGTTCTCTGACCGGGACGCGTGGCTTGCCGCCCGACGAAAGGGGTTGACCGCGACGGACGTGGCACGGCTCGCTTCCGGTGGAGCGGGTGTATGGGCTGCTGTCCGAGCGGAGAAGGCCGGGCAGGAGACGTTTACGGGAAACGTCTACACAGCTCACGGGCAGGCCCGTGAGCCGATCATCGCGAAGCACGTCGAGGCCGTATGGAACGTTCCCCCGAACGATCAGCTGGTGCGGATGGTCGAGCGGCCGGAATTCCTCGCGACACCGGACGGCATCGGTGACCGCGCGATCGCGGAAATCAAGACCACGAAAACCGACTGGCCGGCTGAGGACATCCCGCGGAAGTACATCGATCAGGTGCAGTGGCAGCTGATGGTTACGGGGAAAGATCAGTGCGTTTTCGCTTGGGAGCCACACGAGAATTTCATCCCCACGGTGATGGAACCTCGGGTGGTTTTGATCGGGCGGGACGGGACCCGGATGGCCGAGCTTGTCGAGGTCGCTGAACGATTCCTCGCGCAAGAGTCGGAGACCAGCGAATGGGATGACCTGATAGCCGAGTACGCGACGAAGAAAGACATCGCGGACACCGCGACAGCGGACCTCGACGAGGTGAAGGCCCGGATCCGTGGGCGGATCGGGGACCGGGACGAACTGAAAGCGGCGACGGCGTTCGGATTGATCACGTTCACGAAAGTCAAGGGCCGGGACACGTTCAACACGTCAGCCTTCAAGAAGGACCACCCGGACACGTATCAGGAGTACGTGCGGCCAGGGAAGCCTTCGGAGCGGTTGTCGATCACACCGAAGGAAGTGGCGTAAATGGCTTACAAAGGACCACTCGATTACATAGATGTCGCTACCCGGATCGTGGAGTTCAGGACTCAATATCCCGACGGCCGTCTTCGCCAGAAGGATGTCCAGTTCGTGGACTTCGCCGGGAAGTCGTGGGTGGTGTACACGGCAGAGGCGTGGCGGTCACAGGACGACCCGGCACCGGCACACGGAACGGCGTGGGAGCCTGTCCCCGGACCAACACAGTTCACCCGCGATTCGGAGCTGCAGAACGCTGAGACGGCGGCGTGGGGCCGGGCGATGGTCGCGGCGCTCGCGGTGGACACACGGAAGGGTATCGCGTCCTCGGAAGAGGTGCGTAATCGGCAGGCACCGTCAGCGTCGTACGAGCCGTCTCGGGATCATGTGGCGGCTGCGAGGGCGAGTGGCAGCCCGGATGACGTGATGGCGATCTGGCAGGCCGCTCGGGGTGAGGGTGCCCCGGCAGAGTATCTGGACCGGATCGCCGCTATCGGCCGTGAACTGAAAGCCGTGTCATGACCGAGATCAAGACGCCCGACTCGATTGTCATGGAGCTGACGGACTTGAAGAACCGGGTGGCGCAGGGACCGAAGCACCTCCGTGAGGCGGAGGCGGAGTTCCTTGAGGTTGAGCGGCAGTACCAGCGGGAGTACGCGCTGGCGTACAAGCGTGCGGACGGCCCGGTGGAGGACCGGAAGCAGCAAGCGATCGTGGACACGGACACTTTCCGGGAAGCGAAGGACGTCGCGCTGATCACCCTGAATTACGTGAAGGGTCTGTCCCGGTCGTATGAGTCGCAGCAGAGCAATTTGCAGACTCAGGCACGGCTGGTGGAGATCACTTACCGGATGGCTGGGGTGGGTGAGCGATGAGCCGGGTACCTGCCGCGATGTGGAAGCGGGTCAAGGAACGCGACGGGGCCGCCTACTGCTGTGACGCCAGCGAGGAGCTGTGGGTGCCTCAGCACCGTCAGGGCCGAGGGATGGGCGGCTGCAAGACCGCGCACACCTACCCGAACATCATCGTGTTCTGCTCGTTCTGCAACGGCCTAGCCGAGTCCAACCCGGCGTGGGCAGCGCATTACCGCGACATGGGCTGGAAAGTGCCCCGGAACAGTATGGACACCCCGGACATGATCCCCGTTACCGACCGGGACCGCCGTCGTTGGTGGTTGTTGTCGGATGGTACCCGGGTTGCCGTGGACGGTGCAGCATGAGAATCGGCAGCACATGCTCTGGTTACGGCGGGCTCGACTTGGCTGTTGAGGAAGTGTTCGCCGCGAAGACGGCGTGGCACGTTGAGTATGAGGCTGGGCCGTCGAAGATCCTCGCGCATCACTGGTCTGACGTTCCGAACCACGGTGATCTCACCATCCTCGACTGGTCGACGGTGGAGCCGATCGACATTATTACGGCGGGCTATCCGTGCCAGCCGTTCTCTCTCGCTGGGAAGCGGAAAGGACAAGACGATGACCGGCACCTTTGGCCGTACCTCACCGAAGCGATTCGCGTTCTACGACCCCGATACGTCGTGCTGGAAAATGTCCGAGGTCACCTCTCTGTGGGGTTCGGAACCGTTCTCGGCGACTTGGCCCGGCTCGGGTATGACGCGCAATGGATACTCCTTCGAGCTGCCGACATCGGCGCCCCCCACGCCCGCGCCCGGGTCTTCGTCCTTGCTACGGACACCCGAGGCGAAGCTTGGATCAAGCGGACCGGATTACGCAAGAGTGAACCGGCCGGGTTCGGGGGGGAGCGACTTGGCGACGGCGGCCTCGCTGCTACCGACGCCGCGGGCGACGCGGGGCGGATCTGCAACCGAGACGGTGGCGCTGCTGCCGACTCCGAGCGTGGCGGACGCTCTCGGTGGTCACGAGCGGAGGGGCGGCAGCCGGTCGAACGAGCTACTGCTGAACGGGGTAGCGAAAACCCTGTTTCCTACGCCCACGACTCAGCCGGACACGGGAAACGGGCACGCCCGGAACCTCGGGAACGAAGCGAAACTCCTCCCCACGCCGCAAGCTCACGACGCCCAGAAGGGCAAGACGGCGGAGCAGGTCGCAGCAATGCGGGCGAGAGGGCACGGAGTAGCGAATTTGAACGAACTCGCGGAGAACGAGTTGATAAAGCTCCTACCAACACCGAGAGCGCTGGACTCAACCGGCGTGCGGGGTCGGACACCCAACAGGAGCGAGGAGGCGAACGCCCGGGCTGGAGCGACGTTAACGGACGTGACGGAACACGACCTGCTGTCGACTGGGGGCCGTATCGTCCAGCCGTCGAACCCACAGGACGAGGCGGAGGACTAGATGCCGTTACCACCGAAAGCCGACCCGGAGAGGTACTGCCTGATCTGCGGCAGCCGACTGGAACGGAAGCGATACGGAAAGCGGTTAGAGGATCGGACTCGGTTCCTAGCCCGGCGGACGTGCTCCCAGAGCTGCGGGAACACGAGACCGGAAGTTACAAAGGACGCGAATCATTGGCGTGCCCGCAAACACCGGAAAGCGGTGTGCGAGATGTGCGGAACCCAGGAAATCCTTCACGTTCATCACGTGGACCGGAATCCGGCGAACAACGACCCGAGCAACCTCAGGACTCTGTGCGCGAGCTGCCACTTGAAGCTCCATTGGATGGAGGATCGGGAGAAGCGGATGCGGAGCCGCCCGCGCCGACCGGACCAGCCGTGCAGGATATGCGGCAAATTGTTTCACCCTCGCCACAGCCGCATCCAAACCTGCTCACCGACGTGCAAGGCGGCACTACTCAGTATTCAGAACACCGGGAACGCGAGGAAACAAACTGGGGACCCTATGCCGCCGCGATAACCCGCTGGGAAGCCGTTCTTGAGAGACCTGCCCCTAGCCCTACCGAGCCAACAGGACGCAACGGTGCTCATCGTTTATCGCCCAAGTTTTGCGAGTGGATGATGGGCCTCGCCGACGGCTGGGTGACAGACCCCGCTATTTGGAATGACGACCGTGAAGTCATCGAGAAGATCCGGACAGGGTTTATGCCCGCAACCGCTCGGAATCCCCAGTTGAAAGCGCTCGGTAACGGTGTTGTCCCGCAGCAGGCTGTCGCGGCACTGAGGCACCTCCTGAACATGGCGCAGGTGGTGGCATGACGTGGTGTGTGGAGTGGACTAGGCGGGTGAAGCTCGCGGAGTCGATAGCGGGCTGGTGGCCGCCGGGTGAGGCCACGGAGGCGGCGGTGCACGCGGCACTGGATGGGGCGTCGATGGCGGACCTCGAACGATACAGAAAGGAGGCACAAGATGGCGCGAATCAGAACAATAAAACCGAGTTTCTTCACTAGTCTGACCGTCTCGACTTTGACGTTGCATCAGCGGCTTACTTTTATCGGTCTTTGGACACATTCCGATGATGAGGGCCGGAGCATTTACGACCCTCGGTTGATTCGGGCGGCATTATGGCCGCTCGATGATCGGTCAGTTGGAGATGTCGAATCGGACATTATCGCGCTCACTGATGCGTCACTGATTACTCACTACACCGTCAGTGAACGCTCATTCCTACAGGTGAATGGATGGGCTGAGCACCAGAAAATCAACCGGCCGAAGAAGTCGGACTACCCACCCCCTCCCAAGGGTGGACCAACACCCCTCAAACCCCCTCTGACCTGCAGTGATGAGCCGTCGGTGAACGATCACGGATTGCTCACTGACGAAACACTGCGGGAAGGGAAGGGAAAGGAAGGGAAAGGAAAGGAAGGGAGTTCGCGCGCGAGCGCACTCCCAAGCATCTTCGAAGTGACCGAGGAAATGGTGGTGTGGGCTCAGACCAACGCACCGGCTGTGACAAACCTCGAATTCGAAACTGAGAAATTCAAGGATCATCACGCCGCTAAGGGGTCGAAGTTCAAGGACTGGACGCGTGCGTGGCAAACCTGGATGCGCAACGCCCAGCAGTACGCCGAGGAACGGCAGCCCAAGCTGCGGGCCGTGGCGGGGCTCTCCCCTGAAGAACTGCATCAGCGCAACATCAACTCGTACCTGTACCAATGATCGGGACGGAGGCGGAGCACTCGGTGATTGGGGCGTGCGTGGCTGATAAGAATTCGATCCGGTTCGCGGTGGAGGTCATCACGCCTGGGGACTTCTCTCACCCGTCGCTCGGTCAGGTGTTCAACATCATCGCCTCGCTACGAGGCATGGGGTCACCGGTCGATGTGGTCACCGTGGGCCAGGAGGTTAATAAGCGGAAGATTCCGGGTGTCACGGGTAACGACATCGGTCTGTGGCTACAGTCACCGGAGAATTCTGGGTCGGTGACGCATCACGCAAACATCGTTCGTGATGATTCGATCCGCCGGCAGAGCGTGACAGTTGCGACCCGAGCGGTACAGCGCCTCACTGACCCGGCAGATGAGCCCAGCGTGGCGATCGCAGATGTGGTGAGGGAGCTGCGGGAGATCAGTGCGGCTGGTGCCGGGAGCACGTTGAGGGCGAAGGTACTGAACGAAGTGCTGGAAGGCTCAGACGACTACGACTGGGTCGTTCCTGGCCTGCTGGAGCGCCGTGACCGTGTGGTGGTCACTGCGGCCGAGGGTGCCGGGAAGACCACGTTCATCCGCCAAATGGCCGTGTGTCCGGCATCGGGTATCCACCCGACGGAGTTTTTCGAGATGGACCCTATCCGGGTGCTGGTGGTGGACGCGGAGAACACGGAGACGCAATGGCGGCGGCAAGTCAGGCGGCTAGTCGTGCAGGGCCGGAATCTTGGTTCAGCTGATCCCGGGTCGAACGTGTGGTTGGCGTGCTCACCGCGGATGAATGTTACGAAGGACTCGGACCTCGGGGCGATTCACCGGCTGCTCGATGAGTCTCAGGCCGACATGGTTTGCGTGGGGCCGCTTTACAAGCTCTCGGGCGGTGATGTGAATACCGAGGAGGGCATCGGCCCAGTCTTGGATGCGTTGGACACGATCCGAGAGCGTGGGGTCGCTCTCGTGGTTGAAGCCCATGCGGGTCATCAGAAGAACGCTGCAGGATACCGGGATCTCCGTCCGCGTGGGTCGTCGGCGCTGATGGGATGGCCGGAGTTCGGGTTTGGTCTGGCGCGGAACTCCGGTGACCCGGAGCGGTTGGTGGATTTAGCGCGGTGGCGTGGTGACCGTGACGAGCGGGCGTGGCCTGAGCAGTTCAGCCGGGGCGGGACATGGCCATGGATGAACCCGTTGTTGCTGGATCGTCCAGTGACGACTGATTTCTGGGCGGAGGTCGATCGGTGAGGTCAAGTATCGACGATTTGACGTACTACTACCGGCTACCGGAACCGGAGCGACCGGAAGGCCGGATGTTCCGGGAGGCGCTGGCTGATTGGGTGGCCGAGAACAAGCGTCCTCGTCGGCGTTGGCCGGTCCGTAATCGGGAGCCGCGGACGCCTATCCCGTCGTTGAAGCGCGCTCTGATCCATGCGCGGGACGGGCAGTGGTGCCTACTGTGCGGGAATCGTGTCCGGTTCGCCGTGGATCACATCATTCCGCGGTCGGCGTTCCGGAAGGAAGACCTCGTCGCCGCTGACCGGTCGGACAACCTACGCAGCGTGTGCTTCGACTGCAACCAGAAGCGGTCGAACTACGAGACGGTCGGGTCCAAGCGGCTCGGTGTGGCTGTCGCGTGTTGGTACTGCCAGAATCCGCATCCGGATGAAACCGACTCGGATGTTTACGCGGAGTACTGCGAGGCGGTCCCGGAGGACGTGTTGCCGGTCTTCTGCGGCCGGTGCGGGGTGTCGTGGGTGCCCTCAGTGACGTGGGTGCTGTGAAGAGCAAGTCAGTTCAACGGGAGAGGGGAAAGTAATGGCTGGGGAAACGGTAGTGACGATCGTGGGGAATCTCACGGGTGATCCGGAGTTGAGGTTCACGCCGTCGGGTAGCGCGGTCGCGAATTTCACGGTGGCGTCCACTCCGAGGACGTTCGATAAGGGCCGGAACGAGTGGGTGGATGGCGAAACGTTGTTCATGCGCTGCTCGGTGTGGCGTGAGGCTGCGGAGAATGTTGCGGAGTCCCTTGCTCGGGGGGTGCGGGTGGTGGTTCAGGGTCGGTTGAAGTCCCGGAGCTTCGAGAAGGACGGGCAGAAGCGGACTGTGATCGAGTTGGACGTGGATGAGGTTGGCCCGTCGTTGCGGTACGCGACGGCGAAGGTCACGAAGAGTGCCCGTGGTGGTCAGCAGCAGGGTCAGGGCGGGTTCTCCCAGCCTCAACAGGCTCAAACCCCAGTGGATGACCCGTGGGCGGCTTCCAACCCCGCCAGTCAGCAGCAGGCGTTTGGAGGTGGCAGCGATGCAGCAGCCCCGTTCTAATGACGATGTTGTGATCCGCCGCGACGAGCTACCCGGCATCTACCGGGATGGTGACGATGGCTGGCTGATGACTACCGGGGGTGACGCGGTGGTGGATAAGAGCGTTGACGCTCCGGAGTGCAGGAAGCTCGCGTTGGCAATGGTGGCTGCTTCCGAGTTCCTGAACGCTGAGCGGCAGAATACTGCGGATCGTGAGCGTGCCGAGCAGGTCGAGAAGCTGGCGCGCACGCTCTGGGAAGCGACAAGTTCGGGTTTCCGGGGTTACATGCCGCCGTGGGAGAAAGCGGGTGCCGCGGGGCAACTGTTGCGACGGCGAGAGGCCGAGTGCCTGTATGACGCTGGTGTGCGGGTTGAAGGTGACGGACAGTGAGCGGGGACGAGAAAGCACGCGCCGAGGCGTGGCGCTCATGGGCTGAGACGCAGGGTATCGACCTTTCCAGGGAGAGCGTGAACCCTGAGCGGCTGGCATTCATGGGTGGTTGGCGGGCGCGAGATTTACCGGCTCGACGCTCAGGGACCGTGAGCATCGAGGAAGTGCTTGAAGGATGGGATGTCCGGGATATGGATGCGATCGTTCGTCCGGATATGGCTCGCAAGATGGCCGACGCGATACGGGAGCAGCTGCGCACACCGGAAGCCGTGGAACGAGTAGCCAACGTCCTGCACGATGCAGACCACGGGGAGACGCTAGCCCGGCACCTTGACCACTGTGAGCGCCCAGACGGCGAATGCGACCGCGCAGAGGTTTACCGGCTCGACGCTGGTGCCGTGATTGACGCACTGATCGGAGACAAAACATGAACAGCAACGGTTATGTGGATGCGCCCGTCTACCTGCAGGTCAAGGGCGAGCGAACGCGGTGGAGGGCCAGCGATGGTAAGTATCCGGTCCAAACCGCGAAGGTCGTTGGCTCGACGCAGGGACGGCCAACCAAACCCCAACCAGACACGGTCCTCGTCAAGGTCACTCTCCGGATCCCGGTCGGTGCTTTCGACCCGCTAGAGCCCGAAGCGATCGTCGTCGTCCCCGCCGACCTCACCGAAGCCCACCCCGTCGAGGTCGAAGCCGACGACCCGCGAGAAGCAGGTGGCAACCAGCCATGAGCCTGGACCTCGATTCGATCCGTCGCCGCCGGAAACGAGCCACCGAGAACCACGGTGCAGCGATCAACCGGAGCAACGCAGAAAAGTCCTCAGCTGATGTCGACGACCTGGCCGCGGAGGTGGAGCGGCTACGGGACGAAAACGCACGACTCAGGTTGGAACTCGACCGGGCATATGCAGAAACCCGGTCTCTGTTCCGGTCGTCGGACGCTGACGGGATCGAGGCCGCGAAGACCCGGCGTATCCAGGATCTCCGCATGGCCAACCTGCGGCTCAGATTGGAGCAAAAGGACCAAGCGACAGCGTGGGACGAGGGCTACCACCGCGGCGTCCTTGACCAAGAGGGCGAGCTAGAACAAGCCGACAACCCGTACCGGAAGGACGGCCAGTGATGGCCCCAATGCTCCGCGAGTACTCGACCGCAAAGCCACTGCCGCCGCAGATGATCGAGCCGACATGGCGGCGGTGCGACCGAGGGCACATCCTGTGCGCGGACGTGTACGACTGCGCGAGGCGAGACCCGCCACCAAGGCTGGTCGGCGTGGCCCGTAGGGGCATTCACGAAACCACCGGAAACGTGAACGAGGTACCAGCGGATTCACGTGAGCGGTACGACGACGACGAGGAGACGAAACCATGAGCGAAAAGTGTGTTGCCTGCGGGAAGCCGATCCACACCGTTCGCGCCAATCATCCGATTGTCACGCTGAACAGAGTGTGGGTGCACTATTCGATGGTTGCGAATTGGTCGCATTCCGCTATCCCGGAATCCAAGGTGCAGCGATGAATCCGTTGGAGACGCTGGTAGCGGCACGCAACCTACTCGCCGAGCAAATCGAAGCCGCAACTGAAGGGCCGTGGAGCAGGTTCGGGCACGGCCTCGCTGGCGTCGATTCGGACGGGGACGGAGCGTATGTCACTCAGGGGTTCATGTCGGACCAAGATGCTGCCCTGGTCGTGTCACTGCGGGCTGCCGCGCCCGCGATCCTCGCCATGCTGGACCTTGCGATTGATGCTTCCACTGACGACGGTGGCTCGCCAGACCCTGTGATGCTGGTTCGTCTCCTCGCTCTCGCGATAGCGATCCTCGAAGCGAACGGAGAGGGCGAGACCGATGAGTGAGACCGAGTACCGGATTGACTTCTCGATCCTCAGTCGTGAACCCGGCGAGGAAGACTTCACCGAGATCGGGTTCGGGTCAACGGCAGCCGAGAGTTCCATCGGCCAGGCCGCCGGGCATATGGCTCATGGCGCGATCCAGAATCAGGAATGGGATGAAGTGTGATGAGTGTTACCGAGGACCGGCTGGCCGAGATCCAAACCCGAGCCGACGCGGCGAGTCCAGAACTTGCCGAACCGCGCGAGGTATTCGGCCTAGTTGCCCACACCCAAATTGATGGTTTCGTGTTCCCGGTGGAGCGGAAGAATGCCGAGCAGAGGGCTAAGGCGAACATCGAGTTCGTGGCTGCTGCCCGGGAGGATGTGCCGTGGCTGCTGGCCCTGGTCCGGGAACAACAAGCGAAGCTCGACGCCGCCCGGGCACTCCACCCCGAGTGTGAGGTTTTCGTTAGTCCGCATTCGTGCCGCGAAGCGGATTCAGGCCGAGAGCCTGATAATCGATACTCAACCGGCGGCTATTGCCTGTCGTGCAAGGTCCGCCGGGCCCTGGACGGTGAGTGATGGCACTCAAGCTCGTCTTCTGCAAGGACGGCGGAAACGACCATGTGGTGGTCAACGTTTCCGGCAAATGCGTGTACTGCGGGCAGGACTTCAGCGACCCGGAAGGGGATGACGATGACGGCGCGTGACGACATCGCCACCTGGCTGGACCACGAAGCCGCGCGCGGCCGGCCCGTACCCATGCACCGCCTGGTGCGGTGGATGATCCGCCGCCATAAACGCCGCCTCGCCCGGACCTGCACCCTGTGCGGGCACAGGAGATGCTGATGGCGACCCTCACAGCCCGCCGCGGCATCAAGCCCGCCTTACGCCCACGACAAGCCCGCACCCCGCGCCGCACCAGCTACAGGAGGAAACCATGACCACTCGTGACGTGATCGCCGCTATCGACGGCGCGATCGAAGACTGGGATACGTCGGATGACGCGATGCGCTGGACACCGGAACCACCTGAACAGTTGTCGTCCGGTGGACGGCGGAACCACCTCCACTGGGCTCCTGTATCGGAGGCCTACTCATCCCACATCCGTCAGTCTTGGGCCGACATGATCGCCTCGAGGAGGGAAGCTACCCGGCTTGTGCAGCGGTCTATGCGGGTTACCCAAAATGACTTTGCGCTCGATTTCGCACTGGTTGGCCAGCCGGACGTAAAGCCCGATGTTCGTCAGCGTGCCCTCGATGCCCGCCGTAACCGCAACACCGGACCAGGGAAACCCATCCAGAACCGGAGACGACCACGATGAGCCTGCACTGTATCGTCACTGACTGCGCCGACCCGAACACGGAAACCACACGTCTCGCCGAGTATGGGGTGTTGTGCGGCTACCACTGGACGTGGCTGAACCGGGACCTCGCGGACTGCGCCGAATTGGTGGAGAACATCCGCCACGAAACGGTGCCGTCGTCCAGCCCGAAAGCGGACGGGATGCCCCGCGCCGGGAAAGCCGACCCACCCGCCCCCATCAACTTGGACGCCGTGGACGTGGCAGACGAAATCTATACGACCCTCAGAATCGCCTGTGACGCGACAGCGCACCCTATCCAGCAACCACCACCCGTCGAGACGGTTTGGGCGGCCCAGGGCTACACGCAGGGCTTGCCAGCGTATACCCAACCTGAGGACGCCGGACGGAAAACCCGTAGCCTTGTCTCGTGGCTCCGCCGTCACCTCCGCGAAATCAGCGAGCTACCCGACATTGCCGACCTCGCCGAACAGTTGCGGGCGGTCATCCCGACAGCGAAAGCCCGCTGGCCCATCACCGACCGAGAACGACATTTTCCCGGCGGTAAATGCCGCAACTGTGCCCGCCTCAACCTGTGGATGCGGCCACCCGAACAGTTTGAGGAACCCGCCCTCGTGTCCTGCCGGTCCTGCGGGTACATCGCCCACGACTTCGAGAAGAGGACAGCATGAACCCGTTCGAGTATCCGAGTGTTACCCGCGCTGTGATTGTCATCGAGATGAGCAACGGTGAACGCATGATCCTGGCATCGGACAGCGTCACCGAAGCAACGTACGAGGTAGAGCGCCGGACGGAGAAGGTGGAACATTTGGTCGGCATCAACCCATACTCGGAGTTCGTGCCCCGCCCTCATCTGATCACCCTTGAGCTTGAAGTGAACCGCTACACGATGGTCCACAGGCCAGCAGACGAAGAATCCGACAGCACTGAGCTGGTAACAGCGGCGAACAACGACTTAGTGAAACGATGACTATGAACCCGGAACACGTACCTACAGAGGAAGAGCTGGCACTTGCCGCCATGGTGGCTAAAGCCAAAGCAGATACCCTGCGGGAACTAGCAGACGGGTTCGCCCGAGTGCACACAAGGGGAGTTAGTTTCACGTTCCCGGAAATTATCGGCATCATCCGTGAGACCGCGGATCGGTATGAAGCGCAATACGGATGACCGTCGAAGACAAGCCTTACCGTAAACTCACCGACCGTGAGAAGCAGGAACGGGTCCAGGAATACCGCGACCAGCACGGTGACCTGCTCACACTCAGCGAGGCGTGCTGTCGCTACGGTCTCCGTGACAACACCATCCGGAAGTGGATTACTCGCAAACAACTTCCGTGCGTCACGATTGACCGCCGCCGCTATGTGTGGAGCGAGGACGTGATGGATTGCATTGCCGCCCGGGAACAATCGAACCGTGGCCCTCGCCGCGTGTTCGTTGACAGAAACACGAAATGAAACGTACCCTTAGAAATTGCAGGACAGGTCTGCCCACTCAATGCCTCGACCATTAATCGGTCGGGGCGTTTCTCATGAGCCGGTGAGGTGACTCGATGCGGATCGTCACCGAACCCGAACTGGGAGACCCCACCCGCATCGATGCCACCTGCACCAGGTGCGCCCTCACAACGATGATCGCCTTCCCTGTCCACGGGATCACCGACACAGGCGTCCTCTACGCTGGTGACCTCGAAGTGTGCCAGCACTGCTGGGCCAGATCCTGGCTATACCGCCGCCGCATCTGGAAAGCCATCAAGGGTCGCATCGAAGGCATGGTCGCGTAAACGCTGGGTAAGATGCATCTACTGCACCGGCGGGTGAGCAACATGACCCGGAATAACCAGCAATACCAAGACCGAGCCAAAGCCCTCCGGCGCCGGGCACAGAAGAACGGCGAACCCTGCCACATCTGCAAGCGCCCCATCGACTTCGAAGCACACTGGAAACACCCACTGTCCTTCACCGCCGACCACGTCACTCCGATAGCCACCGGCGGGAACATCCGCGGCCCGCTCCTCCCAGCACACCGAAGCTGCAACAGCCGCCGCCAAGCAACACCCATCGACGTACACGCGGCACGCGTCACACAGCGTCCGCACACAACCACCCGATGGTGACAGGAGGGACAGTATGAGCGTAGCAACCCTGAACGCCATCAAAGAAGCCATCCAAGCCCACATCGAAGCCAAAGACGAGAACGATGATGCTGTCCTCACCGACCACGTCATCGGATACAGCAAAGCCTCATTCACCGAAGACGGCCTTGTCGGATACTCCTACGGCTACATCGTCTCCGACAACGCCACACCCCACAGCACACTTGGCCTACTCCAGCGAACTACGTGGGAACTCGAAACTGACCTGATGACCGACCCCGAAGACGACGAACCCTAACCCCCTATACCCCTCCCCCCTATACCCGAAAGCACTCGGGCCGCATAGTGCGATTTTGTCCACAGGGTGTCAGGGCGGTCTGACACGGGAGGGTTTCTGACATTCCGGGGGTGATGGCGGTGGCCCGGGAGTTGAAGCCTTGTGGGACGTACGCGGCGTATCGCCGACATCGTCGGAATGGTGAGCCTGTGGATGCGGCGTGTGCTCAGGCTGCTCGGGATCAGAAGACGGTCCGGGTTGACCGTAAGGCGGCGGAGACGGCGGAGGTTGTGCAGCTCGCGATTGCTGAGGCTCTTGTGTCTGAGGCTCCGGTGGATGAGCTGGTGGAGGCGCGGGAGAACTTGCGGATTGTGAAGGCGACGATGCGGGCGGGTGTTCCTACGGGGATGGCGGCTTTGTCGAAGCAGTACGCGGATTTGGTGGCGCTGGTGAAACGGCTTGAGAGTCAGTCTGTGCCGGGGGTGAGCGTCGTTGACCAGCTTGCTCAGCGTCGCGCGGAAAGGCTCGCAGCGTCCTCGGATTGAGTCGGTGCCGTTGTGGCATACGACGGCTGCGGATGACGCCGTGGATTTGGCTGCGGTCGCTGGGTTGGTTTTGGACCCGTGGCAGGAGTATGTGCTGCGGGGTGCGTTGGGTGAACGCAAAGATGGCAAGTGGTCGGCGTTCCGGACGTGTTTGGTGGTGCCTCGGCAGAACGGCAAGAACGCGATCCTTGAGGCTAGGGAGCTTGCGGGGTCGCTGCTGTTCGGTGAGGAACTGATCGTTCATACGGCGCACCAGTATCGGACGGCGCACAAGTCGATGCTGGCGTTGATGAAGCGGATCAAGCAGGTGCCGGCCCTGGCGGAGTATGTGGTTGGGTATGACGGCCCGGGGCAGTCGATCCGCGATATCGACGGGTTCAAGACGGGCAACAACCCGGGGATTTACCTGACGAACGGTAACAGCATCGAGTATGCGACCCGGTCGGGTGACGCGGGTCGTGGTTTCACCGGGAACCTTGTGGTTCTGGATGAGGCGTACGCGGTGAAGTCCGGGGAGATTGGCGCGCTGCTGCCGACGTTGTCGTCCACGTCGATGCAGGGCAATCCTCAGGTGTGGTTCACATCGTCGGCGGGGAAGATCGGTTCGGATTATCTGGCGACGTTGCGGGATCAGGGCCGGGCTGGATTGTCGGAGCGGTTGGCGTATTTCGAGTGGTCCGCCGATGAGGACGCGACGATCGGCGATGTTGACGCATGGTATGAGGCGAACCCGGCGTTGGGTTACCGGATCTCTGAGGAGTACGTCCAGGACGAACTGGATTCGCTGATGGATGTGGCCGGTGGCGAGGACGAGTTCAAGCGGGAGCGGCTGGGGATTTGGGAGAAGCTCGGCGGGGAGCCGTTGTTCCCTCGTTGGCATGACTGTCGTGACGGTGACTTGCATGAGCTGCTGAAATCTGGTGGGACAGCCGATCAAGGGCTGACCGACATCGCTTTCGCGGTGGATGTCCCACCAGATCGTTCGACGGCGTCGATCGGGGTCGCAGGGTTCCGGGCTGACGGCTCGCTGTACATGGAACTTGTGGACCGTGGCGATGGTACGGCGTGGGTCGCACCCCGGCTGCGGGAGATCCTTGATGCTCGCGGTCGCGTGCCTGTGTTCCTGGTTGGCGATAGTGCTGCTGCCGCGTTGGATCGGGATTTCCGGAAGCACCGTGTGCGGGTGTTGTCGGTGAACAACCGCGTGTACGGGCAGGCGTGCGCGGAACTGTTCGACCTCATCGACGCGGGGCACGTGGCGCATGCCGGGCAAACGGAACTGGACGACGCTGTTGAGGCTGCGAAGAAGTCGATGATGTCGGACACGTTGTGGCGGTTGGCGCGGAAAAACCCTGTTACCGATATTTCCCCGCTGGTCGCGGTCACGCTGGCAGTCCACGGGGCGCAAAAACGCCGACCCACAGAGCAGAAGAAGAAACGCCGCGGATCGGTGTTCGCTTAGAGGGTGGTGGCCGGGTGCGTGCTTTGACTGACGACGAGAAGGACGTACTGGCCCGCCTGTATTCGCAAGTCACGTTACGAGCCCGCATGAACAGGCTCCGTTCGGAGTACGTCGCGGGTGAGAAGCTGGTCACGAAATTAGGGTTCTCGATCCCCCCGGGGATGGAATCGTTCCAGCTGGTGGTGGGATGGCCTGCGAAAGCTTGCGAGGTTCTTTCAGCCCGTCTGCTCCCGCGAGGGTTCAGCCTCCCGTCCACATCGACGCTGATCGACGACCTTGACGACGTTTTCGGGTCGAACCAGATGGAGTACGTGGAGCGGACGGCGATCGACGCCGCGGTGAAGCATGGCGTGAGTTTCGTGTTCACCAGCCGCGGTGACACCACTGTCGGGGAGCCGGAAGAGCTTGTGACAGCGCGCACGGCACTGTCGGCGTCGGCGGAAATGGACCCCAGGTCACGACGGATCACGTCGGCGCTGGAGCTGCTGGGCGGCACCCGGGTCAACCTGTATCTGCCGGGCAGGGTGCTGGTGTGTGTCCGCCGGCCGTCGGGCTGGATGGTGGAAGACGAGTACGCTACCGCGTCCAGCAGGGTGCTGTGCACCCCGTACGTGCATAACGCGTCGATCGAGAAACCGTTCGGCTCGTCCCGGGTGACACGTCCCCTGATGGGGTACACGGACGCCGCGGTGCGGACCCTGCTCCGGGAGGAAGTGTCGGCCGAGTTTTACAGCGCGCCCCGGCAGTCCCTGTTAGGCGCCGACGAGTCGGTGTTCGTTGACCAGGACGGGAACCTCCGGCCTGCGTGGGCGGCGATCATCGGAGCGGTGTGGGCGATCCCTGATGAAGAGGACGAGCTGACCGGTGAACGGCACCGGCCGGACTTGAAAACACTCCCACAAATGACGATGCAGCCGCACAACGACCAGCTGCGGATGATCGCTCAGATGGCGTCCGGAGAGACGGGCATCCCACTGTCGTATCTGGGTGTGATGCAGGATTCGAACCCAACGTCGGCTGACGCGATCCACGCCAACGAGATCGATTTGGTGCGGATCGCGAGGGGGCAGTTCCCGTCGCTGGGTATGGGCCGGGAACAACTGGCGCGTGACGTGTTGACTCTTCGCCACGGTGAGGTACCGGAGCAGGAACTCCGCGGGTTGAAATCCCGATGGGAGGACCCCCGCTCGCAATCGATCACCGAGCAGTCGCAGTTCGTGGCGCAGCAGGTTTCGTCAGGGAATTTCCAGCCAGGGAGCAGGGCGACGCTGGATCAGCTGCCGATCACGCCGGAGGAAGCAGAGCGGTTCGCGACCGAAAACGCCCGACTGGCCGGTCAGTCGCAGTTGCAGAACCTCCTAGCTCAAGACGCTCCTACTGGATCGGGGGGGCAATGACCTCCGATGACCTGAAGGTTCGCTTCGACGCTCTGGGCATTGCCGTACGTGCCGGGGTTGACCCAGCTGACGCCGCTAACCGGATCAGTCTCCCAGGCGTGAAGTTCACGGGTGCCACCCCGGTAGCCCTGCGGCTCCCTGAGGCCGTCGCCGTGAAGCTTGAGGACCGGTGATGGCCACCCAAGCCCAGGTCGCGCGGTTCGTGGCAGGCAACCGGCGGATCGAGGAACTACTGGGACGGGACCTACGGCGGCTGTGGGCGGGCCTGGACCTGGCGAACCCGATCACGGTACGGGATTCGCTCCTCGGGGTGACGCCGCTTCTCGCGGCACGCTACGGGGCGGTCGCAGCCGCGCTCGCGGCAGAGTACTTCGAAGAGATCATGAGTGTCACCCCTGCCTTGGGCGCGGGCGTGGACGGCTTGAGGGTTCAGGCATCCACCCGCTGGGCTCTCGGTCCTCTCTTCGATGGTGTGCCGGAGGATGCGCTAGCGCACTTGTCGGGGGCTCTGTCCCGGCACGTGAAGCAGCAGGGCCGGGATGTGATCCACGAGTCCACCCGGGTGACACGTGGCGCGACGTACGCCCGTGTCCCGTCCGGAATGGACACCTGCGATTTCTGCCTGGACATGGCGTCCCGGGGTGCGGTCTACGCCTCCCGCCGCAACGCTGGCGGTGAAGGAAACGACTACCACGACCTATGCAACTGTGCCCCGGTTGCCGTGGCGTCGGAAGCGGACCTACCCGACGGATACGACCCCGACGCCCTGTATGAGGCGTACGCAGCCCGACAGGCCAAGAAGCAAGGCCTAACCCAGTAATCTTCCGCGGTTCTCCCGCGAAGCGGCAACGTCCACCGGCTTGGACGGTCATCAACGGCCCACAAGAGGCCAACCCATCTTGGAGGAACGGTCATGCCTGAAAAAGGTGACGACACCGCTACAGCGGGAGAACACGACGACAACCAGCAGCCGGAGAAGCAGGAGTTCAACGCTCCTGAATCGCAGGAAGAGCTGGACCGGATCATCCAGAAACGGATCGAGAGGGAACGGGCCAAGTTCTCGGATTACGACGACCTCGCCGCTAAGGCCAGGAAGCTCGAAGAGCTTGAAGAGTCGAAGAAAACCGACGAACAGCGGCGCGACGAGGAACGCGAGACGCTGCGCAAGCAGCTGGCGGACCTCGAAGAAAAGTTGTCCCTCAAGGACCGCGAGGTTCTGAAGACCCGGATCGCCAGCTCGAAGGGCGTCCCCGTGAGCGCGTTGACCGGGACCACCGAAGACGAACTGTTGGCGTCTGCTGACGAACTCCTGGATTGGCGAGGGAAACAGGACCGGCTGCCCGGCTATGTCCCAACAGCCGGTACCGGCAACCCCAACCCTCAAGTGTCGTCGCTCGACTCAGGGCGTGAGCGTGCTCGCGCCACCCAAAAACAAGTTTCGTAAGGAGCAATGATGACTAATCTTTCGATTAGTAGCGAGACGTTCGGCGGCGCTCATGACGCGTGGCTGGGCTCTCGGCGCGGCGTGTCCACCGCGCGAACTGTGACGCTCGACGCGACCGGTTTCGCCGGTGCAACGGACGGCGTCGTCAAGGGCGGCACACCTGTCGCGAAGTCCGGAGAGAAGTACGTCGCCTACACGGCGGCAGCCGGCCAGACACTGGCTGGTTTCGTGCTGAACCCGACGAACGTCAGCCGCGGTGACGCTGTCGCCCCGCTGATCGACCATGGCCGGATCATCACATCCCGGCTGCCCGTTGCATTCGCCGTGCCGGCAAACCCCGGCGCGTTCATCTTCGTCTGATTGGAGGGCTGACTCATGGAATTGTGGACTGACATAATCAACCCTGCCGATCTGACCGGGTTCGCGAGGGAAACAGCTGAAACATACGACCAGGGTTCCCTGGCCGCGCTGCTCCCGAACATCCCCGTCGATGACGTGGTGTTCTCGTGGAACGTCGGGGAGAAGGTCACCGACGTGGCCGAATACCGTTCGTTCGACGCGGAAACCCCGATTGGGAACGCTCCTGGCGTGGAGCAGAAGACCGCGCGGCTGGCCCCACTCGGCCTGAAGAAGAGGTTCTCCGAGTACGACCAGCTACGCCGCCGTTCCGCGAATTCACCGGAAACGGTGCAGGCCGCTGCGGATCGTCTCGCCGCTGAGGTGGCGAGGGCGACTGTGGACCGTGCTGAGCGGGCTCGCGGTGAAGCGCTGGTGACGGGGAAGCTCGCGATCAACGAGAACGGGTTCATCCAGAACGTCGATTTCGGTCGGCGCGCGGATTTCACCATCACCGCGGTCACTCTGTGGAGCGCGGCGGGCGCTAGCCCGCTGGATGACCTGGAGGCGTGGAACGCAGCGTATATCGAGGAGAACGGCACAGCGCCGACTTCGATACTCGTGTCGTCCCGGGTGATGTCCGCTCTCGTGAAAAAGCTCCGCGATCAGCTGGGCGCCGGAGCGCCGACCGTGTTCACGCGGAACAACGCGAACGAGATCATCGCGGGCTACGGCCTGCCGGTCCCGACCGTGTACGACCGTCGCGTGGGCGGTGCGCGGGTTACCGCGGATGACCGTGTGATCTTCGCGGGTACCGGTGTTGGCGGCACGGTGTGGGGCACAACCGTGGAAGCGGACGATCCCCGTTACAACCTGACCGGTGGAGACCTGCCGGGCATGGTCGTCGGTGCCTATAACGCGGACGACCCGGCGACGAAGTGGGTTCGTGCGAACGCGATCGCTCTCCCGATCCTCGGTGACCCGAACCTGTCGTTGGCAGCGAGGGTCCTTTAAGGATCAGCGTGGGGACCGGCTGATTTAACCGGCTGGTCCCCACGCCCTTCTACCTCTTCGAGGGAGTTTCTGTTGTGGCGAAAATACGTGAAGACCTGATCGGCGCAGTGTATGTGGGTAACCATGTTCTGTACGCCGGGGACGAGATACCTGACGAAGTTACGGTCGGCCCGCACCTGGTCGAGTCAGCTGAGCCAGCGAAGCGCCGGCGTTCCCGTAAAGAGGAATAGCCGTGGCGTGGGCGGAACCGGGGGATGTCAAAGCCCGCTGGATCGGGGGCGACCCGCTACCTGTCACCGACCAGCAGCTCACGACCCTGATCGAGGACGCGGAGGACGTGATCCTCGGTGAGTTCCCGACGATGAACACTCTGGTCCCTGACACGGTCCCGAAGAACCGTGTGGTGCGGGTGATCGCTCGGATGGTCATTAGGGTGATCCGCAACCCGGAAGGTATCCGGCAAGTGCAGGAAACGACGGGCCCGTATTCCCAGTCGGAAACGTACGGCGGGGACAACCCGGGGGAACTGTATTTGACGGACGCCGACCGGCGTGACCTTTCCGGGCGTAAGACCGCTGGGAAGGCTTACACGGTTTCGACTGTGCCGGGTGGTTGGCCGTGAGCCGCTTCCGGCATCCGATCACGGTAACTCGGATCAGATCGGGTGGCACGGACAACAAAGGCAACCCGCGCCCTGACGTGGAAGCCCCGATTAAGGGGTGCGCGTTCGCGCCTCGCGCGTCGTCGGAGCTGAACGATTACCGGCAGGCGACGATCAGCGGCGGCACCCTGTACGCCCCGTACGGTTCCGATGTGCAGCCGACCGACCGTATCCGTGTTCCAGCCCCGTGGGCCGGCGTATATGGCGTGGAGGGTGACATCGGCGTGTGGGTGAACCCGCACACGGGAGACACGCCTGGCGTAGAGATCAACCTTGAGAAGAGGGCCGGCTAAATGAGCATCGGAATAAGCATCGCCACCAACCTGTCGGGACGCCCGGCCCTGATCCTGACGCAGGAGCAGTGGGAGAGGATCGATCCGTGATGGCGAAGATCCGGTACGTCCCTGACCGCCACGGTATGCGGGATCTGGCACAGTCGAAACCGGTTGGTGACGCGTGCGTCCGTGCCGCAGAACACGGAGCGGCGTGGGCCAAATCTGCCCCCCTGAAGGGTGGTCCCTCGGATCGGATTAGTGAGTACCGGGCGGGGTTCAAAGCCATGCCGGCGAAAGTCGTCGTTGGCGGAGAGACTCGTGCGGGCGCGATCCTGATCAACGACTCCGACGTGGAGCGGATCTTCGGCGGTAGGAACCGAACCCTGTACCGGGCGATCAACGCCATCGAAGGAGTGTCGCTGTAATGCACCCTTCGGTCGAAGACGCGGTCTGGGAGGCTATTGCCGTGCTGGTCGCGGAAGACCACCTGTACTTCCGGTTGACCGCGAACTTCCAAGAGTCACTGCCAGCGGTACTGATCCGAGCGGAACAACCCTCAGCTGGGGACGTACTTGCCACGTCCCGCCTGCAAATCGAGATCTACCACCAGACCCGGAACGACGCGAAAACGTTGGCGCGGGTGCTCGACGCGCATCTGCTGTCCGGCCCGCACGATACGTCGCACGGCCTGCTGGACCGGATTTGGGCGGACACCCCGCCCAACGAAGTCCCTTACTACGACGGCCAAATTTCGCAATTCAACGCCGTGTACCGGGTTGACACTCGCGCTGTCTAAACATTCCTGCACGTCCCACATTCCCGGGAACAGTTAATAGCCCCTGCGTGGGCGTAACCCCTTTGTGGAAGGAACGAACCGTTATGCCCACTATGGCAGAACTGAAGACTGCTGCGGACAGCTCGAACCTTGTCCGGAAAATCCTCGAATCCGTTATCTACGTGGCACCGGAAACCGCCGCCCCGATCGACAACATTCTTGACGCCGGCGGCGCTTTGATCGCGAAGCCCGCCGATTACAAGTTCGTGGGGATGATCGGCAAGGACTCGGGTATCACGTTTGGGTCGGATATGGACTCGGAAACCGTGGAGGCTCACGGCTACAACTCGCCGGTCCGCACTGATATCACCGGGTCTGAGAAGACGGTCCAGTTTACTGCGATCGAAACGAACAAGACCACGCTGGAGCTGCATTACGGCCTGGACTTGTCGGCCGTCACTGCGGCTGCGACGACGGGGATGGTGAAGTTCAAGGAGCCGAACCTGGAGAATCGTCCGATTTGTCGGATGCTGCTTCTCGGCGTGGATGGTATCGGTGCGAATCAGCACATTTACGGGAAGTTTTACCCACGTGTCCAGGTCACTGAGGCGTCGGAAACCACTTGGTCGGCGTCGGACTCTCTGGCGTACGAGCTGACGTTCTCCGCCTACCCTGACCCGGTCCTGGGTTACCCCGTGCAGCACTTCCTGAAGTTCCCGGCACCGGCGCTTGCCCGGTCGGGCTTCACGTCTGCACCTTGATCCCCTTGGCCGGGGTGGTTCCGGGAATGTCTGCCCCGGCCAAGGTTCAATCCCCACATTCCCACCCATTGAAGGAGCATGACCGATGGCAACACTTGTTAAAGGCACCGGGAAAGACAAGCACACCGTGGAAACGGAAAATGCTGCGGAGATCGTGGATCTCGAAGCACGTGGGTACGCCCGGCAGGAACAGGGTAAGGCTGTGGAGAAGAAGAGTTAACGGAATTCGGGATGTATGAACGCTGGCGTGTCTGACAGGTCCCAAATGTTGGACGCTAGAACGTTGTCGAAGTTGATTTTCTTCACCGTGTCCTGCGTATAACTGACCGACAGGACCAGCGCGTCGTCTTGCTCGTTCCCATACTGATCGACCATCGGAAACGTCCCGTCGATCATCACCTCATCGAATTTCACGCCCGACTCTTTCACCGTTTTCAGGATCGCGACCGTATCGGCTTGCGCGCCGGCGCGGATCAGGTTGTTGGTGAGGTTGTCGCCGAGAGGGAATTCGACGCGGATGATCCCGCCGCTGGTGAACTCGGTGAGTTTCGTGCCCTCAACTGCCGTGCTGAGTCCTTTCCGGAGTTTGTCCTCATCGGACACCTTTGGAGCTGCCTTGGTTTCCGGTTTCTGAGGCTCCGTCTTCTGAGGCTCAGCCTTCTTTTCGGGCGTGGTTGTCTTCGCCGGTTTCGGTGTTTCTTTCGGAGCTTCGGTTGTCGGCGGTGCTGTTGTTTTTGCGGCTGCTACGGGTTCGTCTGGGACACCGCCGACCGCAGCACCGATTACGCCGAGCAGCACGAGGCCCACGAACAGTACGCCTACAGCCGCCAACACGACCGTTAAGACGATGTGCCGCCCGAACCAGCTCTTCGACGGCTCATCCACGACGGCCTGCCAGCCGTCAGGCGCTTTCGGCCACGACGGGTCAGGTTCCCACCCTTCAGGCGGTAGCCAGCCTTTCGGGACGGGAGGCCAGCCGGGGGCGGGATTGAACCTTTTACTCATTACGCGCTCCAAAGTCGGGATGTAGCCCGAATTTTATCTGCAAAACAAAACACCCGGAGGTAACAAATGGCTAACGACAAGCCTAAAGTCAATCTGAATCTGGACACCCTTGAGCGGGAAAACACGCCAGCACCTTTCGCTTTCGTCCTCAAAGGCAAACGTTACGTGACCGTCGATCCGATGGAACTTGGGATTTCCACGGCTGCGAAAGCCATGGGCGACGAGGGCCTGGAGCTGCAACTGAAATGCCTCCTCGGTGACCAGTACGACGAATTCTGGGCGCTGGACCTTCCCACGTGGAAAGTCCTGAAACTCGCGGAAGACGCCGGAGCGCATTACACAAGCATCCTGGGGACGCCGGGGGAATCCATCGCCTCGCCGAAACCGTAGGACGGTACCGCGGGGCTATCCGGTGTGACCTCGCCGAGCGGTATGGCGTGGACCTGGGTGAGTTGTGGCGGGGCCGGCAGTGGCCGGCGCTGCTTGAGTACATCGACGGGCTTCCCAGCGCGTCCAGGACGAGGCAGGCGCAAGCCGACGACCCTGACTTCGCTCGGATGGTCGTGGACGACGAGGAGACGAAACCGTCCTCGGGCCGCTGGTCACCGCCTCTAGCTGAATGGGACACGACAGCGATCATCCTGTCCGGCCTGCGCACCGACATCAAGTCGCTGCTTTCCACGGTCGCGGCTATGGGCGGCGGCAAGGGCAAGCAGGAACCGGTCCCGTCCCCTCGGACGGCGATCGACGCGGAACGCGACGTGAGGCACGTGCAACGGTCTCAGGCTTTGGTGGATCTCTTCGAACGTAACTGATTCGGGCCGGGGGTGTCTCGTGGCATCTCCGATCGGCGCAGCGTATGTCGAGGTCAAGCCGTCGTTCCGCGGTACCCAGTCGGCGGTGCGGCGGGAGTTCGGGAAGCTGAACCCACTGGCCGCGCAGGCTGGCAGCCAGTCGGGGCAGCAGTTCAGCACCCAGTTCCAGGCGCGCACGTCCCGTGTCGGGCAGCGACTGTCATCGGCGTTGAAGATCGGTGTCGTCGCTGCCGGTACCGCTATCGCGGCGGCGGGCATGGTGGGCCTGAAAACGGCGGCGCAGATGGAAACCGCCCAGATCGCGTTCACTACCATGCTCGGCAGCGCGGAGAAGGCGCAGGCGTTCCTCGCGAAGCTCGCCGATTTCGCTGCGAAAACACCGTTCGATTTGCCCGGGCTGCAGAAGTCGGCGCAGTCGCTGATTTCAATCGGGATCGACGCTGACCGGGTCATTCCGATCATGACCACCCTGGGCAATGTGACCTCCGGCATGGGAACCGGGGCGGAGGGTGTGCAGCGGGCGACGGTCGCCATCCAGCAGATGAACGCTGCGGGGAGGATCACCGCTGAGGACCTAAACCAGCTGAGGGACGCCGGGATTCCGGTGTTCGACCTGCTGACCGCTGCGACGGGTCGGAGCACCGAAGAGATCGCCAAGATGGCGCAGACCGGGAAGCTCGGTCGCACCGAACTCACCCAGCTCATGTCCGCTCTCGAGTCCGGTAAGGGTCTCGAAAGATTTGACGGGATGATGGAGAAGCAGTCCGCTTCCCTCGCCGGACTGTGGTCCACCCTGAAAGACGCGTTCTCGGTCGGCCTGGCGAAAGCCATCCAGCCGGTCATCCCGATGCTCAAGACCGGGTTGCAGGGCGCAATCAGCGGCATCAACACGGTGCTGCCTGCCCTAGTGGCGGGGTTCAAGGGCATCGTTGAGGCCGGGGTGGCGTTCACGCAGTGGGCTGCCGCGAACCAAGGCCTACTCACCGGGCTCGGCACTGTGATCGCGGGTCTCGCCGCGGGGATCGTCGCGTACACGATCGCCACACGTGTCGCCAGTGCTGTCACGATCACTTGGAACGCGATCCAGACTCTCGCGAAGTTCGCGACCGCCGGCTGGGCCGTGCAGCAGCGCTTGCTAAACGTGGCGATGCGAGCCAACCCGATCGGTCTCATCGTCACCGCCCTCACCCTGCTGGTGACTGGTGTCGTCCTCGCCTACAACAAAGTGTCGTGGTTCCGCGACGGACTGAACGTGGTCTGGGCTGGGATTAAGATCGCCGTGGGCGCCGTCGTCGGATGGTTCCAGACGTACGTCGCCCCGACTCTCGCCGCCGTGTGGACGGGTATCTCCACCGCCGCGATGTGGCTGTGGCAAAACGTCTTCACCCCAGTGTTCGCTGGTATCGCTGCGGTCGTTTCACTCTGGTGGAACTACTACGTGAAGCCGATATTCAACGCGGTCATGTTCGTGGTCCGGAACATTCTGGCACCCGTGTTCACGTGGCTGTGGAACTCGATCATCAAACCGGTGTTCGGGTTTATCGGGCTGTTGATTCGCACGTGGTGGGCTGGCGCGAAAATCGTGTTCGGCTGGGTTGCCGGGTTTATCCGGACGGTCCTCGCGCCGGTTTTCAACTTCCTGTGGACTGTCGTGAAAATCGCGTTCCAAGCGATCCGCGCCATCATTCAAATCTGGTGGAACGTTGCCGTGAAACCGATCCTGAACGGTGCGGTGTGGTTCTTCAAGAACGTCCTCGGCCCGGTGTTCACCTGGCTGTGGCGCAACATCGTCACGCCCGTATTCAACGGCATCAAGGCCATTATCTCAGGCGTGTGGAACAACGGGATTAAGCCGATCTTCAACGCGGTCAAGGCTGGTATCAAAACGGTCGCGGACGCATTCAACGTCGCGAAGGACGCGATCGGGCGGGCTTGGGACGGGATCAAAGAGAAGGCTAAGAAGCCGATCAAGTTCGTATTGGAAACGATCATCCAAAAAGGGATCATCGACAACTTCAACAAGATCGCCGAGAAGTTCAAGGTTGACCCGATCTCGTTTAAGGCGTGGCCGGTTAAGGGTTTCGACGTGGGCGGCTGGACGGGTCCCGGCTCCCGGTTGAAGCCTGCCGGTGTGGTCCACGCCGACGAGTTCGTCGTGAACAAGAAGTCGCGCCGCCGGATCGAATCCCAGATACCGGGCCTGCTCGACCACATGAACCGCACCGGCAGTGTGCCGGGCTACGCGAAGGGCGGGAAGGTCGGCACCCTGATGGATGCCGCCGACTGGTGGATCGGTAAAGGCGCTCGTGCTTCGGAGCATCCGAGGTTCGGCAGCGTCGGTCGGCACTCGAAGAATTCGCTGCACTACTCGGGTAATGCGGTGGACCTAAATGCTGGCCCGGGTGGGCAGAATTCCACGGAGATGCGGTTTTTCGACAAGTGGATGGGCGCATTCAAGAAAGCGTTTCCCGGTATTCGTGTCATTTGGCGTGCTGCAGGCCACTTCAATCACGCCCACATCGACACGTCGAACGGCGCCGATATCGGCAATGTCGCGGGCGGCGGCGGTGGCGGTGGTGGCGGGTTCAACCTGCTGGACACGTTGCTGAAACCGTTTACTGGGCTTAAGAAGAAGCTCAGTGAGGTCGGTTCGTCGCCTTTCGCGCAGGTCGCTAAGAGCGCGGCGAAACAGATCATCGGTATGCCTATTGACTGGATTAAGAAGAACAATCCGGTCGCTGATGTGGGCGAGAAGATCAAGGACGTTGCTGGCCGGGTTTCGAATGCCGCGGCTCAGGGTAAGGGCCGCGCGTGGGCGCTCGCGAAGGGCGTCAACTGGGACGACTTGAATTATATCGTTTCCAGGGAGTCAGGCTGGAATCCGCGGGCGAAGAATCCGCGGTCGTCGGCTGCCGGTTTGCCGCAGTTTATTGCCGCGAATCAGAAGCATTACGGCGTGTATCCGATCCGGTCGAAGGGTGTGTGGGCGCAGCTCGACGCGATGAAGCGGTATGTGAATGACCGGTTCGACGGGTTCGCTAATGCCCGCCGGTATTGGGAGCGTCACAACCATTACGCGTCTGGTGGTCGTGTGGCCCCGGTGAAGTACGACCAGGGCGGTTTCCTGCCGCCGGGGTTGACGACGGTGCTGAACGCGACGGGTCGGCCGGAGCCGGTGTTCACGGCGAAGCAGTTCCAGTCGTTTGGGTCGGATGTGCGGATGCCGGAAACCCTCGTGGTGCAGGACGTGAACGGGCAGCTGATCGGAACCATGAAGGTCGTCGCGAAGGGTGAGGCGAAGTCTGTGGTTGCTGGTGCGGCGTTTGACGCGGAGAGGGGGCACTAGATGCCGATCGTAGTGGACCCCGGTTTTGTTCCGGTGCCGTCGTTGGCTCCTGTCGTGTCGCCTGACGGTGTGTTGTCGGTGGAGGTTGACCGCGTGAACGCGGGCGCGCTGCTGCACGCCGCGTTCGACCCGTACCGGCCCGAGAAGGTGTTGCGCCGAAACCTTGTCTCGAATCCGTCGTTTGAGACGGGCACTGCAGGGTGGTCCGCTGACAGTGGTGTGACGCTGGCCCCAACCACGGTTTTTGCCGGTCAGATGAACGGAACTGTGGGTTCGTCAATAGCGCTTCTAACTGTCGGATCGGGTTACGCATCTCCTTACGCCAAGCTCGAAACGCATGCAGACAATGCCATGCCTGTGACTCCTGGCGGGTGGGTCGCTGTCCGGTTCTGGGCGGCAACCGAGAGTACTGGTGAGCAGATTCGAGTGCAACTTCGATTCGGCACGCCGAGTGAAGGTTATGCCTACTACGCGGGCAGCTTCGCCCCAGCCGGGTTCTATACGGGGAAGTTCTTCACTTTTGCCGCCCGGATCCCGACAGGTAAGACCGTAGTTAGAGTGCAATCCCAACTGTTTTCCGGGTCAACTACGGTGAACCTCGCGGCGGGTAAACGCATGTGGGCGGATCAAATCATCGCATGTACTGGATCGACTCAAGCGGATGTGCTCGCGGCTGTTGCGGCCTATTTCGACGGCGACACACCGGACACACCGAACCTGGCGTACCGGTTCACAGCCGCACCCCACGCCTCACCATCTGAAGAGTATATTCCGGCTGTCCCGCACGCCGAGCCGGGAAGGACGGAGGAAATACTCCGCACCAACTACGCCCGGAATCCGGGTTTCTCTGGTGCGAGTGTCGGCGACATCGGCACGTGGGACGACTCCTCGACGTGGTTCACCACGTCCCAGCCGGCCACTCGGGTCGCACGGTTCACGTATACGGGCGCGACAGCGACCGGGAACTACTATTTCGTGAACCTCCCAGCAGGTTTGACGCCGATCCGGAAGGGCCAACGGTTCACGTTCGGCCTGACGGTGAAGAACGCGGGCACCGTGGCGATCAAGGCGTTCATCCGGTCGGCGTTCAACGCCGACGAGTCGGGCGACGCGAGGACCACGCCGGTTACTATCGCGGCTGGGGCGCAGCAGCGTCTCACCGTCACATCCACCGCGTCACCGAGCGACGGGTCCACTGTCCGCGTGTGGGCGGCGTTGTTCGACCCTGCCGCGGGGTCGTTGGTGGACGTGTCGGAGCCGCAAATCGAATGGGGCACAGTCGCCACCCCGTTTTTCGGTGACTGGTTCGTGGATGGTCCGGACCTCTCCTACCGGTGGGTGCCAGACAACCCGTACCGGATCGAAGAGTACCGGCCAGCACGCGCCAGCACCCTACCCCAGAAAGTCAGGTTTGAGCGGGGCGACGGCACACCCGTCCGCTCCGGCAACCCGGCGTGGGCTCCCGGCGGGTACGCCACCGCCTACGACCACGAAGCCCCGTTAGGCGTGGGAGCGTCATGGCGGGCTGTCCCGATCTACGCGGACGGGACGGAAGGCCAACCCACAGCGGGCGTGTCCACCCTCATCCCGGAACCGCCCCGGCAGACGGTGTGGATCAAATCCACCACCGACCCGAACGAGTCGATGAAAATCGACCCGACCGAATGGTTCCAACCGTCATACGCCGACCGAACATCGTCCACATCAATCCAGGGCGACCGGTTCCCGGCCATGACCTGGGATATGCACGCCTCCCTCACGGGGACGCTGAAATTCAAAACCCGCTCCAAGGCTGAGACGGGCAGGCTGGCGACCCTTCTCGATTCGGGTCCGCTACTCATCCAGTGGAACCGGATCGCAGGGATCGAGGACTTCTATTTCCTGCCGGGCGCGATCTCGAAACGGATCGTCACCTACACGGAGCAGGGACCAGTGTTTGAGTTCACGATCCCGGTGACTGAGTGCCGACGGCCCGCGACGGTGGATGCGCCACTCCGCATTCCGGGCTTGTCGTGGAACACGGTGGCCGAGAACTATGCGTCGTGGACGGAACTCAGCACGCAGGTGCCGTCGTGGCGTGCCCTGCTCGGCGTCCACCGATAGGAGGCAGCCGTGCAGCCTGTCACGGAACGCTGGCTCGCGTCGCTGGCTTTGGCACGGTGGATACCGCGCGTAGAATGGTCCCCAGACCGGGGCGTCACGTGGCTGCCCCTGACCCTGCATGACGGGTCGGCTACCGCGGACTCGAAATCGCAGGTCCGCTGGTCCTCCACCCTCACCTGCTCCGGGGCGGACGTCGGTAGGCACGGACTGTCGCCGTTCGGGTCGCGTGTCCGTATCCACATGGGCCTCGCGTACGACCGGCACACGGTGGAGGAAGTCCGGTTGGGCACGTACCGGGTGGAGGACCTCGACCAGACGGGCGTCCGGCCGGGCCGGTTCACCATCAAATGCGCGTCTCTCGAAGCGCAGGTTATGGATGCCCGGTTCCAACGCGCCCGCTCCTTCCCTGCCGGGCCGTCACGGTTCCTCCTCGAACAGCTGATTCGTGAAGTGCTGCCGGAAGCATCCATTCAGTGGCAGGTCGGTGATCTGGACATTCCGCAGCTGACGGAGGAACGGGACCGGTGGGGCCTGATCGACGGACGCTCCGACGCGGCGTCGATCGCAAAAAGCCTCGGCGCACGAGTGTTCGCGGATGCTCGGGGCGTGTTCACGGTCGCCCCGGTGCCGTCGCTGGAAGATAAGCCGGCGTGGACGGTGGATGTGGGTCCTGGCGGGATGCTGGTCGAACCGTCGTCGTCGCTGTCCCGGAAAGGCGTGTACAACCAGGTCGTCGCCAGAGGGTCTCGTGATGACGGCACACCTCCGGTCGGGCCGGTGACGGTGTCCGACACTGACCCCACGAGCCCTACCTACGTCAATACCGACGCCACGAGTGACGATAAGGGGCCGTTCGGTGAGGTGCCGATGTTCTACACATCCCAGCTCCTGAAAACGATCGCGCAATGTGAGAAAGCCGCGAAAGGGTTGTTGGCTCCCCGGCTCGGATTGAAGCAGACCGCCTCCATTAAAACGTTGACGAATTTTGCGTTGGAGCCGGATGACGTGATCGACGCACGCCAGCCGGACGGGTCGATGGCCCCCACGATCGTGGACTCCATCTCTTACCCGCTGACGGGCGGGGCGATGGACTTGTCCACGCGGGCTACGACAACCCGGCTGGCCGGTCAGGTGACGGTGGACGCGGCTGAAGAGGGCGGTGACATCCAGTGACGACCGAATCGGACGCCTTAACCGCCGTTGTCCGCCGCGAAGTCGATAAACGCATCTCGGACCTGTACGCGCTCATGTCGGTGGATTCCCCGCGCGAGGACGGCACCGTGAACCTGGCAATCGGTGACCAGGTTTTGCCGGGGATCTCCGCCGACACGTCGTACACGGACCGGAAAGACGGCGACACGGTTCTCGTGCTGCGTCACCCTGCCGGGTGGCGTGTCCTCGGGAAAGTCGGGAGCGAGTACGCGCCCCCTGAGGTGGATGTGCCGGTCGTGTCGTGGGGTAACCCGCCACCTGCGGGTAACGGCTGGGTCCAGGCCTCGGTGATGTGGGTCCGGGCTGGTGAGGTGTACGCCCAGCGCGGCGAGGGGCCGCAGCTGCCGGGCGAACCGGGGCCATCCATTCCGGCGCCGAAACCGGTGACGTTCGGGCCAGCATCTACGTCCGGTTACCGGTCGGGTAACCGTGACGGTGAAACGCCCGCGCAGGGCGCATGGCCGTCCTACCCGAAAGCCTGGTCGGGGGCGTGGTTTTACGGCGACCGGATCGCCGACGAATGCGTGGGTAAATCGGTGGAGAAGATCGAGGTCCGGGTGGCTCGCACGTCGAAGAACCACGGCGTGTCAGGTAAAGCCACGGCCCGGCTGTACATGCATGAGGAGCGGAACCGCACTTCGTCCCGTCCTGCGCTCAGCAATGGGTACGGGGCGGCGGAACTCGGGCTGGGACAGTCCAAGTGGGTGTCCCTGCCGGCGGACTGGACGACCGCACTGAAGTCCGGGACCAAGAAGGGTATCGGCTGCACCGCGGGTGTGGGTTCCGACTATCTCGTGTTCACGGACGGCTGCGGCGATATTCGCATCACCTTTAACTGACCTAAACCCTTGGAAGGACGTGCCTGGCTGATGCCTGCCTCCATATTTTCGAGAATCCCGTACCCCTCCGCAGTGGACGCCCCAGATGGTGCAGCGCAAATGCACGAGATGGTGGACTGGTTGGACAGCCGTACCGTCCTCCTCGCAGCCAACGCGGCGGACCGGGACGCGAAGTACGGTGAAGCGCCGCCGGGTGTGATCGTGTCCTCCGGCCTGACGAAACAGGTGTGGCAGAAAGTCGGCACCGGTTCGTCCAACGACGACTGGCTGGACGTTTACTCGGACACCGGGTGGGTGACGACCGGTTTCCTTCCGGCGCCGGGATGGTCGATCGGCTCGTACATGAAGGCACGGCGCATCTGCGATTCGATCAACATTCGCGGTGAACTGGTCCGGACTGGCGGGACGATCCAGGGGCAGGCGGACGGGAATCTTTCCCCCGATGTCCCGCTAGTAACGATCCCCAGCATCTTCGCTCCGGGATCACCGGACCGGGTGGAGGGGTCAATGCGAGCGTCGTACACGTCAGGCGCTGTCGAACTCGGCAACGACGCGATCGTAATGCTCGCGGACATCCACACGAACTCGGGCATCGGCGAAGGCCAATACCTCAGGTTCACCTTTCCGTTCTTCGCGAACTAAGGGGGCCACTGATGCCATATCGTCTTTTCGGCGGGACGCCCTCCGACGTGACCACCGACAGTTCCGGGAACGTGGTGGGTGGCGTGCAGCTGCCCGTCTGGGACAGCTTTACTGGTGGCGCTCAGGTCACCGACTTGAAGAAACTGGATGGCACACCCCTGCCGGGTGTCGCATCCTCCCTCACCGCGCAAGAGGCCAGCAACCCTGCCGATGTGGGCAGGATCGTGTTTCAGGCTCCCGACCAGTTCACGACCCTGTACCTGGACCGCGGGTACGGCTCCCGGTGGGCCGTCTCGACACTGGATATTGGGACGCTGTTACCCACAGCCATACAAAAGGCCGACCTCGCGATGGTCCAATCCACGGCAGCCGTGGACACCGCCGATGAAGCCTTAGCTGTGGCGGAGCAGAAAGTGTCCGGCCAGGTCGTGTCCGTGCTCGACTATGGCGCTAAAGGTGACGGGGTGACTGACGACTATGACGCCTTCGTGGCCGCATTCCAGGCTGGTAAACGTGTGTTCGTCCCCGCGGGTATATATCGAATCAGGACAGCTATTCTCGTCCCTTCCGGCTGCGAGTTGTTCGGTGAGGGCATGGACCGAACGATCATCCGGCTCACCGACACCGCCGACCCAGACACGTGGGTGGTAACGAACGCGAACCGTGCGGGTGGGGACGCGCACATTTACCTGCACGATTTCACTGCCGATTGGAACTGTGACCGTCCCGGCGGTTTGAACGGTACCGGAGGTAGCCGGGGGTCGTGTGTGACGTTCGGGCAGGTGCAGTACGGGTACATCGACCGGGTGAAGGCGATCAACGCGGGCTTGCACGGTTTCGACGTGTGCCAGGGCACCTTGGAGTACCCGTACATGGGCGACGGGTACGTCGCGCCGGACCGGTCCCAGCATGTGTGGATCAGTAACTGTATCGCCCACAATTGGGGCGACGACGGTTTCACCACCCACCATTCGGATTACATCCACATCACGAACTGCTACGCCGAAGGGCCCAGACAGCGAGGAAATAATAACGGGTTCGAGGTGGACGACGGCAGCCGGTTCGTGACTTTGACCGCGAACACTTCCGAGAATTGCTACGGCGGCGTTGAGATTAAGGCTCACCATAATGCGTCCGCCGGGCAGGGTGTGACGATCAACGGGCACATGAGCATCCGGGACGTCCGTTCCTATAATTGGCGGCACATCGGCCACCATGTGGCGGCTGACCCGCTGTCGGTGTCGGCGTTCTCGATCACCGCGACCAACCTCACGTCGCTGCATGCGGGGAACAGGACTGGTTTCTATGAGGATGCGTCCGCCCGATGCATGTCGATTAGCGCGTTCGTCAACGTGAACGTTAACGGTTTGTTGTGCATCGGCGACCCTTTGTACGACTACGCGGACGGGCCTCTCGTGGCGCTGCAGTACAAGGCCCGGAACGTGAACATCTCGAATGTGACCGCCCGCGGGTTCAACTCGGCGTCAACCGTCATTTACTGCACTGGCGGGGACCAAAAAGTGGACTCCATCAACATCTCGAATATCGCCGCTGACGCGTGTACGAAACGCATGGTGCAGATCGGGTCCGACGTGAAAGGCGTCAACGTAACCAACGTCACGGGGAAAGCCGCTACCACGGGTGCCCTGTACACGGTGGACGCCGCGAGCAACTCCACCATCACAGTGCAGGGTGTCCTGTGCACCGGGTTCCCGACCGCGGTCCGCCACAACTCCACGAACTACGCCACCGTGAAGCTGTGGGCCGCTTCCGCCAACAACACGGCCTAGGAGAACTTCCATGCCAAGACTCAACGGACGACGAGGCGCATTCCAGCTACTGTTTTCGCTCACCTATCTGGCTCTGGGGGTGTCGTATCTGCTGGTTGAGCCGTCGAGGGCCAGAGCGAACGCGCTGGATTGGTTGACCGCGTTCGTTGATGTCAACGACTTGGGGTGGCCGTGGCTGATCGCAGCGATGGTGGCCGCTATGTCCGCGTTCCAAGTGGAACCGCTGGATCGGTATGGTTTCGGGGCGCTTGCCGCTATCCCGGCCGCGTGGGGCTGCCTGTACCTGATCCCCACTTTCACGGGGGAAGCCCGTACAGGCTGGATCACAACCTGCCTGTACTGGTCCCTCGCGGTTGCTGTGATGGTCGTCGCGGGAATGCGGAATCCCGTTAAGCCGGTCAATGTTGTGCGGGTCGATCAGTAATGGGGCTGCAAGGGTGGGTCACCCTGGCGTCCCTGATCATCATTCCGTTCCTGTCGTACGCAGCGGCACGGTTTGCCGGTAAGTCCACGGTTCGGGCCGCGCAGATCAGCGCAGACGAGGGCGCGTACACGCGGGCTCAGGACATCACGGACGGCCTGATCGACAACCTCCGGACGGAACTGGACCGGGCGAAACACGACATTGAAGAGTTCAAGGCCACGTTGAAAGTGGAACGCGCCGAGTCCACGCGCCTTCGCCGGCACATCACTGAGCTGGAATCGACTATGGCACGGATGGAATCCCAGATTTCGGCGCTGTCTCGCGACAACCACAGCTAGGGATGACTGTCAGTTTGTCAGCTGGGAGACCCGCCCTGGGGTGACGTGGAGTAGCGCGGCCGCGTCCCGCACGGAGTACCCGTTAGCCTGCAGGGCGGTGATCGCTTCACGTGTTTCGACGTGTAGGGCCGCTTCCTTTTCAGCCAGTGCAACCCGCTCAGAACCGACATGCGCGGCAGTGAGTACGGCGTCATCATCCACCTGAAAGTCATAGGTCAAGGCGATCTTCGCATCGTCGTCTAGGTCATCCATCAGCACAATGACTTCTCGGACCGCCTTATCTAGAGCGGGTAGGGTTCGGGCGAAGGTGTGGGCACCGGGAACGTCAGGAACGTCGGCCAGCCACTGACCTTCTTCCCGAGTGACTGTAACTGTGTAGCTCATTTCCTGAGCCATCCTTTCCCTAGTGCGGGTTCGAGGTCTTTCTCGATCTTGTGGAGCGTCCCGGTCGGGATATCGCCCGAGTGCTGCGGTACGGCGGTCGATGCTGTCACGTCGTTGGCGGTGATTCGGAACCGCTTGTGCGATCCGACGGTGCGCGTGTGCTCGCCGCCTAGCTTCCTGATCCGCTGCTCAACTTCTCTCGCTCTCATAGTCTAAGTTTAACGGCTAAACAGTGCAAGTGTCAAGCGGCTAAACACCTTTAAGAACTGGCTTGTTTTGAGGGGGCGCATTGTCGTGCCGAGAGAGATACCCGACCGGGACATCAAGTGCGAGGTGTGCGGGCTCGTGATCGGGGTACCGCAGATCCTCGTCCAAACGGACGAGGGAGCCTACATTTACCGGCTCCCCGTCGAAATGGATCTCCACCTGCTGGGGCACGCGAACCACGCCCGCCGTCTAGACAAACAGAAGCAACAGCAGCCACCACCAAGCCCCTGACCGGGGCTTTTTTATGCCCACACCAGAGGGGAAACACTCATGGCCAAAATGCCAGGAGCGAAACAACGGCCGCTGGGCCGACAGACACAGCCACGCATGTCCGCCTACCGCGTCGTCTGCATTCACACGATGGTCGGATCGTTAGCGGGTACGGACGGAATGTTCAAACGCAACGGGTTCACCGGCACCGAATCTCACTTCGGGACTGGTGGGGACGGCACCATCTATCAGTGGCAGGACACCGCCTACTCGGCTGACGCCAACTACCTCGGTTCCCGCACCGTCATCAGCATCGAGAACGCGGATCACGGTCCAGGCTTCAAACCGTGGAACACGAGCGGTGACAACGTGCCGCCTTTTACTGCCGCGCAGATCGAAGCAAACGCTCAGATCATCGCGTGGGCGCACAAGACGCACGGCATCCCTATAGTCCTGATTCCGAACACCCGGCCTGAACACCGCGGCGTTGGCTATCACGCTCAGGGTGTGCCCGGTAATGGTCTCGTGTCCGGCGGTGTCACATGGTCGAAGGCTCGCGGGAAAGTGTGCCCTGGTCGGCGCAGGATCGCGCAGATACCGCAGATCATCGCACGCGCAAAACAAATAGCCGGCGGGGCTTCTGCCGGTGGCGGACCGGCACCCACCCCTGCACCAGCAGCACCGAAAGGAATCCTCGGCATGTCCAAGAGAATCGACTTCAAGCGCAGCGTGGATATCGCGATCCCGTCGAACGGTGAGATCAAGCAGCTACCGATCGGCGACCCCGACAAGAAGGACGACGAGGCGCATTCGATCGTTTCCGGTAAAGCGACGTTCGGCGTCGGCGTCCGCGTCGAGCTGGCGGGTCTCGGTGTGGGTGAGACTGCTGAGCTGGCCTTGTTCGAGTGGATGGACAAGCCGAACGATACGGCCCGGTTCCTCGACGCCGTGACCTTGCACGGTGTGGCTCAGGGCCCGTCGAAGGGGTCCGTTCATGGCTTGTGGACGCTGCCTGACGAGTACAAGGGCTCTCCGATGCGTCTCCGCGCCGGTGTGAGCACGCGGACGGCTGGCGTGTCGGTGACGTGGATCGAAACCACGGGCCTGCGCGACTAAACGCAACAAACGAAAGGGAAAACCATCATGGCAACGAACACCAGCATTTCACCGAAGGTCATCGCGACCGCGGGGACCACGATCGGCCTCACTGTTCTCGTGGCGATGCTCGAAGCGATCACCCCGGAACTGTTGAGCTTCGCGGGGCCGTGGGCGACGGTCCTGTACATGGGCGTCATCGCGCTCGCGGGCACCTTGGCCGGGTATGTGACGCGTGACCCTGACCGGGAGACGGGGCATGTGCCCGACGTGTGACCCGCCGGACGACCATTGCGTAGCGGACGGCTGCCATGTCTGCGAGGCCTGCGGGACCCCGTGGACCTCGCCGACCGCTGCGAAAGCCTGCTGCTGGGACTAGCACAAGCGTCGAGGCCCTCACCCTTAACCGGGTGGGGGCCTCTTTTTCTGTTGCCCCCCGAGGGGGCATATGCCCCCTTTTTGGCACCAATTGGCACCAACGCAAACCCCGACAACCCGCGTAGAATCAACGATCACGGCACCGTGAATACGCTTAAATCGGTTTCGATTCCCCATAGCTCCACAATATGGTGAGGGGTCGGACACGTACTTCGTCCGACCCCTCACCATATTATGCGGTAGAGCGAATCGAACCCTGCAGGTGGGCCCCCGCTGCGAGCGCCAGCGAGCAGTAGGAATCGATTCCCCATAGCTCCACAAACGTGTCGAGCCCTTTCTGCGCATCAGCGGGGATGGGCTTGCACGGTTAATCAGTATGGTGAATCGAATGGGCCCCCGCTGCGAGTTCTGCGCGCAGTAGGGGCTTCCCCATAGTTCCACGTAAAGTAGACCGTTCGAACCTTGCCTCGCGTGATCGCGGGGCAAGGTTTTCGTAGTGTGGCCTGGTGCTGGTGGCGATCACGGGGGTCGGTCGAGGGCCGCGTAGGCCCCGTCGTCGATGGGCACGCGGTCGAACAGCGAACGTTTCTGTTGCCGAGACGTCGACCATGAGGGTACATCCCCGGTATTCTGAAGACATGCCGAAGAACGCCGTGACGCCCGAGACGCTCGCCCTGCACGAGCTCATCGATGCGCGTCGCGACGAGTTCTTGGCCCTCCTGGCCAAGTACGCAGCGACCAAACCGAAGCTGTTCGGCTCCGTCGCACGCGGCACTGCGCACGCCGGTAGCGACATCGACATCCTCGTCGAAATGGATCCCACGGACGGAAACCTGCTCATGCGGGCCTCCGGACTCATGGAAGAGACGCGGGCACTCTTCGGCCGCGATGACATCGACGTGTTCCCGGTGCAGCTGCTCAAGCGGCCGATCTCGGAGTCGGCGCTCGAGGACGCCATCGCGCTGTGAGTCGCGATGCTGGTCAGCGCATCGCCGATCTCCTCGATGCCATCGAACGGTGCCAGCGGTACGCCACCGCTCTCGCGAGTGAAGGCGAAAGTCTCGCGGACATGGCCGAGGACGCCATAGAACGGAACCTGCAGATCATCGGCGAGGCAGCGAACCACCTTCCGGCGGAGATCATCGATGCGCATCCGGAGATCGCGTGGCCGCAGATCCGAGGTTTTCGCAACATCCTCGTTCACCAGTATTTCGGGGTTGACGTGGAGGTCGTCCGCGACGTCGTCGAGAGCTATCTTCCGCCGTTAGCTGCGGCGCTCCGTCAGCAGCGACGGAACGGCCAACTGTAGGGACGAGGCACGGTTCGAACACTGTCGCGCTACCTCGACGCGTTTTAGTCAGCATGGCGAATCGCATCGGCCGCCGCTGCAAGTTCTGCGTGCAGCAGGGGTTTCCCCACAGCACCACCTAGAACCGCGCCGGACTCAGCCTGGCAGTGACCTACTTGTAAAAGCCTTCACGCAAGTTGACGCCGTGCTCGATCCAGGCCTTCAACGCAGAGAGCATGCTAGTCCAGCCCTCGCAGTTGTCGAAGGCGTTCTTTGCTCCGTCCACTGTGGGCCGCCATGAGGATTCCGTGATCGTTACGAGGGTTCGGGTGTCGTCGTCAAGAGGCTCGAACTCGAACGTCGTGGTCGTGGTGCCCTGGTCATTGGTCGTGGCCTCACCGGCCCACTCGATGACGATTCGCCGTGGCGGATCAGCCTCAAGTACCCTGACCGGAAAAGCGCCGGGGAAATCGTGGAAGTCCCAGGTGACATCATTGCCCGGTTCGAGACGACCGCGGGCCCCGCCGGTGGTGAAATACCGGGAAAGCTGCTCGGGGTCGGCAACGGCCTCGTATACCTGCGCCGATGGCCGCGAAACCCGAACGGAAACCGTGAATGTGAGTTCGGTTAGTTCATCTTCCATCTTGTTCATGTGATATTTATATAACGTGTCAGCTGATCACACAATAGGCCCCGATGACGACTCGGTATTCAAGGCGCTTGCATCTCCGACGCGGCGCCGCATGCTCGATGCGCTGAAGGCTGGGTCATGTAGCACCGGTGAGCTCTGTCAGCATTTCCCCGAGCTCGATCGCACGACGGTGCTTCAACATCTGCGTGTACTGGAGCGGGCATGCCTCGTGACGGGAAGGAAGGTCGGGCGGGAACGCTATCTCACGCTGGCGCCGGTCCCGATCAAACGAATCTACGACCGCTGGATCGGTGAGTACGCTCGGGCGGCCGTCGAGTTGCTCGATGACCTCGAACGTGGATAGGTCTGACTTCCACGAAAGTGACGGCAGAACAGACATGGTTTTGGTCGCCTATGCTGAACGACAGTCAATCGAATCGACAACGACACGGAGGTCCGGAGACATGCAGCAACTGGACCACGGCTTACTTGCGGACCGGATTGAACGGATCGAGGCGGTGCTGATCCGGTCCCTGGCTTTTGCGGCCGGTTTGGGCATTGGACTGGGGCTGCTCCTGCCGTACCTGACTTGGTCGGTCGACCAAAAAGATGTGACCTCGAACATTGTCGCCACGGGGTTCCTCGGGGTAACCTACCGGACCGAGGACGGTGACATCGACGGCCCTTCCCTGTTCATCGGCATCGCGTTCATCGGACTCAGCCTGGTCGGTGTCCTCGCTCTCTGTGTTCTCGTCAGGGTGGCCGCCCGTACCGGAAGCATGTCGTTCACGCGCTGGGCGAACGCGATCGCCGCACTTCTGCTCATCGGCGTCGTGGGAGCCTGGCTCTTCGCAGGCGTCGCGCGTCGTGACAGCAGCTTCGCCCTGCACAGCGGAATTTTCTTCCTGACCGGAGGAGCGATGCTTTTTGCGTTTGTGATCTTTACGGACACCGCTCGACGCTGGTGGGTCCTGGACCGCTAGCGCTGCAGGACGCTGCTCGCGGGATTGAACCCACGGCCAAGAGACAATGGACAGCATGCGCAAGAGTTGGATGCTGGGAGTCGTCGTTGTGCTCGGGCTGGCTGGTTGCCAGGTGGCCCCGGGGGCCATCGAAGGTCCGGTCTCGACGGCGGGCGGCGTGGTTCTGCCACCAGTCTCCGGGGTGTTCGACTATCAGCTCGGCGGCGCCTACGATCTGTCTCCCGGCGTGGATGTGGTGGTGCGGGATGCGAGCGACGCTCCGGCCCGCGGCGCATACAACATCTGCTACGTCAACGGGTTCCAGACTCAGCCAGGCGAAAAAGACGCCTGGGCGGGGGACCGCGAAGACCTTCTGCTGCACGATGCCGATGGCGAGCTTGTGCTCGATCCGGATTGGCCGGACGAGTACATCCTCGACCCGTCGTCCGCATCCCAACGAGACGGGATCCTCAAGGTGATCGGGCCGGTAATCACCGGGTGCGCAGACGACGGCTACGACGCGGTCGAGATCGACAATCTGGACACCTGGATCAGATTCACCGACCCTGCCGACGGAGTGATCAGCGAAAGCGGCGCGATGGCGTTGGCGCGCGCGTATGTCGCACTGGCACACCAACACGGCCTTGCGATCGGGCAGAAGAACGCCGCCGAAATTGCCGAGACCGGCCACGCCGACATTGGCTTCGATTTCGCAGTCACCGAGGAATGCGCCGCCTACGACGAGTGCTCCGCCTACACGAGTGTCTACGGCAAGCAAGTGTTGCAAATCGAGTACACCGACAACCTCCCGGCGCCCTTCACAGCGGTATGTGAACGCGGAGACAGGGCGCCGCTGACCATTTTGCGTGACCGCGACCTGGCCACCGCTGATAACAGTGACTACGCCTACGAGCAGTGCCCGGCCGACGGGTAGCGGCCCGATACTGGTGCTAATCGCCGGTTTTGAATATCAGTGGCAGCAAAGAATGCCGCGGCGAAGTTCGCGATCGGCCTGTTCCAGATCGGGATTGCCTGCTTCTACATCCTGCTCGTCTCGAGCGTGACGGGCGACGGGATGATCCCAGCTCTTCACTGCCATTCCCAGCCCGGCGTACTTCACGATCGTCGCGGTGTCGGCGATCGTCTTGGGCTTGGTGTTGCTCATCTCGCGTAAACCACTGAATCGGCGGCTGTACGCCAACTCCAGCGGCAGCTGAATCGCGGTGCCTGGCTGAGCCGCGGCCCAGGCGGCGAACAGCTAACTAGCCGCCCTGGACCATTCGAGCAGTCGGTCCACTGGCCATGTGGTCACGATCCGGTCGATCGGCACGCCGTTTCTCTGGGCGCGCTCGGCGCCGTAGCTGAGAAAGTCGAGATGGCCGGGCGCGTGCGCGTCGCTGTCGATACTGAACAGGCAGCCGACGTCGAGTGCCAGACGAATCAGGTCGTCGGGTGGGTCCTGTCGTTCCGGCCGGGAGTTGATCTCAATCGCGACATCGTTCGCCGCGCAGGCCGCGAAGACCCGCTCGGCATCGAATGTCGATGGCGGACGAGTGCCGCGCGATCCCTTTACCAAGCGCCCGGTGCAGTGGCCGAGTACGTTCGTGCGGGGATGCGCGATGCCGCGGAGCATTCGTTCGGTCATTGTCTTTTCGTCGGCTCGGAGTTTCGAGTGCACGCTCGCCACGACCACATTCAGCCGGTCCAACATCTCCGGTGTCTGATCGAGCTCGCCGCTCTCCAGGATGTCGACTTCGATACCTGAAAGAACCTGGATATCGTCGTGCTGCTTGTTGAGCTGCGCGACGACGTAGAGCTGGTCCGTCAGCCGTGCGGCACTGAGCCCGTTCGCGATGGTGAGGTTCGGGGAATGATCGGTGAGCGCGATGTATTCCCGGCCGAGCCAGCGTGCCGCATCCACCATCTTGTCGATCGGCGTCGTCCCGTCCGTCCACTCGCTGTGGGTGTGCAGGTCGCCGCGGATCGCCGATCCCACGTCGTCGGGCGCTCCGGCCTGTGACCCGAGCAGCGGCTCGGCTCGGTCGCGTACTTTCTGCAAATAGCCGGGCACCTGGCCGGAAATTGCCTCGTTGATCACATCGAACGTGGAGTTGCCGATCCCCTTCGTGCGGCGAAGGCTCCCGTCCCTGACCTGTTCGGGCAGCGTGGACGCCGGTATGCCGGCAAGTGCGTCGGCGGCACGGCGAAACGCCTTGACCTTGAACGACGGCGCAAGCTCTCGCTCGAGCCGGAATGCAATTTCGTCGAGGGCGGCGATAGGTTCCATGCATCTATCTTGGGCCATGGGGCCTGCTACCGCCGGATATTCTCCGCCGACGGGAAATGGTATACCGAAGTCGGAAAGCTGGAGCCTGATGCGAGAATGGCGGATATGACAGAACCAGACCGGTTTGCGCCGGAGTCGGACCGGGTTACCCGGCGGCTGCGAGACGACATTCTTGATGGCGTTCGTCAGCCCGGCAGCAAACTTGTCGAGCGCGAACTCGCCGCGGAACTCGGCGTCAGCAGGCTGCCGGTCCGAGATGCACTGAAGACACTTGTTGCCGAAGGCCTGGTGACCCCGAGGCCACGCACCTGGGCTGTCGTCCGCGAATTCACACCAACGGACGTAGCAGATCTCGGCGAGGTCCGTTCGGCGCTTGAAGTACTCACGTTTCGGCTCGCCGCCCAGCGGCATACCCGGCCTGGTCTGCAGAAACTCCGGGCAAACGTCGACGCCGAGCTGGCAGCGGCCCGCGGAGGAGATGCGGTCCGGGCCAGGCGCGCGGCGGCCGATTTCCATGAGACCGTGACCTCGCTGGCTGCCAATGAACTCCTGATCGAGCTCGAAGGCACGCTTCGAAGCAGGATGCGCTGGCTGCTGGCTCAGCACGACGACCTGGTGGGAATCGCCAAAGAGCACGAAGATCTCTATGCCGCGATCGCGGATCGCGATGTAGTCCGAGTTGAAGACCTGGTCGTGAAGCACCTGGAGAACAGTCGTAATGCGGCAGCGGCGCGAAGGCGGGCAAGGACCTGACCGCGTAGCGTGGTCGGCCGGGCCTAATCCGCGTCTGCTACCCCGTGCAAGCGGGCATGCAGCGAACGCATCTCGGCCGCGAGCGACAACTCCGGGCCCGCCACCGGAACCTGCGGGGCAATAGAATTGATCGGAAGCGCATTGACGGGCCCAGCCGCAATGCCCCACTCCTGCCGCCATGTCGACAGTTGTTCGGTGCTTGAGGCGTACACGATCCGTCCCAGGCCAACCCAGGCGTGGGCGGCGCTGCACATCGGGCAATGCTCTCCCGAGGTGTACACCACGCTGGTCCGACGCTCCTCAGGCGAGAGGTTCTCCGCTGCCCATCTGGCGATCTCGAACTCCGGGTGGCGGGTTGCGTCGCCGTCCTTGACCCGGTTGCGATCCTGGAACCGGACGGTGCCGACGTCATCGACGAGTAGGGAGCCAAATGGCTCATCGCCTGCATCGAGCGCCTCGCGGGCAAGATCGACGCAACGACGAAGGAACTCCCGATCCTGCTCTGTAACGGCATTTATCCCGCTTACTGAAGGCATGCCGGCAGGCTATCACGGCGGTATACCATTTCGTGCCCAGTTGTGCGCGCCGAATCTTATTGAGTCTCCCGATCGACCGTTCATCTGGTCGCAGTCTGCGAGTGCTTTGGTATACCATCGCCACATGCAGAAGCTGATCCTGACAAACGTCCGTCCGTACGGAGCGGAAGCCGTTGATATCGTGACGTCCGGCGCCGAAATCCTCACGGTCGTGGCCGCCGGTACCGCGAGAGAACAGGGAGAGCGCATCGATGGCTCCGGTGCCCTTGCCTTGCCTGGCTTCATCAACGCACACGCGCACGTGGACAAAAGTTGGTGGGGCCAACGGTGGGTCTCGTACGGGGGAGAGGCCACGACTCAGGGACGAATCGCTCACGAGCGCGCCGAACGGGACCAGCTCGGCATCCCCAGTGTCGCATCGAGCACCGCTGTGCTGCGTGAATTCCTGCGGCACGGCACGACTGCGATGCGAAGTCATGTAGATGTCGACCTTGGCGTAGGGCTGCGCGGAATCCACGCCGTCCGGGAAGCTGTCGACGCACTCGAGGGCACAATCGAGGTCGAAATCGTCGCGTTCCCGCAGGATGGCGTGATTCGCCGGCCGGGTGTACTTGAACTTCTCGATCAGGCGGCCGCGGCGGGAGCTACCAGCATCGGTGGAATCGACCCGGCGTCGATTGATCGTGACCCTGTAGCGCAGCTCGATGGGCTGTTCGACATCGCGGAGCGACGGGGCGTCGGAATAGACATCCATATCCATGACGGGGGTGAGCTCGGCGCGTTCCAGTTCGAGCTCGTTGCCGATCGCACCCGTAGGGCAGGTCTGCAGGGCAAGGTGACTGTCTCGCACGGTTTCGCGCTTGGAGAGTTGCCGGCCGCCCGGCAGGCAGACCTTCTCGATGACCTTGCGGATGCCGGCATCGGTTGGGCAACCGTGGCTCCGGTGCGTTCGGCTCCGCTGCCCTGGCGTGAGATGCGGGAGCGCGGCATCCCGGCGGGCCTCGGCACAGACGGGATCCGCGATCTTTGGTCACCCTACGGCGACGGCGATCTGCTGCGCATCGCGCTCAACTTCGCCAGGCTCCACGGACTGCGGACCGACGAGGACCTTGGTTACGCTGTCGAACTCGCCACCACCCGGGCAGCCGGCTTCGTGCATCGTCCGGTCCACGATCTGGTGGCTGGTGCACGCGCGGACATCGTCCTGATCGATGCGGAGAACGTACAGGACGCCCTTGTTCGGGCGCCTCGGCGAAAGCTGGTGGTTGCTGGCGGCCGCGTGGTCACCAGAGACGGTGAGCTTCAGATCTGAGGGGTTGGCGAGGACACCGGATGGTCGGCAGTCACTGGGCGCCGGCAGCTATTAGCTCTGCGGCATCCTGCACGGATTCGACCAGGTGCACGTGACCCTCCATCGGCCGGCCGGCCGCTAGTGCCTTAAGCAGTGGCCACGCCGGGTATTCATTGGTCCAGTAGTCGGTCCCGATGAGCACCATCGGGGCGACCGCGCTCTCGTCCGCGTAGTAGTTCTCACAGGCGTCCTGGAAGATCTCCTGCACGGTGCCACCCGCTCCGGGGAGGAACACGATGCCGGCCTGGCACACCTCGAGCAGGATTGCCTCACGCTGCGCGTTGTGGAAGTACTTGGCGATTGCCGACGCGAACAGGTTCGGCGGTTCATGGCCGTAGTGCCAGGTCGGGATGCCCAGGGACTCGGCGCCTTGCGGATGCCGTTCACGAACCTCGAACGCGGCCTCGGCCCAGGCGCCGATGTCGGGGCGAAACCCCGGCACTCGGCCGAGCGTCGACAGTGCGTCCCGCAGGTCATCCTCGTCGCCCCCGGAGAGATAACCGCCAAGGTTCGCCGCCTCCATCGCACCCGGTCCGCCACCTGTGGCGACAGTGAGGTGTGCCCCGAGCAGGAAGCCGAGCTGGGCGGCATCCGCATACTTTCGCTGGTCTCGGGTCAGGGCATGGCCACCCATGATCCCGACAAGGCGACGACCGCTGATCCAGGCCGCGAGCGCGCCATCGACGGCATGATCGTGCAGTGCCGCGGCAAGGGTGGCGTCGATCGAGTGGTCCTTTTGCGACCAGGCGTAGGTGCGGGCGTCCAGTGTCTTTTCGTAGTCGCGCTGGTCATACAGTTCGTCCGGCCGGTAGAGCGTGGTGCGGTAGGTGTCGACGGGTACGCTCGGCACCTCAGGAAAGACGACTGCGCCACGCGCCCGAACCGAATCCTCGTCGTGGTCGGCGAAGGTGCAGCCGAGGAACAGGGCGCCACCGACATCCGACCCGCGTAGTTCCCGGCTGCGCTGAGACAGGTCAATCGCCATCAGCCGCCAGCCCGACAGCCTGCGGGCACCGCTCCTCAGCCGGTGGTCAAACTCTTCAAGTGTGTCGATTTGCACGATCCGGCCGCGGTTGCGCTTCATGCTTCGAGCCTACGGTCTGGGCTGGCACAGGGTGGCAAGTTACAGGCGTGAAAGACTTTCCTGGTGCCGCGTTGACGGCATCTCCCACAGCATGCGCTGCCTTTTCTGCGCCCTACCTCGAACAGGCCTTAATGAACGCCCCCGCTCCGTCTGCCAGCACCGCCAGAAACGTGAAACAACTCCGGCGGAGTGTCCGCAGGTGTCGCCTGATCCTTGCCTTCAGCCTCACCGCAGCACTCGGACTCGGCACGGCGGGGTGTGATGTCGCGGCAGGGTGGGTCGCTCAACCCGTGCCGCAGACCGCTGGGGCGTCGAGCCAGACGCCAACGGCCTCCACCGACAAGCGGTCGGCGCAGGATGTACTCGGTTCGCTGCCGGTTAAGGGACGGGCGCCGAAGGCGGGTTACGACCGAGAAGAATTCGGCGCTGCCTGGAGCGATGTCGATCGGAACGGATGCGATACCCGCAACGACATCCTGAAGCGGGACTTGGAGAACGAGAAGTTCAAGTCGGGCACCCACGATTGCGTCATCCTGACCGGCGTTCTCAGTGACGCGTACACGGCGAAGACGATCGACTTCACCCGGGGCCAGCGCACCAGTACGGCGGTGCAGATCGATCATGTCGTGGCGTTGCTGGATGCCTGGCAGTCCGGGGCGCTGCAGCTGTCCGCGGAGCGGCGGAGGGTGCTGGCGAACGATCCGCTGAATCTACAGGCGGTCGATGGCCCGACGAATGGCCAGAAGCAGGCCTCGAATGCCGCCTCCTGGCTTCCGCCGAACAAGGCATACCGGTGTGTGTATGTCGCGCGCCAGATCAGCGTGAAGGCGGCCTATGGTTTGTGGGTCACCAAGCCTGAAAAATCGGCGATGGAGCGAGTGCTCGACAGTTGCGCCGGGCAGAAGGCGTTCGTCACGACGGTGCCCACCCTCCCGCCGCGGACACCCAAGCATCCTTGAGCGCCAGGTGGTCGGAGCGCAGCAGAATCGCCCGTTGATGAGGAGCGAGTCCCTGTTGTCCTGTCCACCCTCGGCACTAGCTTGGCCACGGCGCCACGAGCGATCGGATCAAGCTCATGGTGCCGCGGCCTACTATCGGATGTTGATTCGGCCGAGTTCTTGAGTCGATCGGGTGAGTGCGACGTAGAGCCGGTTCCGGCCGCGGGGTTCGGCCGCGATGCCATCCGGATCGATCACGAGAGTGGCGTCCCATTCCAGGCCCTTGGACTGAGTCGCGGTGATCACGGGAATGCCATCCATGGCTGCGCTTAGGGCAGGGATCCGTCCAGCGGCAGCGATGATGCCTACGGTGCCACCAGGCCAGCGTTCGGTCAGTTCCTGGAACGCCCGCGTAGCCTCGACCACCAGCTCCGCTTCGTCTACGTCGCGCTCCCACGGGTCAATTCCTGACAACCGGACAGCATGCGGTGGTTCGTTGAGGCTGCCAGCCCTTTGCAGGACGGGCCCGGTCAGTGCCATGACTTCCGCGGGGGTGCGGTAGCCGATGGTCAGCTTGGCTTGAGTCCAGCGTTCGCCGAATACCGCGTTGACGGCTTGGGCCCATGTTGTGTGCTGGTGCGGAGTTTCGGCTTGGTCGATATCCCCGACTGCTGTGATCGACAGTTGCGGGCTGCGGCGGGCCACCATGTGCCATTGCATTTCAGACAGCTCCTGGGCTTCGTCAACAATGACGTGTCCGTAGATCCAGTCCCGGCGTGACGCAGCCCGCTCGGAGAGGAACTCTTCTACTGCCGGGTGAATGACGGTGTCTCCGAGCAAATCAGACATTGCGTCGAGCAGCGGGATGTCGCTAGTCGCCCATCCGGTCTTCCTGGCCGAGACTGCTTCTCGCTCGGCGTCGCTCAGTTCCGGGGCGAACTGGCGTAGGGATGCGTCGTCACCCAGGAAGCGCTGCAGTTCCTCTTCAGGGTCCAGGATGGGCCACACAGTGCGGATGGTTGAGGCAACTTGTGGGTCCTCTGCGATCTTTTCGCGTAGCCTGTCGAGTTCCTCTTCGGAGAGCACTCCATCGGCCTCGCTGCCTTCACCGCCGCCTACCTCCGGGAATTCCACGCGCATATGCACGACGTCTTCGAGGCCATCATCGATTCGAGCGAAGAGGTCTTCGTTGCGATCGGCGATGGCCTGGGCGAGTCGGTCGTGCATTTGGTCGGCGAACACTATGCCCGCACCGTGGTAGGTGCGCCCAGAGATCGCGGCAGCTATGAGACGACCGACGGTGGTAGACGGAATCTCATATCGTTCCCCCTGCCAGACGAAATCAACTGGCATGCTCTCGGGCGTGAGTGACGCGACGTAACGGGTCAGGGCCTGTTGCCAGAGCGCTCGGCCCTTGATTTCCGCTGTTGCGCGCGGATCTTCGGCGGTGACGGTGATCCCTGGAACGAGAGCATCGGGTATCGCTGCAACGATCGCGGTCTCACCCAGAGCTGGGAGCACTTGAGCGATGTAGTCCAAAAAGCGGCGCGATGGCCCAAGGGTCAGGACTCCTTGGGTTGCGCGTTGTGGGTTGTCGAAGAGCAAGTACGCAGCGCGGTGGAGAGCCACCACAGTCTTGCCCGTGCCAGGGCCGCCCTGGACTACAAGTGGCCCTCTGACGTCGGCACGGACCACCTCGTCTTGTTCCCGCTGCAGCGTCGCGGCGGCAGTGCCCATCTGGCCGGTGCGTCGCTCCCCGAGAGCAGCGAATAGCGCTCCTTCGCCGACTAACCCGCTCGCGTTTGCCACGTCTAGCGGTTCGTCGTCGACGCCAGCGACCGTGCGGCCTTCGATGCGAATGTGCCTGCGGCGCGCCTGTCCCAGAGGTTCAACTGGTGTGGCCATGTAGAAGGGGCGAGCGGCATGTGCGCGCCAGTCGACAACCAGAGGATCGTCATCGTCGGTGGCTCCGGAGATGCCGATCCGCCCGATACGGCGAGTAATCCCGTCCAGAGAGTCAAGGCGTCCGAAGATCAGGCCGCTCTCCGCGCGCTGAAACTCGGTCCGCTGCCGGGCCAAGCCTCTGTGGCGAGCCTGCTCGACCGCATCCTGCGCCGGAGCCGACAACTCTGTATCCAAAGACTGGAGAATTTCAGAGCGACGCTCATGCGCGGTGT